>DAOQXO010000071.1:0-13140 GCA_035342635.1 Steroidobacteraceae bacterium
TTCTACCTGGCGCTCGGCTTCCAGCTTGCGCGCCGCTTCGGCCTGGCGCTCGGCTTGCGCCTTGCGCTGATCCTCGGCTCGCTGCAGCGCCTCGGCGCGGCGGCGCTCCTCGACGTCGTCGCGCACCGGAACGGGTGGCGGCGGAGCTTCGAGCGCGGGCTGCGGTTCGGGCTCCGGCTCCGGCGTCGGTACACCCACACTCTGCGGATCGACGACGACCGCCTCGATGGCGAGCTGCCGGGGCTCTGGCGGCGGCGCGCTGCTACGCCAGGAGACCCAGCCGAGCCCGAACAACGCAAACAGGCCGAGATGCAGCAGAATGGACCCAGTGTAGGGTCCGAGATAACTGCCGCCCCCCGGCTTACGGCGTGCCGGGCCTGTCATGTCTTCGCGCGTCGCTCCGGCAGAGGATCAGTCAGAAAGCCCACCTTCGAGGCACCGGCCTGCTGCAGGATCACCATGGCCTCGATGACCCGCCCGTAGGGCACGCTCCGGTCACCTTTCACGAGCACCGGCAGGTCCGGGGCCCGACGCAGCATCGCCGCTGCGCGCGCCGCGACGGTCGCTTCGTCGAGCTGCGCCTCGGGGTCCGAACCCACGTTCAGGAACAGCCGGCCCTCCCGGTCGATCGACAACACCAGCGGCTTCTGGTCGGGCGGCAGCCTCACTTCGAGCGGCTCGGCGCCGGCGCGCGGCAACTCCACCTTGACGCCCTGGGTCAGCAGCGGCGCCGTGACCATGAAGATGATCAGCAGCACCAGCATGACGTCGATGTACGGCACGACGTTGATCTCGCCCATCAGCCTGCGACGGCGCTTGCCCTCGGCCATCTCAGCCTCCGCCCGTGCCGCTGCGCGCCGCGACGTAGCGCTGCAGGATCGTCGAAAACTCCTCCATGAACGCATCGTGCCGCAGCTCGAGGCGGCTCGTCTGGTCGGCATAACGGTTGTAGGCGATCACCGCCGGTATCGCGGCGAACAGGCCCATGGCCGTGGCGACCAGCGCCTCGGCGATGCCCGGCGCCACCATGGCCAGGGTCGCCTGCTGCACGCTGCCGAGCGAAACGAACGCGCTCATGATGCCCCACACCGTGCCGAAGAGCCCCACGTACGGGCTGATCGAGCCGACAGTCGCGAGTGTGGCGAGACTCTGTTCGAGGCGTTCGATCTCCTTCAGCTGGGCAACCTTCATCGCGCGGCGCGCACCTTCGAGCATCTGCTCCGCCGGTACGCTGCCCTGCTGGCGCAGCCGCGCGAACTCGCGAAAGCCCATCAGGAAGATGCTCGCCATGCCGGTCACGTTGGCGCGCGCCTCGATCTCGCGGTACAGCGCCGACAGGTCGCTGCCGCCGACCCAGAACTGCTCCTCGAAGCGCTCGGCCTCGGCGCGCGCGCCGCGGATCACGCCGCGCTTGCGCAGGATGATCGCCCAGGACATGACCGATGCGATGAGCAGCAGCAGCAGCACCAGCTGCACCACCGGGCTCGCCTCGAGCACGAGCCGCATGATCGAAAGTTCTCCCGTCATTCAGTCGACCTCTGCCAGTACCGATTCGGGCAAACGCGTGGGTCGCAGTGTCGCCGCCGCGAGGCATGCCACTCGGACGTCCGCATCCACGAGAAGTTCCGCGCCGCGCAGGATACGTTGCGCGAAGCGCAGGCTTGCGCGGCCCTCGGCATGCGGCTCGCAGGTGATCAGAAGCTCGTCGTCGAGACGTGCCGGGCGGCGATAGTGCACCTGCACGCTGACCACCGTGAACAGGATCCCGGGGTCGCGCGCGAGCGCGGCCTGCGAATAGCCCTTCGCGCGCAGCCACTCGGTGCGCGCGCGCTCGAGGAAGCGCAGGTAGTTCGCGTAGTAGACGATGCCGCCGCCGTCCGTGTCCTCCCAGTAGACGCGCGCGGGCCAGCGAAACTCGCTCATCGGTTGTCCTCGAACAGCGACAGTGTCGGTGCCAGCCCTTCGGGAACCGCGAGCCCGAAATGCCGCCAGGCATTGCGGGTGGCGACGCGCCCGCGTGCGGTGCGCATCAGGAAGCCCTGCTGAATCAGGAACGGCTCGATCACGTCCTCGAGCGTGCCGCGCTCCTCGCCGATGGCCGCTGCGATGCTGTCGATGCCCACCGGGCCGCCGTCGAACTTCTCTATCACGGTGAGCAGAAGGCGCCGATCGAGCGTGTCGAAGCCGTGCCTGTCCACTTCGAGCATATCGAGTGCGGCATCGGCCACCTGTTCGTCGATCCGGCCTGCAGCCTTGACCTGCGCGTAGTCCCGCACCCGCCGC
This sequence comes from Steroidobacteraceae bacterium, assembly GCA_035342635.1. Lineage (GTDB taxonomy): Bacteria > Pseudomonadota > Gammaproteobacteria > Steroidobacterales > Steroidobacteraceae > CADEFQ01. The sequence goes on from DAOQXO010000071.1 coordinate 2,284, forward strand.
AGCAGGCGGTTGGCGATGCGCGGCGTACCGCGCGCGCGCTCACCGATGCGTCGCGCTCCCGCAGCGTCGATCGGCACGCCGAGGATGCCGGCGGAGCGTGCGACGATGCTCGCGAGCTCATCAACATCGTAGAACTCGAGGCGCTGCACGATGCCGAAGCGGTCGCGCAGCGGCGAGGTCAGCAGGCCCGCACGCGTCGTCGCGCCGACCAGCGTGAACGGCGGCACGTCCAGCTTGATCGAGCGCGCCGCCGGACCCTCGCCGATCATGATGTCGAGCTGGTAGTCCTCCATCGCCGGATAGAGCACTTCCTCGACCACCGGCGACAGGCGGTGGATCTCGTCGACGAACAGCACGTCGCGCGGCTGCAGGTTGGTGAGCAGTGCGGCCAGGTCGCCGGCGCGCTCGAGCACGGGTCCCGAGGTCTGGCGCAGCGCGACGCCGAGTTCCTCGGCGAGGATGTGCGCGAGTGTGGTCTTGCCGAGGCCGGGAGGACCGAATATCAGCACGTGATCGAGCGCCTCGCCGCGCGCCCGTGCCGCGTCGACGAAAATGCCGAGCTGCTGCTTGACCTTGGGCTGGCCGACGTAATCGGCGAAGCGCCGCGGGCGGATCGCACGCTCGACCGCCTCTTCATCGCGCGAGGCCCCAGGGTTCACTATGCGTTCGAGTCCCGGCGGCATGGACGTCTCCATCAGCGTCACGCTTCGCGGGCGGCGCTTTGCAGCGCGCCACGTATCAACTCTTCGGTCGACGCGCCCGGCGCGCGCACGCCCCGCAACAGCCGCGAGGCCTCCACCGGCTTGTACCCGAGCGCGACGAGTGCACTCAAGGCCTCCGCCTCGGCGCCCGCGGCGGGCAGCGCCCCTTCGGCGCCGCCGGGCTCGCCCCCGGCCGCCTCGACGGCCGCCTGCAGCCGGTCGCGCATCTCGACGAGCAGGCGCTCGGCGGTCTTGCGTCCCACGCCGGGAATCTTCGTCAGCATGGCCGCATCCTGCGCCAGCACGCAGCGCGTGAACGCATCGACCGTCGTCCCCGACAGAATCGTGAGGGCGAGCTTCGGGCCGACGCCCGTGACACGTATCAGGTCGCGAAACAGCCTCCGCTCCGTCTCGGTGGCGAAACCGTAGAGCACGTGGGCGTCGTCGCGCACGACGAGGTGCGTCAACAGCTGCAGCGCCTGGCCGACGGGCGGCAAGGTATAGAAGGTGGACATCGGCGCCTCGACTTCATAGCCGACGCCGCCGACTTCCAGCAACAGCCGCGGCGGCGCCTTGGCGATGAGCACGCCGCGCAGGGAGCCTATCATCGGCGCGCTCCCGCCACCGCGCGCACGAGCAGTGCCAGGCGGCGTGCCTGCGAATGGCACAGGGCCACGGCCAGCGCATCGGCTGCATCGGCGGAAATACGCGACTCGATCCCGAGCAGCCGGCCGATCATGTGCCCGACCTGCCCCTTGGCGGCGGCGCCATAGCCGACGACCGCGAGTTTCACTTCGCGCGGGGCATATTCGAAGGTCGGAGTGCCGGCCGACACGGCCGCGATGGCCGCGCCCCGTGCCTGGCCGAGTTTGAGCGCGCTGTCGGCATTGCGGCTCACGAACACGCGCTCGATCGCGACCTCCTGAGGCCGGTGCACGTCGATCAGCACCTGCACGGCCTCGAAGATCGTGCGCAGACGCACGGCGAACTCGAGGCCCGAGACGTCGATGCAGCCGTGCGCCACGTGCGTGCATCTGCCCTCGCCGATGTCGAGGATGCCGTACCCGGTGCGTCGCGAACCGGGATCGAGGCCGAGGATGCGGCAGGCCGCGCCACCCGGCGGTCGCTGCGGGCCGGCCGCATCAGGCCTGTAGGCGCGCCAGGACGTCGTCCGGGATTTCCGCATTCGTGTACACGTTCTGCACGTCGTCGAGTTCCTCGAGTGCTTCGAGCAGCTCGAGCATGGTGGTTGCCGCCTCTCCCGACAGCACCGCGCCGGTCGCGGCACGCTGCGTCACCTCGGCAGCCGTGGCAGCAAGTCCGCGCTGCGCGAGGGCGGCGCGCACGGCTTCGAAGTCGCCCGGGGCGGTCAGCACGTCGAACGAGCCGTCGGGATTCGCCACGACGTCTTCGGCACCGGCATCGAGCGCCGCGTCGGTCAGCCTGTCTTCGTCGATTCCGGCGGCAAACGCCAGGGCACCCACCTGGTTGAAAAGGTAGGCAACCGAGCCGTCCGCGCCGAGATTGCCGCCGTGGGCCGCAAAGGCATGGCGCACCGCCGCGACCGTGCGGTTGCGGTTGTCGGTCAGGCAGTCGACCATCACGGCCGCGCCTCCCGGGCCATAGCCTTCATAGCGCACGGCCTGGTAATCGGCACCCTCGCCGCCGCCCGTCGCGCGCTTCACCGCGCGCTCGATCGTGTCGCGCGGCATGCTCGCCGCGCGCGCCTTTTCGATCGCGAGGCGCAGGCGTGGATTCATGCCGGCGTCGGCGCCACCGACCCGGGCGGCGGAGGCGATTTCACGCAGCAGCTTGGAGAAGATACCGGCGCGACGCTTGTCCTGGGCACCTTTGCGATGCTGAATATTGGCCCATTTACTGTGTCCCGCCATGTGAACGGTATGATAACTCGAATCAGCCCCGAGCTCATGCCGTGGATACCGCCCTTCGCTGCCCCCCGGCGCTTGCCGCCAGCATCCAGCACGCGCGCATCGCGCTGTGCGATACGCACGCACGCGATGCGGATATCGTGCGTGGCGTCGAGGCCGCGGAAATCGTCGGCGCACTCGCCGACGACGAGGCGCTCGCGCTCGGCACGCTGGCCTTTTGCGCGCTCGGTGGTCGCGACATCAACACTGCCACGTCACGCGCCATCGGTGAGCGTGCGGCACGCATAGCGCGCGCCCTCGCCCCGCTCGGCGATCTCGGGATGCCGCGCGACTGGCAGCCCGATCGCGCCCTCGACGCCCGCCAGGCCGAAACGCTGCGCAAGATGCTGCTCGCCGTCGTCAGCGATCCGCGACTGGTCCTCGCGCGTCTCGCCATCCAGCTGGTCGCTCTGCGTGCGGCACGCGATCTGCCGGCGCCCGAGCAACTGCGTATCGGCACCGAAACCCGCGAGATCTTCGCGCCGCTCGCCAACCGCCTCGGCGTGTGGCAGCTCAAGTGGGAGCTCGAGGACCTCGCTTTCCGCCTGCTCGAGCCGCAGGCGTACAAGCGCATTGCCACGGCCCTCAACGAGACCCGCGTCGCGCGCGAGCGCTACATCGAAGACCTGTGCACGGAGCTGCGCGGTGCACTCACCGACGCGGGCGTCGCTGCCGAAGTGCACGGCCGCCCCAAGCACATCTACAGCATCCATCGCAAGATGCAGCGCAAGGGGCTCGGTTTCGAGCAGATCTTCGACGTACGTGCCGTGCGCATCGTTTGCGCGGACATTCCGGCGTGCTACGCCGCACTCGGTGTCGTGCACGGCCGCTGGCACTACATCCCGGGCGAGTTCGACGACTACATCGCAACTCCCAAGGGCAACGACTACCGCTCGATCCACACTGCCGTGATCGGCCCGGGAGGGCGACCGGTCGAGGTGCAGATCCGCACCGGGGACATGCATGCGCAGGCCGAACTGGGCATCGCCGCGCACTGGCGATACAAGGAAGGTGGTGTGCGCGACGCCGGCTACGGACGCAAGATCGACGCCGTGCGCCAGTTGCTTGCCCCGCGCAGCGCGAGCGGGGCGCCGCGTGACGACCCGGCCGATTTCATCGACCGAGTGCAGGCCGATCTGTTTGCCGACCGCGTCTATGCACTGACACCGAAGGGTGAGGTCGTCGAGTTGCCGAAGCACGCCACGCCGCTCGACTTCGCCTACCACCTGCACACCGACCTCGGCCATCGCTGCCGGGGCGCAAAGGTGAACGGGCGCATCGTTCCGCTGACCTACCAGGTGGCGAACGGCGAGGTGATCGAAATCATCACCGCCAAGGAGCCTGCCCCCAGCCGCGACTGGATGGCGCCCGAGCAGGGCTTCCTCGCCTCGGCGCGCAACCGCTCACGTGTGCGCGCGTGGTTCCGGCGCGCGGGCGAAGCGGACAATCGCGCGGCCGGGCGCGCGAGCGTCGATCGCGAACTCGCCCGGGCTGGCAGCGGGGCGGCGCAACTCGCCGCGCTGATCCAGGAACTCAAGGTCGCCGACGCCGATACGCTCTACCGGCAGGTCGGCGAAGGCGAGATCACCGTCACGCAGCTCACGCAGGCCATCAACCGGCTGCTCGCGCCACCGCCCGCGCGCGGCGGCCCCAAGCCGCGACCCGCCGCCCCCCGCACGCAAGGGCGCTCGCCGATCGCGATCGAGGGCGTCGGCGACCTGCCGATCACGCTCGCGCGCTGCTGCGCTCCGGTGCGCCCGCAGCCGATCGTCGGCTATGTGACGGTCGGACGGGGAGTGACAATCCATCGTGTGGGCTGCGCGGGCCTGCGGCGGATGCGCGAAGCGCGTCCGGAGCGCGTGCTCGAGTGCCAGTGGATCGAGGCGCACGCGGGTACCCAGACGGTCGAGCTCACCGTGGTCGGCCTCGATCGCAAGGCGCTCGTGCGCGACCTGACCGACGTGATCGCGAGCGAGCGGCTGCGCCTCGACTCGCTGACCACCACCACACAGCGCAGCGACGGCACCGCCACCACGGTCCTGCGGGTCGACGTGCGGGACCTCGCGGATCTCGCGCGCATCACCCAACGTCTGGGAAGTGTGCCTAACGTCTTGAGCGCACGGAGGACAGCGTAGAAATAGTGCGATGCAGCATACGAATTCGTGACATAAATCGGAGTCTCGATAGACCACTGCGCGGTATGAAGCTTCGGCAATGAGAGTTCTTATCGTCGACCACGATCCTGCCGTGCTCGATGCCGCCGGGCGTGCGCTCGCCGGCCTGATCGACAGCGTGCAGGTGACTACCAAGAGCGAGTGTCTTGCGCGCCTGCGCGCCGGCGGTATCGACATCGTGGTCGCCTGCGAGCGCCTCGCCGACGGATCGGGTCTCGATCTCCTGGCGACTCTCGGCATGAACGATCCGGACGTGCTGCGCATCTTCGCTGCCGACGCGGACCGGCTCAAGAAGCTGGGCGGTCACCTCACGCCGTTCAAGCTGTTCGATACGATTGGCTATCCCCTCGACTCCCTGCAACTGCGCTCGGCGATGGCCCTCGCCATCGCGCAGCGCGGCGACCTGCTGTCCGGCGAATTCGAGAACATCGTGCTCGGCGGTGACGAGACTGTCCCCGCGGAAGACACCGCCGACCTACCGGCCATCGACACGCTTCCGCAGATCGTGCTGCTGACGCGCGACAGCGCCTCGCTCGAGGCGGCCGGTGCGGCGCTCCCGGACAGGATGTACCGCGTGATCGCCGCACGGGACGCCGGTGAGGCGCGTGCGGACCTCGTCGCGCGCCAGCCGGTGCTGGCACTGGTCGATGTCGGTGCGCTCGGCATGGATCCCGTGAACTGGTTCGTCGAGGCGAATCGCGCCTCACCCGCCACCCTCCTGATCGCGCTGGGCCGACGCAACGATGGCCAGGCGCTCGAGCCGCTCGTCGCGAGCGGCGTGTTGAACCGGTTCGTCGCCAAGCCGGTGACGCAGTCGGGCATGCGCCTCGTGCTCGAGTCGGCGCTGCGCCTGCAGGCGTTGAACGCGGCGCGTGCGACGCCCGTGGCACCGGCACCCGTCGCGCGCTTCGACGAGGACCTCGACGAACTCGATGGCTTGCGCGGCCCGGCCGTCGCGGGTGATCCGGATTCGCTCGCCACGGTCGACTGGCAACCGCCCGGCGTCGGCCGCGCTGCCGCGCGCCCGAGCAAGCCCGTGCGTCGGCTACGGACCGGAAGTCGCTCGCGCAGCCTGATGATACCGGCAGTACTGGGCGGCGCAGCCCTCCTCGCCTTGGGTGGCGGGTGGCTGTATTTCTCGCGCACCGGCACGCCCACCTCCCCGCCGTCGGTGGCCGCCGCGCCGACGGCGACCGCGCCTGAGGCCTTGCCCGACGGCGAAGCGCTGGCGGCGCGAATCGAGGCGGCCCTGACCCGCGACGATGTCGCGGACGCGCGCGCCGCACTGGGTGAACTGCAGAGCACGGATCCGCAGCACCTGCGCCTCGGCGTATTGGCAACGCTGGTGGCGCGGGCCGAGGAGACGCAGCGCCTCGCGCGCACTCCCGTGCCTCGACCGCCGGCTGCGCCTGCGTCCGCACCGCCTCCGTCCAGCGAGCCGGAGCCGGAGCCCGCGCCCGCACCCATGGCCGCACCGGCCGATGCCGCGGCCGATCCGTCCGCCGAAATGCTCCCGGAGCCCGCGGCCGATCCGCAGCCGACCACTCTGGCGGCAACTCCTCGCCCAACGGCGGAACCCACCGATCTTCGCCCGTCCAAGATCACGCCCGTGAGCTTTGCGGGGCGCACGGTCGAAGATTCCGCAGCGCCGCCGGAGTCCGCACCGCCCGAAGTTCCGGCACCGATTCCCCAGGCGCGACCGGATCGTCCCAAGCCGGTCATCATGGACATGAAACTGCTGCGCAGTGTGGCGCCCGATTATCCCGAGGACGCGCGACGCCGGAAGATCGAAGGTTCCGTCGAACTGACCTATATCGTGGGCAGCGATGGCCGAGTCCGGGATGTCGAAGTGGCGAGCAGCAATCCGCCCGGCCTATTCGATGCCGAGGCCGTGGCCGCGGTGAAACGCTGGCGTTACGACGCGCGACGGGAAGACGGTATCCCGGTCGAGCACCCCGCGCGCGTGCGCCTCGAGTTCAAGCTCGACGACTAGCCTCGGCCGTCGCCACAAACTGCGCCCGCAGCACTTTCTTGTCGACCTTGCCCGTTGCCCCGAGTGGAATGGTCTCGACGAACTGCACGGCCTCCGGCATCCACCAGCGCGGAATCCTGCCCTCGAGATGCTGCAGGAACTCCTGGGCTGTGGCCGCCTCGCCGCTCTTCAGTTGCACCAGCAGCAGCGGGCGCTCGCCCCACCTTGCGTCAGGCATGCCGATGACGGCGGCGATCGCCGCCTTCGGATGTGCCATGGCCGCATTCTCGATGTCGATCGAGCTGATCCACTCGCCGCCCGACTTGATCACGTCCTTCGCGCGGTCAGTGATCTGCAGGTTTCCCGCGGTGTCTATCGTGGCGATGTCGCCGGTGTCGAAGTAGCCGTCGGCATCGAGCAGCTCTTCGTCTTCGCGCCGGAAGTAGCGTCGCACGACCGAATGGCCGCGTACCTTCAGGCGACCGAAAGTGCGGCCGTCGAAGGGCACCGGGCGTCCTTCGTCGTCGGTCAGTGTCATGTCGATGCCGCACGGCACGCGACCGGGCTTCACCGCGAGCTCATCGAGGTTCACCGGCGGGTTGACGGTGCCGATCGGCGACATCTCCGTCATGCCCCAGGCATGGCGGACTTCGACGCCGTAGCGTTGCTGGTAGGCACGCAGCAGGGACTCGGGGCAGGCCGATCCCCCGCTCACGATGCGGCGCAGGCTTGAGAAGCGCAGGCCCTCGCGCTCGACATGCTGCAGCAGCCCCTGCCACACGGTCGGAACGCCAGCGGCGATCGTGACCGATTCGTTCTCCAGCAGCTCATACACCGATGCACCGTCGAGGCGCGTGCCGGGAAGGACGAAGCGGGCACCGACCGCAGGCACCGCGAACGCAAGTCCCCAGGCATTGGCGTGAAACATCGGCACGACCGCGAGCACGGTATCCCGGTATGAGAGGCCGAGAATGTCCGGCATCACGGCGAGCAGCATGTGCAGATAGTTCGAGCGGTGCGAGTACCGTACGCCCTTCGGCTCCCCGGTCGTGCCCGAGGTGTAGCAGAGACCCGCCGGGGAATCCTCGCCGAAACCGCCCCACTTGCCAGTCCGCATCGTGGCGACCGATCCAGCTCTCGTAGGCGAGCGCTTCGAAATCGGCCGGCATGTGTATCTCGTCGGTCAGCAGGATCACCTGCTCGACGCGGGGGCAGCGCGGCAGGATCGCGTGCAGCACCGGCAGGCACACCGTGTCGGCGAGCAGGAGCCGGTCCCCGGCATGGTTGACGATGTAGACGAGCTGCTCGGCGAACAGGCGCGGGTTGAGCGTGTGGCAGACCGCGCCGATGCCCATGATCCCGTACCACGCCTCGAGATGGCGCGAGGAATTGAACGCGAGTGTCGCGACACGATCGCCGGGGCGGATGCCATGGTCGAGCAGCGCGTTCGACACCTGGCGTGCGCGCCTGTGGATGTCGGCATAGCTGCAACGGGTGATCGGCCCCTCGATCGAGCGCGTGACGACTTCGCGCGCGCCGTGCCAGCGCTGCGCGTGCTCGAGGATCCTGTCGAGCGTCAGCGGCCAGTCCTGCATGTGTTCCTGCAGCGTCGACATCCGCGCAGGATATCAGGTCATCCTGCTACTTCCTGTTCGGGATGTCGATCGCCTTCCTGTCCGCCGCGAGCGCCGCCTCGTGCAGGGCCTCGGACAGGGTCGGATGCGCATGGATTGTGCGCTGCAGGTCCTCGGTGCTGGCCGAGTACTCCATCGCGAGCACCGCTTCGGCGATCAGTTCGCCGGCCATCGGCCCGATGATGTGCACGCCGAGGATCTCGTCGTCGTCGGTCGCGGCGACGATCTTGGCGAAGCCCGCGGAGGCTTCCATCGCGCGTGCCCGCCCGCTCGCCATGAACGGGAACACGCCGACCTTGTAGGGTCGTCCGCTCGCCTTGACCTGCTCCTCGGTGGCGCCGACCCACGCGATCTCGGGCGCCGTGTAGATCACCGAAGGCACCGTCCCGTAGTTCACCTCGCCGTAGTGACCGGCGATCAGGTCGGCGACCATGACGCCCTCTTCTTTGCTCTTGTGCGCGAGCATCGGGCCGCGGACGAGGTCGCCGACTGCCCAGACATTGTCGACGCCCGTGCGGCAGGAGTGATCGACCACGACGAACCCGCGCTCGTCGAGCTTCACGCCGGTCCCCTCCGCCAGCAGATCGCGCGAGTTCGGCCTGCGCCCGACGGCGACGACCAGCGTATCGACCGTGACACCCTGCGACGCGCCCTGCGCGTCGGTGTAGGTGACTTCGACGGCGCCCCGCGCGACCTTCGCGCCGGTCACTTTCGTGCCGAGGCGGATGTCGAGGCCGAGCTTCCTGAAATGCTTCAGCGCTTCCTTCGCCACGGCACCGTCGGCCATCGGCAGGAAATCGGGCAGCGCCTCGAGCACCACGACCTCGGAACCGAGCCGGCGCCAGACGCTGCCGAGCTCGAGGCCGATCACGCCGGCGCCGATCACGCCCAGCCGCTTCGGCACGGCATCGAGTTCAAGTGCACCCCAGGAATCGATCACGTGCTTGCCGTCGAAGGGCACGCTCTTCAGCTCGATGGGCACCGAGCCCGCCGCGAGCACCACGTGCTTCGCCGCGATCTCGCGCTTCTTGCCGTCGTGCGCCGTGAACTCGACCCGGCCCGGCGCGAGCAGCTTGCCGTGGCCCGCGAGCGCGGTGACTCCCGCCGCCTTGAACAGGCCCGCGATGCCCTGCGTCATGCCCTTGACGATGCCGGCGCGGCGCTTCTGCATCGCTGCGAGATCGACCGCAATGTCGGCAACGCGAATGCCGTGCGCCGCGAACTCGTGCTGCGCGCGATGCAGCAGCTCGGTCGATTCGAGCAAGACCTTCGACGGGATGCAGCCGGCGTTGAGGCAGGTGCCACCGAGTGCGGTGCTGCCGTCGCGGTTCTTCCACTCGTCGATGCACGCGACGCTGAGCTTGTTCTGTGCCGCGCGCAGCGCCGCCGGGTAGCCCGCCGGGCCACCACCGATCACGACCACATCGAATTTGTCAGCCATGCCTGTTCCTCAGATGCCGAGCAGCATGCGCGCCGGATCCTCGAGCGCGTCCTTGATCGCGACGAGGAACTGCACGGCCTCGCGCCCGTCGATGATGCGGTGATCGTAGGTGACGGCGAGATACATCATCGGCCGCGCGACGACCTCACCACCGACGACGACGGGACGGTCCTGCGTCTTGTGCATGCCGAGAATCGCGCTCTGGGGAGCATTCACGATCGGGGTCGAGAGCAGCGAGCCGAACACGCCGCCGTTGGTGATCGTGAACGTACCGCCGGTCAGGTCCTCGATCGCGATCGCGCCCTCGCGCGCCTTGACCGCGTAGTCGCCGATTTCCTTTTCGATGTCGGCGAGGCTCTTCAGGTCCGCGTCGCGCACCACCGGCACCATCAGGCCGCGGTCGGTGGAGACCGCGACACCGATGTCGTAGTACTCGTGGTAGACGATATCGGTGCCTTCGACCGACGCGTTGACGACCGGGAACTTTTTCAATGCCTCGATCGATGCCTTGACGAACAGGCCCATGAAGCCGAGCTTCACGCCGTGTTCCTTCTCGAAGCGGTCCTTGTAGCGCGCGCGCAGCGCCATCACCGCGCCCAGGTCGACTTCGTTGAACGTGGTAAGCAGTGCCTGCGAGGACTGCGCCTGCACCAGCCGCTCGGCAATGCGCTGGCGCAGCCGTGTCATCGGCACGCGCTGGTCGACGCGCCCGGCGCGGGCACCGCCGTCACCCCTGGCCGGCGCGGCCGGTGCCTTGGCCGCGGGGGGCGCGCTCGCGCGCTTGTCCAGGAACTCGACGACATCCGCCTTGGTGATCCGGCCATCCTTGCCGGAGGCGGGGATCTGTCCCGGATCGAGCTGGTTCTCCTCGACCAGCCGGCGTACCGACGGGCTGAGCTTCGAGGCCTCGGCGCCCGCGGCTGCCGGTGCCTCCGCCTTTCTCGCGGGTGCCGCGGCGACGGCTTTCGCGGCGGGCGCGGCGCCCGCTTCGATGATCGCCAGTACCT
>DAOQXO010000072.1:0-13113 GCA_035342635.1 Steroidobacteraceae bacterium
CACCTTCGGCGACGTCGACGGTGGCATCGGCCTCGTGACCAACCTGCTCGGCGTGCCGTCGGTCGCCGCCGGTGGCGGCTCCGTCGAAGCGGGCAAGACGGACACGAGCGCCGTGTTCGCCTCGGTCGAATACGATCTGCTCGAGAACCTGACGCTGAGCCTCGAGGGCCGCTACCAGGACGTCAGCACGGATTCGCTGCAGGGTACCTATCCGGGTCCGTACACGGAATCGAAGACCTCGCGACACGACGCTGTCCCGCGTTTCCTCGTGACCTACAAGCCCTTCGAGAACACGACGCTGTACGCGAACTACGGCGAAGCCTCGCTCGGCGGCAGCCGGAACGCGTCGTACGCGATCCGCACGCCGGCGGAACAGGAGGTCATCCGTGGGCTGGTGCCCGGAGTCAGCGAGCAGCTCGCCGAGCAGAAACTCGAGGCGTACGAGATCGGCTGGAAGCAGAGCCTCGGCTCATCGCGCTCCTGGTTCGCGCTGTCCGCCTACACGATGGACTGGATCAACATTCCGGGCTCGGCCCAGTTGACCTTCATCAGCCCCACGACCGGCAATCCCCTGTCCATGGGTGTCACCCTGCCGGGCAACGCGGAGCTCACCGGCTTCGAGGTGGAGCTGCGCTGGCAGCCGCTCGACCAGCTGGTGCTGAATGCGGCTGTGGGCGTAGTGGACGCGGAGTACTCGAGCTTCATCAGCGCGGGACTGAACTCCTACTTCACCCTTCCGATGGGCGCCAACTACAAGACCGATGGCGCGACGCTGCCGCGCTCGCCGCAGGAGACTTTCGCGCTGTCGGCCACCTGGACCGAAACGCTGAACTCCGACTGGGAGTGGTACCTGCGCGGTGACGCCTCTTACCAGGGCAAGGCCTATCTCGACGAAACCAATCTCGCGTGGGTCGGCGCCTACTCGCTGCTGAACGGGCGGATTGGCTTCGCCCGCGAAGATGGCCTGAACGTCGAGCTGTTCTGCCGCAACTGCCTCAACGAAGAAGGCTGGCGCACGGGGCGCCGCGCCGTGGACTGGGTCGACACGGCACCGCTCCCGAACAACTTGACGCAGGTCGGCGCGCTCGTGCAGCCGTTCGAGAAGCGTGAATTCGGCATTCGCGTCCGTTTCGAGTACTGAAGCGAAGGCCTCCATGAGCCAGGTGGCAGGACAAGGTGATCGGCCGCCGCAAGGCGCTCGTATCAGCGGCTGCGGCGCCCCCCGGGGCGCCTGCACTCGGGCCTGGCTCGGGGAGGCTGCGAGATGACAACCAACCGTCGTGAGTTCATCGCAGGCGGCGCGGCGGCGCTGACCGGCGCGGCGCTGTACCGCTCCGTCGCCTACGCGCAGGCGCAGTCCGTTGCTGACGTGATCGTCATCGGTGCCGGGCTTTCCGGGCTCGGTGCCGCCGGCCTGCTCGAAGAGGCAGGGCTGCGCGTCACCGTGCTCGAAGGTCGGCAGCGGATCGGTGGGCGGGTGTATACCCGGTACGACCTTCCGGGTCGGCCCGAATTGGGGGGAAGCTCCGCGACCCCGGGATATGGCCGCTGGATTGCCGCCGCGGAGAAGTGCGGGGTCGGGTTGACCGACCTTCGCGCGACGACGACGCGCAGTCCGGGCCAGGTGCTCGTGCTCGACGGCAAGATCATTTCCCCGGAAGACTGGCCGCGTTCACCGCACAACGTGTTTCCGGAGGTCGACAAGAACACGATGCCGTGGGCGTATGGGGGCAAGCTGTTTGCACCCCTCAATCCGCTCAAGTCGTTTTCAGACTGGATCCTGCCGTCGCACCGTGCCGACGATATTTCGCTGAACGACTTCCTGCTTGCCAAGGGTGTCGATCAGCGCGTGATCGACCTGGCCTTCAGTACCGTGCCATCCTACGGCGATACGGCACATGACGTCTCCGTGCTCATGTTCGCGTTCATCGCCTCGTGGGGACGCGCATCGAGTGCCGTATCCACCAAACGGGCCAGCTATCGCATCACGGGCGGCAATCAGCGGTTGCCGGAAGCCATGGCCCGCATGTTGAAGGGCGACGTGCGCCTCGGTGCGCGCGTCGTGGGGATCGAAGCGAACGCCGACAGCGGAGTCGTGACACTCGAGTCGGGTGAACGGATCCGCGCGCGAGCGATCATCAGCTCGATGCCGTATTCGACGCTGCGGCACGTGCGCATCGCGCCGGGCTTGAACGGCGTGCAACATGAGGCCGTACACAGGCTCGCGTACCAGAATCTCACCCAGGTCGTGCTGATCCCCCGCACGCCGTTCTGGCTCGAGGATGGCCTCCCACCGTCGATGTGGACCGACGGTCCGGCTGGCTGGATCAGCGCCGAGGGTGTCGGCAGGTCGGACGACGGACGCGGCTACTTCATGGTCTATGGTCGGGGCCGGACGGGGCTCTATTGGGACCGCCTCGGCCAGAAGGCGGCCGGTGAACTCATCATTCGGGAAATCGAGCGCCTGCGTCCGGCTGCGAAGGGCCAGCTCGAAGTCGGCGCCGTGCACTCGTGGACCATGGATCCGTGGAACGCCGGCGACTGGGCAGTATTCGGACCCGGCCAGGTCACGCGCTACCTGCCGGCGATGGCCGCTCCGCACCAGCGCCTGTTCTTCTGCGGCGAGCATACTTCGCTCGCCAATCGTGGCATGGAGGCGGCACTCGAGTCGGCGGAACGCGCCGCGATCGAGGTGCTGGGCGAACTGAGGTGACTCCCGCGTCGCCACGCCGGGCCGCGCCCGGTGTACTGCTCGCGCTGGCGTTGGCTGCGCTCGCACCGGCGGCCGCCGCCGAGCTGCATCATTCGTTCGTGCCGGCAACCGATGGCGTGCCGCTCGCCGTGACCGAATGCGGCACCGTGGCGGCGCCGGCTGTCCTGCTGCTGCACGGCTTCGGGCAGAGCCATCTCAGCTTCAGCGAACAGTTCACGCCGCAGGCGTGCGCGCAGCTGCATCTCGTCGCCTTCGACCTGCGCGGCCACGGTGGCTCGGGCAAGCCGTGGGCTCCGGAGGCCTACAGCGAGCGCGAGCGCTGGGCCGACGATGTGCGCAGCGTGATGACGGCGCGACAGCTCGATCGCCCCTTGCTCGTCGGATGGTCGTTCGGTGGCAACGTCGCGCTGCATTACATCGCGGCGCACGGCGCGGACAGCTTGCGCGGCCTTCTGCTGGTCGGCAGCCACGGCGGGCTGCTGGCGTCTGCGACATCGCGCGGCGGTATCCGGAGCGAGCGAATGGCACAGCTCTCCGCGGCCGCGATGACACCAGACATTCCCGGACAGATTGCCGCGGCGGAAGCCTTCGCCCGCATGTTGACCGCGAAGCCGCTGCCCGATGCGCTGGCGCGACAGCTGCTCGTCGCGAACCTCATGCTGCCCGCGTACGCCCGTGCGGCGATGCGGGGCCTGCCGGTCGACAATTCCGGGCTCGAGGGCAAGCTGACACTGCCCGTTCGCATCGTCGTCGGTGCTCACGATGCGAGCATGGATATCGCCGCATTGCAGGCACTGGCTGCGCGCCTGCCGCAGGCGAGCCTGGTCGTATATGACGACTCCGGGCACTCGCCGTTCCTCGAGGAGGCCGGGCGATTCAACCGCGAACTCGCCGGATTTTCCGGCGCGCGTTAGCATCCGGCGTGGCAGCATAGCCACGTATGCCTACGCGACCCGATACGCCGCTCGCCCGCCTGTCGCGCGAGCAACTCCCTGAGCACATGCGTGGTGCCTGGGACCAGGCGTCGCAGCTGCATGGTGACACCACCTTCATCGAGGTCTTCGGCCAGGCGCCCGAGGTGTATGACTGGTACCTCGAGGAGTTCTACCGCAAGCTGTTCTATTCCGGGCGCATCGAGCGCAGCGTCGTCGAACTCGTGCGGTTGCGGCTCGCGAACGTTCATGGCTGCGCGTTCTGCAACCGCTCCGACACCCTCGCGGCCCTCGCCGGCGGCGTGCCGCAGGCGAAGATCGATGCGCTCGCCGGGTATGAGGACGGCCCGTTCACGGACCGGGAGAAGGCAGCGCTCGCGCTCGCCGATGTCATGGTCCTGACCAATGCGCGCGGCCACATCACGACGGCCCTGTACCAGCGGCTGCGCGCGCATTACAGCGACGGCGAGATCGTCGAACTCGGCGTCATCATGGCCGTGTTGTGCGGCATGGCGAAAATGGTGTTCGCTTTCGACCTGGTCGAGAAAATGGACTCCTGCCCCTGGCTGCCGCCCGGCGAGGGCTGATTCGCTAGACTGCGCGCTGCATGTCGCGCACCGGCCGCCAGCCCGTCGTCATCAGTGCCTCACTCGCGCGGCGCATCTGGCTGCGCGCACAGCGCCTCGATAGCTGCGCGCCCTTCGGTGACGGCCCGGGGGCGACTCGTGCCGCGGTCGAGCACCTGGGCTACGTGCAGATCGACACGATCCACGTGGTCGAGCGCTGCCATCACCAGATCCTGTACACGCGCATTCCGGCTTACCGGCGCGAACACCTGCACCAGGCGCAGGCGATCGACAAGTCCGTGTTCGAGTGCTGGACGCATGCGCTCGCCTACGTGCCGACGCGCGACCTGCACGTGCACCTCGGCGCGATGCGGCGCAACTGGCAGGCGAACATCGGCTGGTTCGGATCGGTGACGCGCACCGACCTGCGGCGCGTGCTTGCGCGCATCCGGGCGGAGGGTGCGCTGTCGATCCGCGATATCGACGATGACGACCTGGTCGACAGGCACCATCCGTGGGCCAGCCGCAAGCCTTCGAAGCGCGCGCTGGAGTGCGCATTCTTCAAGGGTGTCGTCACGGTGAGCGAGCGGCGCGGCATGGTGAAAACCTACGAACTCATCGGGCGGCACTTCGGCTGGGACGCCCCGCCGAGGCTCGCGTCCGAACGCGAGATCGTCGCGCACCGGCTCGATTGCGCGTTACGGGCCCAGGGCATCGTGAGCCTCGATTCGATCTGCCATCTCGATGCGCGGCGCAAGCCCGCGGTGCGACGCCTTATCGAGTCGACGGTACGCAGCGGCGAGCTGCTGGCGGTGGTAGTCGAGGGCGCGGAGAAAGTCCCGCACTGGGCGAGCCCGCAGGCGCTGGAAGCGCGTGTGCAGGCGCCGGGAGAGCAGGTGCATATCCTCTCGCCCTTCGATCCGCTCGTGATCCAGCGCCGGCGATTGCAGCTGCTGTTCGGCTACCAGCATCGCTTCGAGGCCTATGTGCCCAAGGCGAAGCGCCAGTTCGGCTACTTCGCGCAGCCGGTGCTGGTCGGCGACGAGATCGTCGCAGCGCTCGACCTGAAAACCGACCGCGCGCGCGGCCGGCTTCTCGTGCAGCAATGGACCTGGCTCGGCCGGCAGCCGCGCCGCGCGCTGAAACCGCGGATCGAGGAGGCGCTGCATCGGTTCGAGCGCTTCCAGCTGCCGGGCCACTGGCCTTGACGCAGCTTCCTCGCGGCAGTGTGCCCGATCAGTCCGACGTGCCCGCAGTCATCGGCCGACCCCAGGACGGATCGAAAGGCACCGCTCGTTCGGGCCCGATCCCGAGCGACGAGACGTCCATCACGTGGGTGCGAAAGCCCTGTGTGAATCCCGCGCCGGCCCCGCGGGCCCAGTTCATCTTCCGGCCATCGGGCGAGACATGGGCGAGGATGTCGAGGCCGTCGAAATACGTGAGGCGACGGTGCTCTCCGCCGGCGAGATCGCCGAGGTAGATCTCCCAGTTCGTCTCGGTGAGCGCCTTGACGTACACGTAGTGCCGCCCGTCGGGTGCCGGCACCGGGTGCCAGTTCATGCCGTCGTCGTAGGTGTGGCGGCGCCAGTCGGTGCCGTCGCGCCTGATCGTGAAGATCGTCATCGGCGTTGGTCTTACATTCTTGTAGTCGGCGCGCCGCCAGGCCCGGAAGATGATGTGTTCGCTGTCCGGCATGAAGAACGGCGCGCCCTCCTGCCAGTCGCCGGTCCGCGTGACCTGGAACTTGCCGGTGCCGTCCGAGCGCATCACCCAGATGTCCATGTTGCCGTCGATCTGGCGGCCGAACGTGATCCACTTGCCGTCGGGCGATACGGAGACCTCCGCCTCGTACCATTCATTGTTCGTCAGGCGTTGCAGGTGCCCGCCGTGCAGGTCGGAGCTGTAGAGTTCGGCGCCCCGCGGATAGTTGTCCGAGTCGGACCAGTTGCCGACCGGCAGGTCCATGCGATCGCGCGTCGAGGTCCAGACGATGCGCTGGCTGTCAGGAAAGAAGAACGAACAGCCGTCCTGGCCGCGGTCGTTCACATTCCACATCTCCGTGCCGTCGTCGGTGAATATCCACGTGAGTGCACCCGGGCTGCCGTTGGGCATCGGCACCGCACGGCGATCGCGTGTCTGCGCAATCAGGTGGCGCGAATCCGGTGCCCAGTACGCTTCGGCCGCATCGGGAATGTTCGGGATCATGTGCGAGGGCAGCTCGCGGGCGTCGGCGGGAGCGGGAGCCGGCCCGGCCGGTTCGACCGCGGATACGAGGCCGGCGGCCAAGGCGACGGCCAGGAGTACAAGCCGGTACGGGAGGGGCGCCGGAATTCTCATTCTCATTGCGTTCTCCGGGGTGGAGTCGATGGCCCGCGTGGAATGATCCTCCCGCCGGGAATGGCCGCCCAGAGGCAGGGCAATATTTCCTGCGGCGCCACCATTGTGCAGTCACGGGCGACCGCCTTGCCGGCCGTGCCGGGCCCTTATACTTGGCTGATGCAAGGGAGAACCGAGATGAATCGCGTCGCCACCTGCCTTCTGTCCGCCATTCTCTGCGGCGCGCTGCCTGCGTTCGCCGCGGACGCACCGACGAACTTCGCCGGGACCTGGAAGCTCGATACCGCGCGCGGCGAGAACCTCGGCATGATGGCAGCGATGCAGCAGACCCTGGTGATCACGCAGTCGTCGGCTCAGCTGGTATTGCGGGAGGCTTCGGACTTCCAGGGCCAGAAAAGCGAGCGCGAAGTGCGTTACGACCTGTCCGGGGCACCGGTGACGAACCCGGGTCCGATGGGCGGTGCCACCGAGACCGTGGCTCAGTGGGTGGGTGACAAGCTGGTGGTCACATCGACCGCGGAGGGTTCGGTCGCGGGCACGAAAACCGTGCGCACCGAGACGCGCTCGCTGAGCAGTGACGGCAGGACGATGACCGTCGAGAGCGTGCGCGGCGCCGGCAAGCCCGTGGTCATGGTGTACGGGAAGGTCGAGTGAGGCGAGCCGCCGCGCTTGCAGCCACCGGCGCGGTCCTCGCCGTGCTGGTCGCCGGTGTCTATTGGTGGCAGGCGCGCCCGGGCGAGGGCCCCGCGGATGCGGCGGTGCGCGTGGTGACGCCGGAACGGCGCACCGTCGCCTCGTCCGTGCTCGCGACCGGGGTCGTGCGCCTGCGCGTCGGCGCCGAAGTGCGGGTCGGGTCGCAGGTGTCCGGCATCGTGCGGGAGCTGAACGTGACGGTGGGTTCGCACATCGACCGCGGCGCCGTGATCGCGCGCATCGACTCGCGCGGCATCGAAGCGCGCCTTGCGCAGGCGCGTGCCCAGATCGACGTGATCGAGCAGGACGTCGCCCGCGCGCGCGTCGAGCTCGCGCGCGTGCAGCGCCTCGAGGAGCAGAGGCTCGTCGCGGAAAGCGAGGTCGAGGATCGTGAACTCGCGCTCGCCGAGGCGACCGCGCGCCTCGAGAAGGCGCGGCGCGATGCCGCGGTCGTCGAGACCGAGCTCGGCTATGCGGTGATCCGCGCGCCGATCGCCGGCACCGTGGCGTCCGTGACCACGCAGGAGGGGGAAACCGTGGCGGCTTCGTTCACGACGCCGACCTTCGTCACGATCATCGGTGACGACGCATTGCAGCTCGTCGCGATGGTCGACGAGACCGACATCGGCGGGGTCGCCCCCGGCAATCCGGTCGGCTTCACGGTCGAGGCGTTTCCCGCCGAGGAGTTTCGCGGCCACGTCGAGCGGGTCGCGCCGAAGGGTACGATCATTTCCGGGGTCGTCAACTACGAGGTGATGATCGGCATCGACGGGTCGGCGGAACTGCTGAAGCCCGACATGACCGCAAATGTGACGATCGAGACCGCGCAGCGCGAGGCGCTCGTGGTGCCGAACGAGGCGGTACTGCGCGAGGAGGGGACCCGGTATGTCCTCGTGCAGACCGAGGCCGGCGCCGAGCGGCGCGAAGTCGTCGTCGGCGCTCGCGCCGGCGGCGTCACCGAGATCCGCCGCGGGCTCGCGCCGACCGAGCGCGTGCTCGTCGGCGCGGTACGCCAGGAGAATTGACGCATGATCGAAGCGAGTCATCTCTCACGCACCTACACCCGCGGCGACGGCACGCCGGTCACGGCGCTGCGCGACGTGTCGCTCGCGATCGCCCCGGGCGAGTTCGTCGTCATCCGCGGCGCGTCGGGCTCGGGCAAGTCGTCGCTGCTCAACATCCTCGGCTGCCTCGATACGCCGACTTCGGGCAGCTATCGCCTCGGCGGCGAGAACGTCTCGGCGCTGTCAGACAACGAGCGCTCGCACGTGCGTTCGAAACGCATCGGCTTCGTGTTCCAGAACTTCAATCTGCTGCCGCGCGCAACCGCGCTCGAGAACGTGGAGCTGCCGACGCTCTACACCGGCGCGGCGCCCGATCACGCGCGGGCGCGACAGCTGCTGGCGCAAGTCGGGCTCGACGGGCGCGCGGACCATTTCGCGACCGAGCTGTCGGGCGGTGAGCAGCAGCGTGTCGCGATCGCGAGAGCGTTGATGAACGACCCGCCGCTGCTGCTCGCCGACGAGCCGACCGGCAACCTGGACTCGGCGGCCGGCGAGAGCGTCATGCAACTGCTGACGAGCCTGCAGCGCGAGGGCCGCACTATCGTGCTCGTGACGCACGACGAGCATGTCGCCTCGTTCGCCGAGCGGGAGATCGTGATCCGCGACGGCGTGGTGGCGTCGGATACCCGGCGGCGCGAACGGGTGCAGGCGTGAGCGGGCTGCGCGTGATCGGTGCCGCGTGGCGCTCGCTGACCCGCAGCAAGCTGCGCACCTTCTTCATGATGCTCGGCGTGGCCGTCGGCGTCGCCGCGCTCACCGCGCTGGCCTCGGTCGGGGAGGCCACCCGGCAGGAGACCCTGCGACAGTTCAAGCGCATGCTGGGCACGTTCGACACGCTGACGATCCGCCCCGGCGCGGGCAGCACGCGCGGCATGCCGTCGGTCAGTACGGTCGAGCCCTCGCTCAAGTTCGCGGACGGCCCGGCCATTGCCGAGGGCGTGCCCGGCGTGCTGCGCGTCGCCCAGGTGCAGCAGACTTTCGATCTCGACGTCAGTTACCGCGACGAGTCGGTCGTGCCCCTCGTGCTCGGCGTGTCCTCGAACTGGGCGGACATCCGCGATGAGGCCGTCGCGAGCGGCTCCCACCTGACCGAGGAGGACGAGCGAGCGCTCGCGCGTGTGGCCGTGATCGGCGCCGACGTCGCCAGCGTGCTGTTCAAGGGTGAAGACCCGCTCGGCAAGGTGATCCGCATCGCCGACGTGCCCTTCCAGGTCAAGGGCGTGATGGCGACGCGCGGTGCGGGACCGGGCGGCGCGAGCCTCGACAACATGCTGGTCATCCCGGTCACGACCGCGTCGAAGCGCCTCTTCAACCGTGACTACCTGTCGACGCTGGTCGTGCAGTTGCGCAACGAGGGCGACAGCGACCGCGTGGCCGATGACGTGCGCGCGCTGCTGCGCGAGCGGCACCGGATCATTCCGCCCGCGGAGGACGACTTCACGGTCAGCAGCCCGCGGGCGACGCTGGCGCAGATCCAGCAGGTCGGCAGTACGCTCTCGAAGATCGTGACCGGCGTTGCCGCGATCGCGACCCTGATCGGCGGCGCGGTAATCATGAGTCTGATGCTGATCGGTGTGTCGGAGCGCCGCCGCGAGATCGGCGTACGTCGCGCCGTCGGCGCGACACGTGCCGACATACTGGCGCAGTTCCTCGCCGAGGCCACGCTGATCTCGGCGCTCGGTGGAGCCGTCGGCATCGTGATCGGCGCAGGCGGCGCGACCGTCGGCGCCCTGCTGCAGCAACTGCCGCCGGCGTACATGTGGAGCATGATCGGCGGCGCCGTGGCCCTGTCGCTGGCGGTCGGCATCGTGTTTGGCCTCTACCCCGCATGGAAAGCCGCGAACGTCGATCCGATCGAGGCGCTGCGCAGCTGAGCCGCTACCGGCACCTGACGAGCGCGGCGTGGCGCCAGCTCTGGCGCTACCGTACCCGTTCGCTGCTCGTGATGGCCTGCGCCGCGCTCGGCGTCACGGGCTCGATCGCCGCGGTGAACTACGCCTCCGGCGGTCGCCAGCAGGTGATCGACCAGGTCGCGCGGCTCGGCACCAACGTGATCGTCGTTGCCGCGCTGCAAGACCGGAGCACCGGCGGGCGGGCGCGCACCGGCAATATCGCGACCACGCTGCGGGAAGACGACTACCGGAGCCTGCGTCGCGAAGTGCCGGCGATCGTACGCTCGTCGGCGCTCGCCAGTGCGAGCCTGAGGCTCAAGGCGGCGGGCCTGTCGAAGGTCGCGCCGGTCGTCGGCTGCGAGCCCGATTTCTTCCGCATCAAGCACTGGGCGGTCGCCGAGGGCGAGGTTTTCGACGATGCGCAGCTGCGGCGCTCGGCTCGCGTCGTCCTGCTCGGGGCCACCATCGCGAAGGATCTCTACGATGGGCAGTCGCCGCTAGGCGAGCGGCTGTTCATCAACCGGGTGCCCTTCGAGGTGATCGGCGTGCTCGCCGAGCGCGGCCAGGGGCTCGATGCGACCAACGAGGACGCACAGGTCTACGTGCCGCTCACCGCCGCGATGCGCCGGCTGCTGAACGTCGAGCACTACAACGCGCTCGTGCTCGAGGTCGGCAGCTTTCCGGCCATGGCGGGCGCGGTGCGCGACATCACCGACCTGCTGCGCGACCGGCATCGCACCGGCAGCTTCCGGCCCGACGACTTCTCGGTGCTGAACCAGCAAGAGCTGGGCGATACGCGCGTCGCCGCCGCTGAACGCCTCGGCTTCTTCGTGCGCTGGATCGGCCTGTCGGCGCTGCTGGTCGCCGGCGTCGGCGTGCTCGCGATCGCATGGATCACCGTTCGCGAGCGCACGCGCGAGATCGGCACCCGCCGCGCGCTCGGCGCGACAGCGAGAGATATTTTCTTCCAGTTCGCCTTCGAGGCGATGGTGCTTGCCACTGCCGGCGCGGTCTGCGGTCTTGCCGCGGGTTGGCTGGTGTCGAGACTCGTCGCGGCGCGCACGGCGCTGCCGTTCGTGTTCGACGGCGGCAACGCCGCGCTGGCGCTGGCTGCAGCCATCCTGATCAATCTCGCGTTCGTCTGCTGGCCCGCGAGGCGCGCGGCGCGGCTCGATCCGATCGTTGCGCTGAGGCACGCTTAGGCGCCGGCAATGATGCCGGACCGGCGATGCTGCCGGCACCGCTGCAGCCAGCCCGCGAAGAGCCAGCAGCCGAGCGCCCAGGCCGCGCCGATACACCAGTCGGCGAGCACGTCGGTCGGCCAGTGCACGCCGAGGTATACGCGGCTCACGCCGACCAGCAATGCGAGCGCGACGCCGACCGCGAGCACGTAGGCCTTCATGCGTCGCGTCGACTGTACGGTGGCGAGTAATGCGCCGAGCGTGAGCCAGGTGACGGTCGACATCATCGCGTGTCCGCTCGGGAAGCTGAGCGAGCTGATGTCGACGAGATGCGCGACGAGATCGGGCCGGGGTCGCTCAAAGCCCGCCTTCAGCAGGTTCGACAGCAGCACGCCGCCACCGACTGCGACCGTGACGAGCAGCGCGGTCGCGCGCCGGCCCGCGAGCAGCAGGTAGCCGAGCGTGACCAGCGTAACGGTGGTGAGTACGGGCGTACCGCCCAGGGTCGTGATGTCACGGAACGCGGTTTCGAGCCAGGCCGGGCCGACCGGATCGGCGCTGTCGCTGCTCGTGCGCAGTGCGAGCAGCACGGCGCGATCGAAGGCGTGCGTGTCGCCGTCGATGACCTCGTCGGCGAGTTCCACGAACGCGAGCAGCAGTCCCGCGAGCAGGAGCAGTGCCGACAGGGCCGCGGCGAGTCCGGAGCGGCCGCGTGCGGCGCGCGGGTCAGCGGGGGGTTGCACGACGCTCGCGACCCACCAGCACCGTGGCGGTGAGGTCGGCGGTGACATTGCAGATCGTCCGGAAGACATCCGGCAGGACCTCGACCGCCAGCAGCAGCGCGAGCACCTCGACCGGCAGCCCCATCGCCAGGCAGATCGGCATCACGCCGAAGAAATAGCTCACCTGGCTTGATACGCCGACACTGCCGATGCTGGTCGCGATCGACACGAGCGCCCCGGTCGCGAGTTGTACCGGCGTGAGGTCGATGCCGTAGATCGCAGCGACGAAGATGGCGGCGCTGAGGTTGGCGATGGCGGTGCTCACGCGAAACAGCGACACGGCGAGCGGCAGTACGAGCCCCACGACGCCCGCGGGCAGATGGAACTCCTTCTGCGCCACTTCGATCATCGCCGGCAGCGTTGCCAGCGAGGATTGCGTGCTCGCGGCCACGACCTGCGCGGCGGCCGCGCCGCGCGCGAACTGGGGCAGGGTGATGTCCTTGCTGAGTGCCGCGATCGGATACATGGCACCGGTCGCGAGCAGGCACATCACCGAGAGCAGCACCACGTAATAAAGGAGTGCGCCGGCCGCGTTCAGGCCGCCGTGGTAACCGACGCCCAGGGCCAGTGCGAACACGCCGACCGGCGCCGCCCACAGGATCCACTTCACGATCGTGATCATCGCGTCTGCGACGGCCTGGAAGAACCCGGTGATGCGATCGCGGGAATCGGGCGCGATGCGTGTCGTGGCGAAGGCGAAGAAGAGGGCGAACACGATGAGCGGCAGCACCGCGCCCTCGGCGGCCGCCTGCACCGGGTTGACCGGCACGATGCCGATGAGCCATTCGTCGACGGGCGCGATGTCCGGCACCGGCTGCGCAAGGCCCAGGGCGCCTGCGCGCAGCGCTTGCGCCGCGCTCGAGGGAATCTGGAAGGTGTCCAGTATCAGCGGCGCGAGGACGGCAGCGGCCATGACGGCACCGACGAGAAACACCATGAACGTCGCGAGCGTG
>DAOQXO010000073.1:0-12508 GCA_035342635.1 Steroidobacteraceae bacterium
TCGCGCGGATCAGCGCCACCGACTCGCGTACCGCGGTGCCCGCGGTGATCACGTCGTCGATGATGAGGACCCGGCCCTCGAGACGGTGGCCGACGATGCTGCCGCCCTCGCCGTGGTCCTTCGCTTCCTTGCGATTGAACGCCCACGGCAGGTTGCGGCCGTGCTCGCCGGCGAGCGCGATCGCGGTCGCCGCGACCAGTGGAATGCCCTTGTAGGCCGGCCCGAACAGCATGTCGAACCCGAGGCCCGCGCGGGCAATGGCCGCGGCGTAGCAGCGGCCGAGGATCGCAAGCGACTCGCCATCGTTGAACAGGCCCGCGTTGAAGAAATACGGGCTCTCGCGCCCGGACTTCAGCGTGAAGCGTCCGAAGCGCAGCGCATCGCGCGCCAGCGCGAGGTCGATGAATGTGCGTTGAAATTCCTGCATGCGGGGGTCCTGTGTACGCGGCGGGACGCTATCATGCGGCGATGCGCATCGTCACGCTGAACGCGAACGGCATCCGCTCCGCCGCGGCGAAGGGCGCCTTCGAATGGCTGGGCCGCCAGGATTGCGACGTGATCTGCCTGCAGGAGACCAAGGCGCAGGAGCAGCAGCTCGCGGACCACCCGATCGACATCCCCGGTTACCACCGCTATTTCCACGACGCGAAGCGCCCCGGCTATTCGGGCGTGGCGCTGTATGCGCGCCGCAGGCCCGATGCGGTCTCGCGCGGCTTCGGCGTCAGCGAGTTCGACGACGAAGGCCGCTATCTCGAGGCGCGCTTCGGCAAGTTGTCGGTCGTGTCGCTGTACCTGCCGTCGGGCTCGTCGGGTCCCGAACGGCAGGCCTCGAAGTTCCGCTTCCTCGATGCTTTTCTGCCGCACCTCGCGGCGCTGAAGAGGAAACGCCGCCAGTTCGTCCTGTGCGGCGACTGGAACATCGCGCACAAGCCGATCGACCTGCGCAACTGGAAGGCGAACCAGAAGAATTCAGGCTTCCTGCCCGAGGAGCGCGCCTGGCTCGACCGCGTATTCGACGAACTCGGCTATGTCGATGCGTTCCGCGAGGTTGATCCGCGGCCCGACCAGTACACGTGGTGGTCGAACCGCGGCCAGGCCCGCGCGAAGAACGTGGGCTGGCGCATCGATTACCAGATCGCGAGCCCGGGACTCGCGGGCAGCGCGCAGCGCGCCGTGATCCATACCGCCGACCGGTTCTCCGATCACGCGCCGCTCGTGATGGACTACGACCTGAAGCGCCTGTGACGGCCGCAACCGCCGCCACGCCCGCCGCACCCCGGCCGCGCTTTCGCGACGTGCTGCGCGAACCGCGCATGATCGCGGTGCTCGGACTCGGGGTCGCCTCCGGCCTGCCGTACAACCTGACCGACGGCACGCTTCAGGCCTGGCTCAAGGATTACGGTATCTCGAACACGCAGATCGGCCTGCTGACGCTCGTCGGCCTGCCCTATGCGTGGAAGTTCCTGTGGGCGCCGTTCATGGATCGCTACCAGCTGCCATTCCTCGGCCGGCGCCGCGGCTGGATCTTCCTGCTGCAGCTCGCGCTCGCCGCGGTGATCGCGGCCTGTGCGCTGTTCTCGCCCGCCGATGCGCTGACCGCGGTCGCCATCCTCGCGTTCGCGATCGGCGTGCTGTCGGCCTCGCAGGACATCGTCATCAACGCCTATACCGCCGACGTCGCCCAGCCGCATGAGCGGGGGCTCGCGGCGATGGCGACATCGGTGGGCTATCGGGCGGCAGCGTGGTTTTCGTTTTCGATCGCGCTGATCGTCGCGCAGTTCGCCGGCTGGAAGGCGGCCTACCTGATGATCGCGGCGGCGATGCTGGCGCTCGCGATCGGCACGCTGTTCGCGCCCGAGCCGCGCGAGCGGGCGGCGCCGCCCGATTCGCTGCGCGCCTCGATCGTCGATCCGTTGCGGCAGTTGCTGTCGGGGCCGGGCGCGGTCGCGCTGGTCGTGCTGCTGGTGGTCTACAAGGTGGGTGACGCCTTCTCGCTGCGCCTGTTCACGCCGTTCCTGATGGACCTCGGCTTCTCCAAGGCCGAGATCGGCGTGGTCACCAAGACCACGATGGCGGTCGCGACCATCGCCGGCACCGTCGCCGGCGGGCTATGGATGATCCGGCTCGGACTGTTTCGCGCGCTGCTGTGGTTCGGCGCCTTCCAGGCCGTGTCGAACCTCACCTACATGATGCTGGCCGTGGCCGGCAAGGACCACGTGCTGATGATCGTGGCGATCGCAATCGACAACTTCGCCGGCGGCATGGGATCGGTCGCGCTCACCGCCTTCATCCTCGCGCTGTGCGACCAGCGCTTCAGCGCCTTCCAGTACGCACTGCTGTCGGCGATCGCGGTGATTCCGCGAACCTACCTCGGCGTACCGGCGGGCTACCTGGCCGATCGCGCCGGCTGGCCCACTTTCTATTTCGTGTCGTTCATCGCGGCGATCCCGGGCATCGCGCTCGTGTGGTACCTGCGCCGCGATGTCCGCGCGCTCGATGCGCGTGGTGCGCCGGGCACCGTGGCGTGACCGATATCGACCTGTCGCGCGTGCTGTGCACCCTCGACGATCTGCCCGTGGACAGTGCGCGCGATTTCGTCGTGGGTGGGGGCAGTTGGCCGCTGCGGGGGCTCCTGGTGCGCACGCGCGAGGGCGTCCACGCCTACCTCAATCGCTGTCCGCACGCGCGCCATCCGCTCAACCTGCGGCCCCACGAGTTTCTGACCCCGGATGCGAGTCTGATCCTGTGCCGCTCGCACGGCGCGCTGTTCGAGCGCGCGACGGGTCAGTGTGTCGCCGGCCCCTGTGCGGGTCAGGCGCTCACCGCGATCGCGATACGGGTGGAGGCGGGCTGCGTACTGCTCGATGAGGCGGTGGACCCGGCGTCATTCGAAGATGTCGAGGCCTTCTAGCGGGCCGGCGAGCATGCCGCGGGTCTCCTCGTAGTCGTCGGAGCTGAGGGCACCGCGCTCGAAATCGCTGTCGACATCGAACGAACCGCTCCAGTCCTCGGGCGGCTCGACTTCTTCGAGCCGGCGCTCCTCGGCATGCAGTTCCCAGTCTTCGATGTCGAGTTCCTCGACCGTGCCGTCGAAATACTGGATTTCTATCGTGCCGTCGTCGGTATCGCAGGCGACCACTTCAAAGGCCTCGCCAGAGTCGAGGCGATACCAGGCGCCGATATTCGGGAATGGAGTCGCCATCATCGTGCCTCCGGGCCGAACTGCTATGCTGATATCCAAAGCCATCCTGCGCCCGGGAACCGGCGCTTTCAAGCGGGAAATTTGCCGCGCAGCATCATGTTCGATCAGGTCGTGAAATTCTTCGTCGTATTCTTCGTGGTGGTCGAGCCCGTCTCGCTGCTGCCGCTGTTCGTGAGCCTCACCGACGGCGCGAACGAGGAATTCCGCCGGCGCATGGCGAGGAGGGCCGTGCTGCTCTCCGGCGCGATCCTGTTCCTGTTTGCGCTCTTTGGTGCGAAGTTTCTCGAACTGATGGGCATAAGCCTCGAAGCCTTCCGCATATTCGGCGGTCTGCTGCTGTTCCTGATCGCGCTCGAAATGGTGTTCGCGCGCGAATCGGGTACGCGCACGACGAGCCGCGAGCAGGCCGAGAACCGTCAGCGTGCCGATATTTCGGTTTTCCCGCTCGCGTTTCCGTTCATCGCCGGTCCCGGCGCGCTCGCGACGATCCTGCTGTGGTTCGGTCCGGTGTCGATCACCGCGACGCCAGGGCACTGGGCGGCGCTGTTTTCGGCCGTGCTCGCGGTGCTCCTGATCGCCTGGGTGTTCATGCGGCTCGCAGAGCGCCTGATGAGAGTGATCGGCGTCACTGGTGCGAGCGTATCGAGCCGGTTGCTCGGCGTGATCCTCGGCGCGCTGGCGGTGCAGTTCGTGATCGACGGACTGAAAGGCGCGTTCTAGGGGCGCGCCGCGGCGCATAAGGCCGCGAGCGCGCTCAACCGGTCCAGGCGACCGTGACGCGAAAGTCTTCGAGCTCCTGCTCGTAGCGCGCACGGTCTTTCTCGAGCTCCTTGATCTCGGACTTCAGGCGGCCCGCGCGTTCGGCGAGCTGCCTGGTGTCGACGAGCGCCTGCGGGCGCAGCTCGGCGGTACTGTCATCTGCCACGACCAGCGCCGACCCTGAAGCCGTTCGACGGCTGGCAGTATTCGCGCAGTCCCTCGCTGCGGCCGTCCTGGTATTGGGCGAGGTCCGGCGTGACGCCGTGTTTCGCGCATGCCCTGCGGTGCTGCGCGACGCGATCACCCGAATGGCCCGCGACGCCGTCCTCGTAGCCGATGGTGCGCCAGTCGACGGTACGACATTCGTTGCCGCTCATGGACGCGCAGCCGCCGAGGGCGAGAGCGGCGAAGGCGAGGCTCGTCGCGAGGGCGGGCGCTTACGCGATGCGCGGTGGCATAGGCTGCCAAGGGTAGCGTCGCGGCCCGTGATCGCGCGTGAGCGCCGTCACATCAGCGGCGTCGATAGGCGAGGTCCCACACGCCATGGCCCAGCCGTTCGCCGCGGCGCTCGAAGCGCGTGGCCGCGCGCTCCGGATCGCGCGGCGCGAAGCCCCCGCCGGGCACGAGGTTGTCGAACTCGGCCGAGGCATCCAGCACCTCGAGCATCTGCATCGCGTAGGGCTCCCAGTCGGTCGCGAGGCGGAATACGCCGCCGCACGCCAGCACGCGCGCGACCGCGGCGACGAATGGCGGCTGCACGATGCGGCGCTTGTGGTGGCGCTTCTTGTGCCAGGGATCCGGGAACAGCAGCAGCACCTCGTCGATGCTCGCGGGCGCCAGGCACTGCTCGAGGACTTCGATGGCGTCGCGACAGATGGCGCGCACATTGCGGCTGCCCTGCGCCTCGCAGCTCAGCAGCAGGCGGCCGACCCCGGGCCTGTGAACCTCGATGCCGAGGTAGTCGCGTTCGGGATGGCGCGCAGCGAGCGAGGCGAGGTGATCGCCGTTGCCGAAGCCGATCTCGAGCGTGCGCGGAGCGTGGCGGCCGAAGATCGCGTCGAGATCGAGCGCTGTCGATCCGTCGGCTGAGGTGTCGGTGTCGATGCCGTAACGCGGCCAGAGGTTTTCGAGCGCGCGCTGCTGCGCATCGGTCATGCGGCCGCCGCGGATCACGAAGCTGCGAATCGTGCGTTTCATGGCGCCCGCCCCCAGCGCGCGAGATCCCAGAACAGCGCGTCGAGGCCGATGCGGATGCCGGGATCGGCATCCCAGTCGTACCTGCGGTCCCAGCGCACGAGCGGCTCGACGAACCAGTGCAGCCAGGGATTACCGGTCGGTCGCTTGATCAGCAGGCCGGTCTCGTAATAGTCGACGCCGTGAGCGTCGAGTCCCGACGCCAGCAGGTGCAGGGCCACGCCCTTGCCGATGTCGCGCGCGCGCAGGTAGGAGCCATAGCGATCGGGCACGATCAACTGTTCGGCGAGGGCGAAGACGAGTGACTGGGACCACTCGGTCTCGTCGCGGTCGTTGCGCCACTTGGCGTAGGTCGAGGAGCGCAGCAGGCGCCGCCCGGACCAGCGGTCGAAGGTCGCCGCGGCCGCGTAGCCGACACTCTCGTCCGTCTCGGCGAACAGCTTCGCGAACGGGTAGAAATCCCACCGGCCGAGGTGGTACTCGCGGCTCCACTTCACCGCCATGAACGCGACCGGCGGCAGGTCCGCCTTGGCGCCGATGTCGAAGCTCACGTATTTCAGCAGCTGGTAACGCAGGCCGGCGCGCAGGTTGGAGTCCTCGCCGGCGACCTCCGGCGACTCGTCGAGCTCGACGCTCGTGACGAAGATGCGCAGGCGGTCCTCGAGGTTGGGCAGCCGCAGCGAGACATCGAGGTCGAGGTCGAGCGAGGCTTCGGTCTTGTCGTTGCGGCCGAGCAGCTCGCCCGTGACGCCAATGCGAAACGGAGCGGCCGGCACCGGCTTCAACTCCTTGTCCGGGCGCGCGTAGCGCCGGTCGGTCGCCTCGACGAGGCGCTGGAAGCGCGTGTAAAGCACATCATGGGCGCGATCGAGCCGCTGGCGGAAATCGAGCGGCGGGGCGATGTCCCCGGCACTGATCGCCTGCACTTCACCCGTCGTGATCTCGGTCGGGCGGTAGCGCGCGACAGAGTCGCGATCCGCGCCGTCACCGGCCTCGGCGAGCACTTCGGTGGTCGTGATCTCGCGCGGCTGCGCGATGACGACCGGATCCGTCGGGGCGGTGGTCACACAACCCGCAAGGCATATCAGCATGAGCGGCAGGCAAGGGCGCAGCAGCGCGGAGCGGCTGGTCATGCCGCAAGCATACGGGGGCGCGCGCCGGCGTGCCGCCGTCCTGGGTCGCGGAATGCTCCCTCAGTGCTTGCCGGGCTCGAGCTTCACGCCGCGGCGCTCCCAGGTCGCGTAGGCGAGCAGCGCGACCATCTTCGGGTCATCGGCGGCGAGCGGATCGCCCTCGAGCGGATTCCTCAGGCACCAGTTGATCATCTCCCACAGGCCCGCGACCCGGCCGAGCTGCTTCTGGAACTTCGGATAGGTTTCCGGGTGCGTGTTGGCGGCGTTCGGGTGGCACTGGCCACAGGCGACGCCGTTCTTGCCGAGCTTGCCGTCGCCCCACAGCGCGCGGCCTTCCGCGACGACGCTCTGGAACTGCGCTTCCCAGCGCGCCAGGTCTTCCTTCGTGAATTCGTCCGCGTGCAGCGCGGGCGAGGCGATCGTGCCGACCGCGAGAGTCAATGCAACTGTGATGGCTCGCATGGTGGATCTCCCTCGGGTAGGCATCAGAAGTGGCTCTGCGGCGCGATGCGCGCGGCGGGGTCCTGGTAGGCCGTATCTTCGGGGCGCCCGCTCGCCGCATTGAACGCGACGGTGCGCACCTTGTTGTTGTAGAGGTTGAAGTGCGTCGCCGCGCGGCCCGTGTGGACGTCGATGAACTGCCAGCCGGTCGCGTCGCGCTCGAAGAACGGGTCGGCGCGGTTCATGTGCACGGTGAGTTTCGGCAGGTGGCTCTCGGCCTGGGCGTAGGTCTCGGGGTAAGGCCACGGCCACGCGGTCGCCATCGCCGAGGTGAACGCGATGTTGCCGATCTGGTTGTACTGGATCTGGTGCACGTGGCCGTAGAACACCGTGACCTTGTCGAACGGCGCGAGGAGTTGCTGCACCTGCTCGGCATCGTCGGTCCAGAAGTTCCAGCCCTTGTAGATCTTCTGCAGCGGCGAGTGCGAGAACACCACCACCGGCGTCGATTTCGCGACCTTCGCGAGGTCCTTCGCCAGCCAGGCGCGCTGCTTATCGCCGACCATGAACGGCGAGCCGTTCGGGTTGTCGAGGCCGGCCATTTCGAGCATGCGCTGCTCGGCGGTCGGCCAGCGCTCGAAGGTCCACTCGTCGTAGGTGAGGATGCTGTTCAGCACGACGAAGTGCACGCCCTTGTGGTCGAAGCTGTACCACTGCGGGCCGAACAGCTTCGACCAGTACTCGCCGAGGTCGAGGTAGTAGTCGTGCTCGCCCATCACGTGATGGACCTTGCCGCGCAGCTTGCCGAGCATGTCGGCGCCGTGGTCGAGCTCGGGCTTGTTGCCCAGCTGCGCGAGGTCGCCGCCGTACATCACGAAGTCGGGGCGCGGCTGCAGCAGGTTCGCCTCGGCGACCGCGCGGATCAGGCCGCGGTCCCAGTTGCGCACGAATTTCGTGCCCTCGATCTGCTGGATGTGCGAATCGGAGATGTAGGCGAACGTGAAGTTCTGCTCCGGTTTCGCGAAGGCGACCTCGACGAGCGACAGCGGCAGGGTCGCGACCGCGCCGGCGGTGCCGGCGCTCTTCAGGAAACTGCGGCGTGACTGGAGGTTCATGGCTGCGTTCCTTTGGTCGTGCCGCCCGCGGAGGGCGTGGCGGCGAACTCGGGGCTCGTCAGCGATTCGAGGAAGGCGACGAGGTCCAGGATCTCGGATTCCGTCAGGTCGAGCGGCCGGATGCCGCCCGAGAGGAAGTCGTTGACCGGGTCGGTCGCCACCGTGACGCCGCCGTTGTTGTAATGATCGACGACGTCGCGCAGTGTCGCGAGGCTGCCGTCGTGCATGAACGGCGCCGTGATCGCGATATTGCGCAGGGTCGAAGTCTTGAACGCGCCGAGCTCATCGAGCGTGTCGGTGATCGCGAAGCGGCCGAGTTCCGAGACCTTCGGATCGGCGAGCACCACCTTGTCGACATCGATGCCCTCGGCTTTGGCCCGCAGGAACGCCGGTGCCAGCGTGCCGATGTCGCCCTGGATGCGGTTCACGCCGACCCCGATGTTGTGGAAGCGGTTGTCGGTGAACAGCGCATGGTCCTGCTCGATCGTGTGGCAGGACACGCAGCGACCCTTGCTCAGGAATACATCGAAGCCACGGATCGCCGCGGCGGAGAGCGCGCTCTTGTCGCCGCCGAAGTAATAGCGGTCGAACGGCGAATCACCGGAAACCAGCGTGCGCTCGAATGCGGCAATGGCCTGCGTGACCTCGCGGATCGTGATCGCCTCGCCGCTCTTGCCGAACACGGCGCTGAAGGCCGCGACGTATTCCGGATCGGTGCGCACGATCGCGAGGATGGGATCGTGGTTCGGCAGGCCCATCTCGATTGGATTGACGAACGGGTGCAGCGCCTGCTCCTCGAGATCGGGCGAGCGGCCATCCCAGAAGAGGCTGGTGAAGTACGCCGAATTCAGCACGGTCGG
Organism: Steroidobacteraceae bacterium; assembly: GCA_035342635.1. Taxonomy (GTDB): domain Bacteria; phylum Pseudomonadota; class Gammaproteobacteria; order Steroidobacterales; family Steroidobacteraceae; genus CADEFQ01. The sequence continues at coordinate 8,705 of DAOQXO010000073.1, forward strand.
CGAATTGCGCGTGCCCTTCGCCTTGTTGATGCCCTCGGCGGTGACCAGCGGTCCGTCGGCGAAACCCTTCTGCGAGTCGTGGCAGAAGGAGCAGGCGACTTCGCCGGTGGCGCTGAAGCGCTTGTCGTTGAAGAGCTTGTCACCGAGCGCGATTTTTTCGGCGGTCTGCGGGTTGTCGGCGGGAACCGGGACCGGCGGAAGGCCGAGTGCCGGGCCGGCGGTACCGGCAGCGGCTGCGGTGGCCGGGAGGGCCGCCCATGCCGCGGCGGCGCACGCCGCGACGAACCATAGAGTGCGAGGCGCATGCATCGTCGTTCTCCCCTGATTCAGCAGCAAGGCTGTTTTAGACTTAGTCTATGGGTCGAGTCTAGTCCCCGGTTTTTGGCTGAGTCAACGAGCGCGCGGCCGGAATCGGTGATCGAGGCCGATCAGTTGGTGAGCAGCGCGAATGCGCGGCTGTAGGCCTGCGGGTGCGCGAGGGCGACGAACGCGAGCCCCGTCAGGGCGCCGGCGAAGTGCGCGTCGTGGTTGATGCGCCCCCTCGCGTGCTTCGCCGACCACCAGGTGTAGGCGAGGTAGCCCACCGCAAACAGCGGTGCGGGGATCGGGAACGGGATAGGCAGAATGAAGATGCTCTGTGTCGGCAGGTAGACGATCGAGGCGAACAGTACCGCGCTGATCGCACCGGACGCGCCGAGAGTCGCGTAGTCGGGATTGTCCCGGTGCTTCGCCCAGGTGCCGAACTGGCTCAGCAGCAGGCCGGCGAAATAGAGCACCAGGAACGGGCGCGTGCCGATCAGGCGCTCGAGCGGAATGCCGAAGAACCAGAACGTGATCGAATTGAACAGCAGATGCGGCAGGTCGGCGTGCACGAAGCCGGCCAGTACCGCGGTCGGGTAGTCGCGCTTGCGCAGGAACCAGTAGGGACGGAAGAGGCACCGCTCGAGGAACGCCGGCGACCCGTAGAGGCCGAACAGCGAGAGCACGACGATCGTCCCGAGTATGGCGATCCCGGCAGGTCCGATGGCGCCGCTCATCCCCATGCGCTCCTCACGCGAACGGCGCGTCGATCGAGGCCGGCGGTGCGACCGTCGCCAGCCGGGCAGCGTGCATCGAGCCGAACGCAGACAGTCTCGCACCGGCTGCGAACATCCCCAAGCAGTTGTGTGAGCCTGTTACCATGAGCGCCATCATGAAGGTACGCAGAAGCTACGTCGATGGTCGTTATGGTCAGATGCATGTGCGCAGCGCCGGAGATGCCGGGCTCGCGCACCGACCGCTGCTGTGCTTTCACCTGAGCCCGGTGTCGGGAGCCATCTACGACAAGTGGCTCGCCGAGATGGGCTGCGACCGGCTCGCGCTCGCGCCCGACACACCGGGCTACGGCATGAGCGATCCGCCACCCGCCGTGCCCACGATCGCCGATTACGCCGCGGCAATGGGCGATCTCGTTGACGCGCTCGCGCTCGGCGAGTTCGACGTCATGGGCTACCACACAGGATCCAAGATCGCCGTCGAGCTCGCGCGCCAGCGGCCTGCGCAGGTGAAGCACCTGGTGTTGATGTCGACACCGATCTACACGCCGGAGGATTTCGCCGCGATCCGCGAGCTGACCTCGGTCGCGCCGATTGCCGCCGACGGGCAGTTCCTGGTCGACAGGTGGAAGAAGCATCTGCTCTACCAGGACCGGCGCGCGACCCTCGAAAGCTCGATGCGCAATTTCCCGTGGCACCTGATGGGCGGCGAGCGGAGCGACTGGGGCTATCGGGCGGCGTTCGGCTATTCCTATCCGGACAACATCGTCCAGGTGACCGCGCCGATCCTCGTGTTCAATCCCGAGGACGACCTGTGCACCTACACGCCGCGCGTGCGCCCGTATCTGAAGAACGGCATGGTGCGCGACCTGCCGGGTTGGAGCCACCAGCTGCTGGACTTCAGCACCGGGGAAATGGCGACGATGGTGCGCGGCTTCCTCGACGAGGATCGCTTTCCCGCCTAGCATGCGCCCGTGGACCAGATCTCGCGCATTACCATCACGATCGCGTTCATCGGCCTCGCCGGCCTGATCGTCGGCTTCACGACCCGTGATCGCCCGTACGGTACCTATCTGATGTGGGCCGGCGTCATGTGCATGATCGGCGTGGTCGTGTACCACATCGTGAAGACCGTGCAGTCCTGACGGCGACCGCCGCCGTCCGCGCGATCGCGCGCGCTCAGATCACGCCGAACGCGAGCATCGCCTCGGCGACGCGCCGGAAGCCGACGATGTTCGCACCGAGCACGTAGTTGCCCGGGCTGCCGTATTCCGCCGCGGCCTCGTGGCAGTTGCGGTGGATGCCGCTCATGATCTCCTGCAGGCGCTGCTCGGTGTGCTCGAAACTCCAGGTGTCGCGGCTCGCGTTCTGCTGCATCTCGAGCGCCGAGGTGGCGACTCCGCCCGCGTTGGCGGCCTTGCCCGGTCCGAAGGCGATGCCGGCTTCCTGGAACACGCGCAACGCGCCCGGCGTCGTCGGCATGTTGGCGCCCTCGGCGACCGCGATGCAGCCGTTGGCGACGAGCTTGCGCGCGGCCGCCTCGTCGAGCTCGTTCTGCGTCGCGCAGGGCAGGGCGATCTCGCAGGGGATGTCCCAGACGCTGCCGCCGGCGATGTACCGCGCGTCGCGATGGTGCTGCGCGTACTCGGAGATGCGGCGCCGCTCGACTTCCTTCAGCCGCTTGACCAGATCGAGGTCGATGCCGCTCTTGTGGTAGATGACGCCGCCCGAATCCGAGCAGGCGATCACGCTGCCGCGCAGGCGCTGCAGCTTCTCCATCGCGTAGATCGCGACATTGCCCGAGCCCGAAACGACGCAGGTCTGGCCCTCGATCGACTGGCCGCGGACCTTCAGCATCTCGTCGACGAAGTAGACCGCCCCGTAGCCGGTCGCCTCGCGCCGCACGAGCGACCCGCCCCAGCTCGGGCTCTTGCCGGTCAGCACCGCCGATTCGTAGCGGTTGGTCATGCGCTTGTACTGGCCGAACAGGTAGCCGATCTCGCGCGCCCCGACGCCGATGTCGCCGGCCGGCACGTCGGTGTATTCGCCGAGGTGGCGGTGCAGCTCGGTCATGAGGCTCTGGCAGAAGCGCATCACCTCGCCGTCGCTGCGGCCCTTGGGGTCGAAGTCGGCGCCGCCCTTCGCGCCGCCGATCGGCATGCCGGTGAGAGCGTTCTTGAAGACCTGCTCGAAGCCCAGGAACTTGACGATGCCGAGGTAGACCGACGGGTGGAAGCGCAAGCCGCCCTTGTAGGGTCCGAGCGCGCTGTTGAACTGCACGCGAAAGCCGCGATTGATCTGCACCTCGCCGCGGTCGTCCTGCCACGGCACGCGGAAGATGATCTGGCGCTCGGGTTCGCAGATGCGCTCGATGATCTTCTGCTCGGCGTATTCCGGGTGCTTGGCGAGCACCGGACCGAGGGAGTCGACCACTTCCTTCACCGCCTGGTGGAATTCGACTTCGCCCGGATTGCGCCGGATCACCTGGTCATAGATCTGCTGGATTCGCGCTTCCATGCGTCAATCATGCGCAGTACCGCAGGCGATGTGAATGCGGGAAACCACGCACGCCGGCAGGGCGGACGGCGCCTACCAGTCGGCCAGGTCGCGGCTCGTGCGCTGCTCGCGCACGAGCGTGATCCGCCACAGCTGCTCGTCGCGCAGCCAGTGCCAGGTGCGTGCGCGGTGTATGCCGTCGCGCGAGAGCTGGATCATCTCGGTGACCTGGTTGCCCGGGTCACCGAGATGATCTCCGAGGGCAACATGGCCC
>DAOQXO010000074.1:0-12433 GCA_035342635.1 Steroidobacteraceae bacterium
TCTGCATGAGTTCGACGTATTGTCCGGTGGGTCTCGGTTGATGGTGGAAGCCGTGGGGCCACGGCGCCCGGCCTGGTGGATCGCATTGCTTGCGCGGATCCCGCTCGGCGCCCTCTACGGATTGGCGTGGCTGCTCGGCTGGCTCGGCTTCCACGTCTTTCGCTATCGCCGTGGCATCATCGACGCGAGCCTCGCCAGGGCCTATCCGGACCTCGACGCGAAGGCGCGCGCGGACATCTGCAATCGCCATCACCATGGCTTCTCGCAGGTATTCGTCGAGATCGTCAAGTCCGGCGCAATGACGCCCGCGGAAATCGCCCGTCGCGTGCGCTTCACCAACCTGGCGCTGCTCGAGGAGCGGCTCGGTCGCGGCCGACCGGTGCTGGTGCTCGCCGCGCACCAGTGCAACTGGGAGTGGCTGATGCATGCCATGGCCAGCCAGTCCGGGTTTCCGGTCGACGCGGCGTACAAGCCGCTCAAGAATCCGTGGGCCAATCGCGAAATGCTGACGCTGCGCACCCGATTCGGGGCGCATCTCGTGCCGGCGAAGGAGTTGCTCTCCGAAATCATCAAGCGGCGCGCCATCGTGCGCACGATCGCGATGATTGCCGACCAGGAGCCGCGCAGCAGCGAGAAGCGGCACTGGACCCGTTTTCTCAACCGCGATACCGCTTTCTACATGGGCGCCGAGGAGATCGCGCGCAAGACCGGTTACGCGGTGCTGTTCGCCGGTATGCGCCGCCTGTCCAGGGGCCACTACGAAGTCAGCTTCACGCCGCTCGTCGAGGCGGGCGAGCGGCTCGAGCCGGGCGAGTTCACCGAGCGTTACGCGCGCCTCACCGAGGCGCAGATCAACGCCTCACCGCCCGACTGGCTCTGGTCGCACAAGCGCTGGAAGCTGAAGAAGCCGGTTTACGGCGCCGGCTGAGCGAGCTTGCCGGCGAGGAAGGCCGCGAGTTCCCTGATCGTCGGGTAGTCGAACAGTTCGGTGAGATCGATCAGGCCGGGATAGTCGCGGTCGATGCTCTCGTGGATCGCGATCAGCTTGAGTGAACTTGCGCCGATCTCGAACAGGTTGTCGTCGAGGCCGATGGGGCGGCCGAGCTCGCTGTCGCAGATCGCCTTGATCTTCGCCTCGATCTCCGAGCCGCTGGCTGCCGCAGGCGGGCGCTGCTCGCTGCGCAGGCGCGCGAGCTCGGCGAGCTCGGCGGCCAATTCGCCGTCGACGTAGGATTCCTCGAGCAGGTGTCTCTGTATCTTGCCGCTGGTGGTCTTCGGAATGCGCTTGACGGGCACCACCTCGGCCACCTCGAGGCCCGTGTGCTCGTTGATCAGCCGCGCAACCTCGGTCGCGGTCGGCAGGAAATCGGCCAGGTCGCCACGATGCAGCAGGAAGGCGACCAGCTGGTCGGCCTGCGCGCCGCGCGGACGCACTCCCGCGACCACCAGCTTGCCGAGCTCGACGCCCGGCGCGCGCAGCGCGATGCTCTCGAGGTCGTGCGGGAAATAGTTCTGGCCGTTGACGAAGATGATCTCCTTCGCGCGACCGGTGATGTACAGGTCGCCGTCGACCAACATGCCGAGGTCGCCGGTACGCAGCCAGCCGTCGGCGGTGATCGCGGCCGCGGTCGCTTCCGGGTCCTCGAAATAGCCGTGCGTGACATTCTCGCCGCGGATCAGGATGTGGCCGACGTGGCCATCGGCGACCCTGGCGCCGGCATCGTCCGCCAGCCGCACCTCGCAATAAGGGATCGCGTTGCCCACCGCCATCAGTTCCATGGCATCGCGGTGGGTATGCTCGACGCGCGGCGGCGCTTCGCCGACACCCATGCGATGGCGGTCGACGCAGATCGACCTGTACAGGCGCCCCATCGGCGGGAAGGAGACGGCCAGCGACGCCTCGGCGAGGCCGTAGACCGGGAACATCGCCTTGCGTGCGAGGCCGGCGGGTTCCATGCGTGCGAGGAACTCCTCGCACAGGTCGACCGAGATCGGCTCGGCGCCGTTGAAGATCAGCCTGAGCCTCGAGAGGTCGAGGTCCTCGAAGCTGCGCTCGCCGAGGACCTTCAGGTAGTGCCGGTAGCCGAAATTGGGCGACGAGGTGATCGTGGCGCCAATGCGCGAGGCGAACTGCAGCCACAGCAGCGGTCGGCGCACGAACAGCTCGGTCGGCATCAGGTGCACGTTCATGCGGTGCATGAACATGAAGATGTGCATGCCGATCAGGCCCATGTCATGCGTCAGGGGCATCCACGACAACGAGACGTCGTCGGTGTTGAAGCCACAGTGCTCGCCGGCGCCGCGGCTGTTCGCCAGGATATTCGCGTGGGTGAGCACCACGCCTTTCGGCTCGTTGGTCGAGCCGGAGGAAAACTGGATGAACGCCGTGTCCTGCGGCTGCGCGCGGTGGACAGTGCCGGCGCGCGAGATGTCCTCGAGGCGGTCGGCGAGGAAGGTGCGTGGGCGAAGCGCCTCGAACGTGGCGTCCTCGCCCGCGCCGACGGCGAACTGGCCGATGCGATCCAGCGTCTTGCTGTCCGTGTACAGGAAGGGCTTGCCGAGCTTGCGCGCGATGCGCAGCAGCTTGTGCCGGTGCTCGTCGCTGATGCCGATCGAGACCGGCACCGGCACGATGCCGCCGAGGATGCCGGCCCAGTACGCGTCGAGGAACTGCTCGTTGTTGTTCAGGAACAGGATCAGCTTGTCGCCGGGGCGCGCGCCGAGCGCCTGCAGGTGGAACAGGATGCCGAGCGCACGTTCGTGGAGTTCACCGTAGCTGAGGCGACGTTCGTCCTTTTCGCCCTCGAGGTAGATGATCGAGCGCGCCACATTGCGGTTCGACTCGATGAGTTCGGTGAGTGTCTGCGGCTGGGTCATGAGCGCGGTTCCAGTGTCATGAGCAGGGGATGGCGGGTACGCAGATTGACCTGCGCCTCGTATTCGATCGGACCCTCGTGCTCGAAGCGCAGCCGGTAGCGGCGCCCGACCTTGGAGAGGTGGATCAGCATCTCGAAGATGGAGAAGGTCTCGCCGATGCAGTGGCGCGGGCCGGCCGAGAACGGCATGTAGGCGAACCTCGGCCACTCGGCCTCGTGCGCCGCGTCGAAGCGTTCCGGCATGAACGCATCCGGATCGCGCCAGTAACGCGGGTGGCGATGCAGGTGGTAGGTCGAGAGCAGCAGGTCGGCACCGGCCGGCAGCGCATGGCCCGAGAGCACGTCGGGGCCGACGGCGCGCCGCGAGAATACCCATACCGGCGGATACAGGCGCAGCGTCTCGTCGATGATGCACTTCGTGTACGTGAGTTCCTCCATGCGCGCGAGGCCCGGTGCGCTCTCTTCGGGCATGGCGTCGATCTCGGCATGCATCCGCGCCTCGACCTGCGGATGCTGCGAAATCAGGTACCACGCCCAGTTGAGCGTATTCGCGGTCGTTTCGTGGCCGGCGACGATCAGCGTCGTGACCTCGTCGATCATCTCCCTGTCGGTCATGCCCGCGCCGGTTTCGCGATCGCGCGCCTCCATCAGCATGCCGAGGAAGTCGAAGTGCGCCTCGGGCGGCTCGCTGCGGCGGCGCTCGATCAGTTGCGCGATCTCACGCGTGAGCTGGCGGAAGCGGTAGGCGAACCTGAGGTCGCGCGCCGACTCGTCGGTGAACAGGTCGAACGGGTTGCCGCCTGGCATGGCCGCGAGCACGGCGAGGTCCTTGCCGAAGAGGGCGTGCAGGATGACCTCGAGCGCAAGCGCGCTCATGTCGTTCGTGACATTGACAGGCCTGCCGCTGCCGGCCTGCGCCGCCCAGCCGGCGAGGAAGCGGTCGTTCGCCTCGTCGATCATGCGGCCGAACTGCGTCAGCACGCGGCGATGGAACATGGGCTGCATCATGTAGCGCTGGCGCTTCCAGAGCTCGCCGTCGCTCGTCACGATGCCATTACCGAGTAGAATCCTGACCCGATCGAAGCCGATGCCCTTGACGTAGTTGCGGTGGTTCGAAACGAGCACCCGCTTGACGTCGTCCGGGTGGATCGTGAGCCAGGTGTGCGCACGGCGCGAGGGCGCGTAGACGCGGTAGATGTCGCCGTGCGTGGCGAACAGCTCCGACATGCGCGCGAGCGAATCGTCGGTTGCGCCGATGTCGAAGGGCTCATCGGCCTCGGGCGGCAGGCAGTTCGCAGGGATCGTTTCGTTCACGAAGCGGGGCAGTCAATGGTGCGCGGAATCCTATATTACTCGACATTGCCGCCGGATGCGGGCGGCGACCTGTCGCAGGCCGGCATCGCGCTCGCGCTGGCGTGCATCGATGCGCTGAGTTCCGGTGCGCCTGCGGCCCGTGCCGAGTCGTTGTTGTTTCCGCCGCGCGGCAAGCCGTGGATGCCCGGTGCGCCGCAGTTCAGCGTGTCGCATTCCGCGCCCGTGGTCGCCTGCGCGGCGGTGTCACGCGGCGACGTCGGGCTCGACGTCGAATGCGACGCCGCGGCCGACCGGCTCACACTCTCGACGATCTGCGACGACGACGAACTCGAACTCGCGCGGCGGATCGGCATACGCGAGCTGTGGGTTGCGAAGGAGGCGGCGTTGAAGGCGGGCGGCGGCACGATCGAACAGATCGCCGGCGTGCGCGTGGACGCGGGCGGCGCGAGCTTCCGGGGCGTGCGCTACCATGCCCATCGCATCGCGCTCGATGCGCAGTGTCCCGCCTGCATCATGACCAGTGAGCCGCACGTGCAGTTTGAAGTGCGGCGCCACGCATGACCGGCAAGGGTTCCAGGCGGCGCATGACGCCGTTGCGGCGCCTCGCGTACCGCATCATCGTGCCGATCGGCGCCGCGCTGATCCGCCTGGTGTGGGGCGTCGCGCGGCGCCCGCGCGTCGTGGGTGGAGAGCATCTCGATGCGGCGCTGGCGATCGCGCCGTCGTTCATCCCCGTGCTGTGGCACCAGCACCAGCTTTTCTGTGCCAAGTGGCTGCTCGAGCAGCGCCCCCGGGTCACCCTGGGTTTCCTGATCAGCCCCTCGGTCGACGGCGAGATTGGTGCGATGCTGGTCGATCGTTTCGGAGGTGTGGCGGTGCGCGGCAGCTCCACCCACACCGGCGCGCGCGCGCTGCGCGACTACTATGAGGCGCTCGTCAAGCGCGATGTCTCGCCGGTCATCACGCCCGATGGTCCGCGCGGGCCGCGCTTCGTGTTCAAGCCCGGCGCGATCCTGCTCGCGCAGATGTCCGGGCGGCCAATGCTGCCGATGGCCTATGCCGCAAGCCGGGCCATCCTGTTCCACTGGGACCGGTTCGTGATTCCGCTGCCGTTCTCGCACATCGTGATCGCCGTCGGCGCTCCGCGGTGCGTACCGCGCACCCTCGGCGCGGCCGGCATGCAGCAGTGGCAGGAGGACATGACCGCGGAGCTGAAGTCGCTGTACGCGCGCGCGCATGCGGCCCTGCCGGTCCGCGATTGAGCTGCGGGCGCGGCGCCACCGCGGCGCGATGGGGCTGTCTCCTGCCCGAATATGTCGAATCGCTCGGTGGCGAAAATACCGTAATCATCAGGCGGCACATGCGCTTAGCTTGTATTCCTCATTGGCTGTGACACAATCCGGCGGTAACTGACTCATGTGCCGTGCGCGCGAAGTGTGTGGCACGTCATCGGCAGGGGGGCACACGGTTTGTCAGAATGCGAGCTCGCAATCTTGGGGATCGAACCTCGGTGCCCGGCGTAACTTCAGACAAACCCAGCGAATTCACGGCATCCGACATCCTCGCTCCCGGCGTATGGAAGGTCAGGGGTGCCCGTCCCGCACTCGGGATCGACGTCGTGTGCACCAAGATCGCGGTCGATCTGCAGAACATGCAGCGCGAGACGCTGGCGGCGGTCCTGGCGCGCAGCCTCGAGTCGCTGCGCGAGGCTACCGCCTGTGATGCGGCGTTCGTCGCGATGTTCAATGACGAGGCCGTCACCGAACTACACGTAGCGCGCGGCACCTTCGCGCAGACCCGCCTCGAGGAACTGCGTGGCGTCGCGCTGGAATCCCTCCCCTGGCTCAAGTCGCGCCTGGAACACCTGCGCCTCTCCGAGTTGCGTGACACCGCGGCGCCGAGGAAGGAGAACGCGGTCGAGTCGCGCCTCTTCGCTTCGCTGAAGGTCGGTTCGACCCTCTATGTCGCCTTCCGCGCTCTGGGCCGCCCCGCGGGCATCCTGGGCCTTGCCAACGCGATGTCGCGCGGCCCGTGGGACGTGAATGTCCAGCTGCTCCTGAAGCTCCTCGGCACCAGCCTGGCTACCGGTCTCGATCGCGTGCGCCTGCGCACCCGCCTCGACGACCTCGAAGTGCGCGTCGGCCTGGCGCAGGCCGCGGCGAACGAGGGCATGTGGGACTTCGACACCGAGACCAACGTGGTGAGCTTCTCGCCGCGCTGGAAGGAGATGCTCGGTTACAGCGACGAGGACCTGTCGGGCCCGACCGACTGGCGTGCGCTCGTGCACCCGGACGACATGTCGCGCGTGCAGACGGCGATGCGCGAGCACGTCGAGGGCCATGCGCCGATCTGCGAGAGCATCCACCGGATGCGCCATCGCAGCGGCGAGTGGCGCTGGGTGGTGAGCCGCGCCAAGGCGCACGTCGACGAGAACGGCCGCCTGTTGCGCCTCGTCGGCATGGAATTCGACATCACCGAGCGCAAGCTCTACGAAGAGGCGCTGTTTCGCGAAAAGGAAAGCGCGCAGATCACGCTGCAGTCGATCGGCGACGGCGTGATCACCACCGACGCCAACTCGATCATCGACTACATCAACCCGATCGCCGAGGAACTGACCGGCTGGCGCCTCGAGGATGCCATGGGCCGCTCGGTCGACGATGTCTTCAAGGCCTTCCACGAGGAGACCTGCGAGCCGCTCGAGAATCCGCTGACGATGTCGGTGCGGCGCATCCGCCCGATCAAGTCGGTGCGGCCGATGCTGCTGATCCGCCGTGACGGCAACGAGCTGTACGTGGAAAGCACCGCAGCCCCGATCCGCGACGGCGCCGGCAAGGTCTGCGGTGGCGTACTGGTGTTCCACGACGTCTCCGAGTCGCGCGAACTGAACCGGCGGCTGTCCTACCACGCGAGCCACGACATCCTGACCGGCCTCGTCAACCGGCGCGAGTTCGAGAACCGGCTCGAGCGCGCGCTGAAGAGCGCCAGGGCCCGCGAGGCCTCCTACGCGCTGTGCTACCTCGACCTCGACCAGTTCAAGATCATAAACGACACCTGCGGCCACAGCGCCGGCGACGCGCTGCTCGGCCAGGTGGGCGCGCTGCTGAAGTCGAAGGTGCGCTGGCGGGATACGCTGTCGCGCCTCGGCGGCGACGAGTTCGGCATCCTGCTCGAGAGCTGCTCGCTCGATGAGGCGATGCGCACGGCCGAGACGCTGCGCGAGGCGCTGCGCAATTTCCGCTTCACGTGGGAAGACCGCGTGTTCCGCCTCGGCGCCAGCATCGGCGTCGTGCCGATCACGGCCGACAACGAGGACGTCGCCTCGGTGCTGTCGGCCGCCGACAGCGCCTGCGCCGCCGCCAAGGAAGCGGGCCGCAACCGCGTGCACAGCTTCGCCGAGAACGACATCGAGCTGATGCGCCGCCGCCGCGAAATGCAGTGGGCCGCGCGCATCAACTCGGCGCTGGAAGAGGGCCGCTTCGAGCTCTACCGGATGACGATCCAGCCGCTGCAACCCTCGAGCCTGATCCAGGGCGCGCACTACGAGCTGCTGCTGCGCATGCGCGACGAGAACGGCCGCATGGTTTCACCCGACAACTTCATCGCCGCGGCCGAACGCTACGGCATCACGCCGAACATCGACCGCTGGGTGATCGAGAACGCGCTGCGCTGGCTGGTCTCCGAGGCCGACGAGCGCGAGCGTCTCGCGATGTGCTCGATCAACCTCTCGGGCCAGAGCTTCAGCGACGACAAATTCCTGCCTTTCGTGATCGACCAGTTCGCGAGAAGCGGCATCGACGCCTCGAAGATCTGCTTCGAGATCACCGAAACGGCGGCGGTCGCGAGCTTCTCGCAGGCGAACCGCTTCATCCAGGCGCTGAAGGAGCTCGGCTGCAAGTTCGCGCTCGACGACTTCGGCACCGGACTGTCATCGTTCGGTTACCTGAAGCACTTCCCGGTCGATTTCCTGAAGATCGACGGGAGTTTCGTGCGCGAGATCTTGCGCGACCCGATCGACCGCGAGATGGTGCGTTCGATCAATGAAATCGGCCATCTCACCGGCAAGCAGACCATTGCCGAGTTCGCCGAGAATGCGGAGATCATCCAGATGCTGACCGGCTTGGGAGTCGACTACGCGCAGGGCTACGGCATCGCCCAGCCGCAACGCGTGCTGAAGGCCGTCAACGCCTGATCGGTGTCCGGGCGGATTCGCTCCCGCCGGCGCGCTATGCTGTGCACCGGTCGGCATGGGGCGGGGGATACCACCATGGGATTCAATCGGACCGGACTGCTCTCGGCAGCGGCGCTGTGCATGGCCGCGATACCTGCGCCAGCCGCGGACCGCTACGACATCATCTTCGCCGGCAACCTCTCCGGCCAGCAGACGACGGCCGTTGCCGCCGACGGCAGTGTCGGCAGCACGCTGTCCTGGCGTAACAACGGGCGTGGGCCGGATATCGAGGAGCGCATCGTCGTTGCGGCGGACGGCACCCTCGCGAGCTATCGCGCGACCGGTACCTCGACCTTCGGCTCGAAGATCGACGAGACCTTCAGCCGTCGCGGCGATCGGGTCGTGTGGCGCTCCTCCGCCGACCGGGGCGACCGCCGGGTCGACGGTCCGGCGCTGTACCTGCCGGTGGAGGGCAGCTTCGAGGCCACCGCCGTGATCGCGCGCGCGCTGCTCGCCGCTCCCGGGGGCAGGCTCGCCGCGCTGCCGGGCGGCGAACTGTCGATCGAGCGGCTCGCGGCCACGGCGCTCGAGCAGGGCGGCGAACGGCGGGCCGTGGCGCTCTATGCGATCCACGGCATGTCCACGCAGCCGCGTTTCCTCTGGCTGAGCGACGATGACGAGCGGCGTTTCTTCGCACTCGTCTACCCGGGATACATGCTGGTGGCGCCCAGCGGCTGGTCACAGGTCGCCGCGGCGCTCGAGGCGCTGCAGAAGGATGCGGAGCAGAAGCTCCTCGAAGCGCTCGCCGCGCGGCTTGCGCATCGCCTCGGTGACGAGCTCGTGATCCGCAATGCACGCGTGTTCGACAGCGACACGGGTGCGCTCACCGCGCCGCAGGACGTCTACGTGCACGACGGACGCATCGCCGCGCTCTACCCCGCGGGATCGCGGCCGAGTGGCGCCATGCCCGCGATCGACGCGGACGGCCGTGCGCTGCTGCCGGGCCTGTTCGACATGCACGTGCACGATGACGCCTGGAACGGCCTGCTGCATCTCGCCGGCGGCGTGACCACGGTTCGCGACATGGGCAACGACAACCGCCTGCTGCGCGAACTCGCCGTGAAGGGCGAGGCGGGACGCCTCGCGGCGCCGCGCATCATCGCCGCCGGGTTCATCGAGGGTGAAAGTCCGCACGCCGCGCGCGCCGATTTCGTCGTCGGCGACCTCGAGGCGGCGAAGGCCGCCGTCGACTGGTATGCACAGCGCGGTTACCTGCAGGTGAAGCTCTACAACTCGATCAGGCCGGAGTGGATGGCGCCGATCGCGCAGTATGCGCACGAGCGCGGCATGCGGGTCAGCGGCCACGTGCCCGCGTTCGCGCGCGCGGAGGACGCCGTGCGCGCCGGTTACGACGAGCTGCAGCACATCAACCAGGTGGTGCTCAATTTCCTCGTCATGCCCGACACCGACACGCGCACGCTGGCGCGTTTCTACCTGATCGGCGAGCAGGCCGCCGACATCGACCTCGACTCGCGCGAGGTGCGCGACTTCATCGCGCTGCTCAGGGAGCGCGGCACCGTGCTCGACCCGACCCTCGCGACATTCGAGTACATGTTCCAGCAGGCGCGGGGGCAGCCGAATCCGACCTTCGCGGCAGTGGCCGACCACGTGCCGCCCGCGCTCGCGCGCGAGTGGGGCACCAACGTGATGGACATCCCGCCCGCCAAGGTCACGCGCTACCACTCCGGCTACGAGAAGATGCTCGGCTTCCTGCGCCTCGCCCACGAGGCCGGGATCACGATCCTCGCCGGGACCGACGACATCGGCGGTTTCACGCTGCACCGCGAGCTCGAGCTCCAGGTCAAGGCGGGCATTGCGCCCGCCGATGCGCTCAGGATCGCGACCCGCAACGGCGCGCGGGTGCTGGGACTGTGGGACGACAGCGGCTCGATCGAGCGCGGCAAGCGCGCCGACCTGATCCTGGTGGAAGGCGACCCGACGCGGGACATTTCGGCCATCCGCCGTATCGGCCTCGTGATGAAGGCCGGGGTCGCCTACTTCCCGGCTGAAATCCACGAGGCGCTCGGCGTGCGGCGTTTCGCCGATCCGCCGAAAGTGACCCTGCCCTGACCGGCGTGCCTAGCCGCGCGTGATGCGCAGCGACAGGTCGAGCGCGTGCACATGCTTGGTGATCGCGCCGACCGAGATGTAGTCCACACCGGTCTCGGCCACGGCGCGGATCGTCGCGAGCGACACGTTGCCGGAGGCTTCGAGCTTCACGGGCCGGCCGAGCTCGCGATTGCGTGCCACCGCAGCGTGCATGCCGTCGAGGCTGAACTCGTCGAGCATCACCACGTCCGGGCGTGCGGCCAGGGCATGCTCGAGTTCGGCGGCGTTTTCGACTTCGACTTCGATCGGAATGCCCGGCGAGAGCCGGCGTGCCGTGGCGATCGCCACCGGGATCGACCCGGCGGCCGCGATGTGGTTTTCCTTGATCAGCACCATGTCGTGCAGGCCTAGGCGGTGGTTCTGCGCGCCGCCGCAGCGTACCGCGTATTTCTGCGCGAGGCGCAGGCCCGGCACCGTCTTGCGCGTATCGAGGATCGTGCAGTCGGTGCCGGCCACGGCGTCGACATAGCGGCGCGCGGCGCTCGCGGTGCCGGACAGCGTCTGCAGGAAGTTGAGCGCGGTGCGCTCGCCGGTCAGCAGCGGCCGTGCGGGGCCCTCGATCCGGCACAGCACGGTGTCGCGCCCGACGCGCTCGCCATCGGCGGCGTACCAGTCGATGCGCAGCCGCGGATCGAGCGCGCGGAACACGGCATCGAACCAGGCCGTGCCGCACAGGATGGCGGCCTCGCGCGCCACCACCTGCGCCTGCGCCAGCTCGCGCTCGGGTACGAGCGCGGCGGTGACGTCGCCGCCGCCCACGTCTTCGCGCAGTGCGGCGGCGACCTGTTCCTCCAGGTTGTGCGGCAGCTCGGTCAGAACGGCAGACCGTGCGTGGCGCCGGCCATGCACATCAGCAACGGGAACGAGAGGATGAAGTTGACGCGCGAGGTGTTGCCCGCGATCACACGGGCGGCAGCCTTCTGCTCGTCGGTCGCGGCGACGATGCCGAGCACCTTCTTCTGGTTCGGCCAGATCAGCACCCAGACGTTGAACAGCATGATCGTGCCGAGCCACGCGCCGATGCCGATGACGAGGAGGTAGTAGTCCACCGGATTGCTGGTCAGGCCCAGCGAGAACGCGCCGGGGAATCTCGCACCCAGGTACCACGCGCCCGACAGCCAGGTCACGAGCGCCGACCAGCGGAACCAGAAGAGTGCGCGCGGCGCCACGTACTTCGAGATCCCGGCGCCGCCCGGGCCGCCCTTGTCGGCCGTGGCGGCGGCGAGCGCAGGGGTCTGCACGGCGTTGAAGTAATAGAGCAGGCCGATCCAGAACACGCCGGCGACGATGTGCACCCAGCGCGCGAGGCCGAGATTGTGATAGGCGATCGGGTCTGAAACCACGGCGTTGATGATGTAGGCCAGGATCAGCGCAAGGACCACGCCGGTGACCAGGGCGTATCGGTGATTGGACAGGATTTTCATCTCGCGGGCTCCCCAGGTTATTGTTTTGGCAGGGCTTTGGACCGTGTCTGAATTGAAGAATAGGCGCGGGGGCCCCATAATTCAATGTTGCACCCCCGCGCCTGAGAGGACTCGAATGGACGTCGTTGATCGCATCAAGCAACACCTGGCCGCCCCCGTCGTACTCTTCATGAAGGGCACGCCCGACTTCCCGCAGTGCGGATTTTCCGCTCAGGTCGCCGCTGCGTTGCGCGCGGTGGGCGCGAAGTACGAGGCCGTGAACATTTTCGAGGATCTCGAGTTGCGCGACGAGCTGAAGCGCTACTCCAACTGGCCGACCTACCCGCAGCTGTATGTCAACGGTGAGTTGATCGGCGGCTGCGACATCGTGCTCGACCTCTACAGGAGCGGCGAGCTCGCCAATATCCTGGCCGCCGCCGGCAAGGCCGCCTAGGAGTCTGGGCGGCAGAACCTACTGACGAGTGGAGTGAGGTGAGGTAGTT
>DAOQXO010000075.1:0-12348 GCA_035342635.1 Steroidobacteraceae bacterium
CATTCAAGGCCACGCTGGCGGCGGACCCGCGCCTGCAGGTCGAGGCCGACACCATCGACTCGACGCGCAACTGGTTCGGACGCCTGGCGAGCCGCATCGGCGAGCCGGTGGCGCGCGCGGCGCTCCGGCAGTCGATGAAGATCCTCGGCCACCAGTTCGTCATGGGCCGGTCGATCGAGGAGGCGCTCGAACGTGCCGGCGGCAAGCGCGAACGCGCCTACCGCTATTCGTTCGACATGCTGGGCGAGGCGGCGCTCACGGCGGCCGACGCAGCGCGCTACCTCGAGAAGTACCGCCTGGCGATCGCGGCCCTGGCGGCGGCTCCTGCCGCCGCGCGCAGGCAGGAGACGGCCGGCATCGAGGCCGCGCACAGCATCTCGGTGAAGCTGTCCGCACTGCATCCGCGTTACGAATTCGCACAGCGCGAGCGCGTGCTCGCCGAACTCGCGCCGAGCCTGCTGGAGCTGACGCGCCTGGCGCGCGAAGGCGGCATCGGCATCACCGTCGATGCCGAGGAAGCCGACCGGCTCGAACTGTCGCTCGAGCTTGTCGACGCGGTACTCGCCGATCCGGTGACGCGCGGTTACGACGGCTTCGGGCTCGCGGTGCAGGCTTACCAGAAGCGCGCGCCGCAGGTGATCGACTGGCTCGCCGAGCGTGCCGCGGCACTGAATCGCAAGCTGTGTGTGCGACTCGTCAAGGGTGCCTACTGGGACAGCGAGGTGAAGCGCGCCCAGGAGCGTGGCCTGGCCTCCTATCCGGTGTATACGCGCAAGGCGAACACCGACGTGGCCTACCTCGCCTGCGCGCGGCGCCTCGCGGCGGCGCAGGGGGTGATCTACCCGCAGCTCGCGACACACAACGCGCACACCGTGGCCTATGTCGCCGAGGTGTTCGCGGCAGCCGGCGCTCCGTTCGAGTTCCAGCGCCTGCATGGCATGGGCGAGGAACTCTATGAACACGTGGTCGGTGGTGAGTGGGGCGACCATCCGTGCCGCGTGTATGCGCCGGTGGGCGCACACGCCGACCTTCTGCCGTATCTCGTGCGCCGCCTGCTGGAGAACGGCGCCAACACCTCGTTCGTGAACCGTCTCGTCGATGCGAGCCTGCCGGCCGAGTCGGTCGTCGCCGATCCGGTTGCCGACATCGACGCCGCGACCCAGCTCGCCCATCCGCGCATACCGCTGCCTGCGGATCTCTACGGCACGGAGCGTCGCAACTCCCTCGGGGCCAACCTCGCCGATGGCGCCGAGGTCGCCGCCCTGCATGCGGCCTGTGCACGCAGCCGCGTCGAGCGCTGGCACGCTGCGCCGCTGCTCGCCGATACTGCCCAGGGCAGCGCCGGTGCGACCCGCGAGATCGTCAACCCAGCCGACGATGGCGACATCGTCGGCACGGTGACCGAGGCGAGCGCCGGGCAGGTCGATCGCGCGGTAGCCGTGGCGCTCGCCGCGCAGCAGCGCTGGGATGCCCAGGGCGGCGCCGCGCGCGCCGCGCTGCTCGATCGCGCTGCCGACCTGATGGCGGCCGATCGCCCGGGCCTCATCGCCCGTTGTGTTCGTGAAGCCGGCAAGTCACTGCCGGACAGTGTCGCTGAAGTGCGCGAAGCAGAGGATTTCCTGCGCTATTACGCCGCCCGCGCGCGCGCGGAGTTCGAGGCCGAGGTGCCGCTGCCGGGCCCGACCGGGGAGCGCAATGTGCTGCGCCTGCGCGGTCGTGGCGTCTTTGGCTGCATCAGCCCGTGGAACTTCCCCGTTGCGATCTACACCGGACAGGTGGCGGCGGCGCTCGCGGCGGGCAATGCGGTGCTCGCCAAGCCCGCCGAGCAGACGCCGCTGTGCGCCGCGCGCGTCACCGAGCTGTTGCACGAGGCGGGCGTGCCGCGCGAGGTACTGCAGTTCGTGCCGGGCGAGGGCACGATCGTCGGCGCTGCGCTCTCGGCGCACGATGACATCGCGGGTATCTGTTTCACGGGTTCGACCGCGACCGCGCGGGCCATCGAGCGCTCGATGGCGGCGCGCAAGGGCGCGATCGGCACACTGATCGCGGAAACGGGTGGCCTCAACGCGATGATCGTCGACAGCTCGGCCCTCGCGGAACATGTCGTGCTCGACGCGGTGGCGTCCGGCTTCAACAGCGCGGGCCAGCGCTGCTCGGCACTGCGCCTGCTGATCGTGCAGGAGGAGATCGCGCCGCGCGTGCTCGAGATGCTCGCGGGCTTCATGGACGAACTCGTGGTGGGCGATCCCGCGCTGCTCGCCACGGACGTCGGCCCGGTGATCGACCGTGAGGCGCTCGAAATGCTCGAGTCCCATGCCGCGAAAGTCAGCGCCGGGGCGCGCTGGTCGCATCGTGTGGCGCTGCCGGCCACGCTGCCGCCCGGGCGGTTCTTCGCGCCGCTTGCGGTCGAGATCGAACGCATCGAGGACCTCGAGCGCGAGGTCTTCGGCCCGATCGTGCACGTGGTGCGCTACCGGGCCGAAGACATCGACTCCGTGGTGGATGCCGTGAACGCGCGCGGCTACGGCCTCACGCTCGGCGTGCAGACGCGCATCGATTCGCTCGCGCAGCGGATCGCGCGCCGCGCGCGGGTCGGCAATGTCTATGTGAACCGCAACATGATCGGCGCCGTGGTCGGCGTGCAGCCGTTTGGCGGCTGCGGATTGTCGGGAACCGGGCCCAAGGCCGGTGGACCGCATTACCTGCATCGCTTTGCCACCGAGCAGACCATAAGCGTCAACACCGCCGCGGTGGGCGGCAATGCCACCTTGCTGTCCCTCACCGAAGTATGAGCGCGCTCAGCGTCTTCGACATATTCAAGGTCGGTATCGGCCCGTCGAGTTCGCACACCATGGGTCCGATGCGTGCGGCGCGCGAGTTCGTCGTCGACCTCGGGAGTGACGGCCTGCTGGGGCGCATTGCGAGCGTGTACGTGCGCCTGTATGGATCGCTCGCGCTGACCGGCGCGGGCCATGGAACCGATCGCGCGGTGATGGTGGGACTCGAAGGCGCCGACCCGGCCACCGTCGAGCCTGACCAGATGCAGCGGGACGTCGAGCGCATCTCGTCCAGCCATCGCCTGCGCCTGCTCGGCGAGCAGGAGATCGCGTTCGACGTGCCGATGCAGCTGCTGTTCCTGACGCACGAGTCGCTGCCGGCACATCCGAACGGCATGCGCTTCACCGCACTCGACAGGGCGGGCCAGGTGCTTCGCGAGGAGGAGATCTACTCGGTCGGCGGCGGCTTCATCGTGCGCGGTGGCCGTGCGCCCGATGCCGGCTCCGGGCGGGCGCCGCCGGGCAGGTCGGCGGCCGGTGCGGCGGCGCCTGCGGTCAAGTATCCATTCGCATCGAGCGCGGAACTGCTCGCGCACTGCGATGCCTCCGGCCTCGAGATCTTCGAGCTGTTGCTCGCCAACGAGACGGCGTGGCGAACCCCCGCGCAGGTACGTGAGGAACTGCTCGGCATCTGGCAGGTGATGCAGGCCTGCATCGAACGCGGGTTTCGCCAGCAGGGTGTGCTGCCGGGCGTACTCAAGGTGCGCCGCCGCGCGCCGCGCCTGCATCGCGTGCTCACCGAGAGCAGTGCCGAGCGGCCGGTCGACGCCATGGACTGGGTCAATGCCTGGGCTCTGGCCGTCAACGAAGAGAATGCGGCGGGCGGCCGCGTAGTCACCGCGCCGACCAATGGGGCCGCCGGCATCGTACCCGCGGTGCTGCATTACTACCTGCGCTTCCAGCCCGGTGCGAACGAGGAGGGCGTGTTGCGCTTCCTGCTGACCGCAGGCGCCATGGCCATGCTCTACAAGCACGGCGCGTCGATCTCCGGCGCGGAGATGGGCTGCATGGGCGAGGTGGGTGTCGCGTGCTCGATGGCCGCCGCAGGCCTCGTCGCGGCACTGCACGGCACCAACGAGCAGGTCGAGAACGCCGCCGAGATCGGCATGGAGCACAACCTCGGCCTGACCTGCGATCCGGTCGCCGGGCTCGTACAGATTCCCTGCATCGAGCGCAACGCGATGGGCGCGGTCAAGGCGATCAATGCCGCGCGCCTCGCGATGCGCGGCGACGGCTCGCACAAGGTGTCGCTCGACCAGGTGATCGCGACGATGCGCCAGACCGGGCACGACATGTCGACGATCTACAAGGAAACCTCGCAGGGCGGGCTCGCGGTCAACGTGCCGGAGTGCTGAGCGGGCGCGCCTAACGCTCGAACTTCGTCGACAGGATGATCGACGAAGTCGTGCGTTCTACGCCCTCGATCGAGCCGATGCGGTCGGTCAGCTCGTCCATGTCGCCGACGCTCGGCGCGGCGCCCATCGCGATCAGGTCCCAGGCGCCACTCACCGAATGCAGGCTGCGCACCTCCGGCATCGCGCGCAGCGCCGCGACCACCGAGGGCATCTGCTTCGGCAGCACGGTCACGAGGATGTGTGCCCGGATGAGCCCGGTCTCGTAATCGTCCGCGACACGTACGGTGTAGCCGGTGATCACCCCCTGGCGCTCCAGGCGCTCGATGCGGCTCTGCACCGTGGTCCTCGACAGCTTGAGCTGGCGGGCGATCTCGGCCGTGGATGCGCGCGCGTTCTCGCGCAGCACGGACAGCAGCTGCTCGTCAGCCGTGGTCAGCTTCATTGCCGCTCCCGTTATCGTCGATTCGACGAAATATTACGCGATTTGGAGCAAAATGAACCTTATAAGTGACGATTCATGCCTGGATAATGATTCAATGACCGTCATCGAACAACTTGCTCCACTGCGCGCCCACGGGGGCCTGCGCCGCACCCGTGGCCTCGACGATGCCACGGTCGAACGCTTCGCCGCGAGCCACCCTGACCTGGTACGCGCGGTCGATGCCGCGGCCGCGGAACACGCACGCATCCGCGACGAGTTCGCGGCCTTGCTCGAACTCGACGAGGAGGCACAGGTTGCCGCCATCCAGGCGGGCTACGTCAATTTCTACGCCCGCGATGCCGTGAATCCCTATGTCGCACTCGCAGCGAGCGGCCCGTGGATCGTGACGATGAAGGGCGCGGTGGTCCACGACTCCGGCGGCTACGGCATGCTCGGCCTCGGCCATGCGCCTCAGCCGGTGATCGATGCAATGGCGAAGCCGCAGGTGATGGCCAATGTGATGACGCCGAATCTCGCGCAGCTGCGCCTCGATCGCGCGTTGCGCGCGGAGGTCGGCCACACCCGCGGCGCCTGTCCTTACAGCCATTTCCTGTGCCTCAATTCCGGTTCCGAAGCGGTCAGCCTCGCCGCGCGGCTGGCCGACGTCAACACGCGGCTGATGACCGACCCGGGCGCGCGCTACGCGGGCCGGGCGGTCCGGCGCGTCACGGTGAAGGGCAGCTTCCATGGCCGCACGGAGCGGCCGGCTCTGTACTCGGACTCGACACGCAAGACCTACCTGCAGCACCTCGCGAGCTTTCGCGGCGAAGACACGCTGATCCCGGTCGAGGCCTACGACATCGCCGCGCTCGAGCGTGTGTTCAGCGCCGCGGAGGCCAACGGCTGGTTCATCGAGGCGGTGTTCCTCGAGCCGGTGATGGGCGAGGGTGATCCCGGCCGCGCGCTGCCCCCCGCGTTCTATGCCGCCGCGCGCGCACTCACCCGCGCGCACGGCTCGCTGCTGTTGATCGATTCGATCCAGGCCGGTCTGCGTGCGCATGGCGTGCTGTCGGTCGTCGACTACCCGGGCTTCGAGGGACTCGACGCGCCGGACATGGAGACCTGGTCCAAGGCGCTCAATGCGGGCCAGTACCCGCTGTCGGTGCTGGCGGTGAGCGAACAGGTCTCGAGGCTCTATCGCGCGGGCATCTACGGCAACACGATGACGACCAACCCGCGCGCGCTCGACGTCGCCTGCGCGGTGCTCGGTGCGTTAACGCCGGAGCTGCGCGCCAATATCCGCGACCGCGGCCGCGAGGCCATCCGCAAACTCGAACAACTGAAGGCCGAACTCGGCGGTGCGATCACCAAGGTGCAGGGCACAGGGCTGCTCTTCTCGTGCGAACTTGCGCCGCAGTACAAATGCTACGGCGCCGGCTCCACCGAGGAGTGGCTGCGCGAGCGCGGCATCGGCGTGATCCACGGCGGCGCCAATTCGCTGCGCTTCACGCCGCACTTCGCGCTCGCCGCCGACGAACTCGATCTGCTCGTCTCGATGGTCGGCAAAGCATTGCGCGAAGGGCCGAAGTACGCGCAGGCGGCCGCGGCGCAGGGCCAGGGCGCGCGGGCCCGCGATGCCGGCGGCGATGAGATCCGACGTTCCCGTCAGTCCCTGAGCGCGCGCGAGATGCCCGCGAGCCCCGCTTCGAGGCGCTCGGCGTCGGGCCAACCGTAGTCGAGCCGGAAGCAGGTATCCGGCAGCTCGAACCAGTGGCCCGGACCGATCGCTGACCAGATCGAGCCGCGGGCGCATCTCCCCCAGCGTCTGTCGAAGCAGTGGCTCGCGGCGGGACAGGACCTGCGTGGCAATCCATTCATCGACCACCGCAGTGAACATCGTGCCGGTGGGATTGTGCGGGCAGGTGACGCTGATCAGTCGCGTTACCGGGGTGATGGCGGCCGCGAGACTCCCATCGGCATCGACGTAGAGGTCGAGTTCCTCCTGGTTTGCGGGCCAGCCGAGGGTGCGAAAGCCGAGCTCTTCATCGTCCGCGGCGACGTTCTGCGCGCGGCGGTCAGGTCGAAGCCGATCAGCGTGCGCATGGCCTCCGCCGCCACGGCCGGGAAGTCCGGCTGCCGATTGCGGCGATGATCCTGGCGAGCGTGAGGTTGTCCATCCGCGGAAAATACGACAGCATGGCGACAGCTTTCCGGCAATATCGTGGGTCATGCTGATAGCGACCGCAATGCTCGCGCTGCTCGCTGCCGCGCCCGATACCACATCGGCGCAGGACGGGCGCGGCGCGGCCAGCAGTTTCTCGCGCAGCGCCGACACGAGGGAGGGGGCGCTCGACAGCTTCACCAACCCCGGGACCGACGATGCCGCGGCGCTGCTGAAGCATCTGCAGCAGGAAATCTACGTCACCCAGCAATTCGCGATCCTGACGCAGTTCCGGCTGGATCATGCGGACCGGATCCGGCTCTCGACCGTGTTCGTGAACAGTGATGGCGAGCTGATCCCGACCCATGTCTTCACGCCGTTGAAGGAGGATGCCGGCACACGGCGTCCCGCCGTGGTGATGGTGCACGGCGGCTTCCATGAACGGCTCGAGCCGTCGTGGTTTCCGCTGATCGAGGCGGTCGTCGAGGCGGGCTATGTCGTGCTGTTCCCGGAGTATCGCGGCAGCCGCGGCTACGGTGACGCCATCTACCAGAACGATTACGGCAGCACCGACGTGGCGGACGTGCTCGCCGCCGGTCGTTACGCAGCCGGCCGCCCCGACATCGATCCCGCGCGCATCGGCATTCTCGGCCAGAGCCGCGGCGGCATGGTGACGCTGCTCGCGATCGAACGGGCGCCGAAGCAGTTCAGGGCCGCGGTGGACATCGTCGGGCTCACCGACTTCGTGGCCTACATGTCGTACAAGCCCGACTACCGGCGCAAGGAAATCGCCGAGACCAATCCCGGTTTCAAGGGCAAGCTGCCGCACGAGAATCTGCCCGCCTATATCGACGTGTCACCGATCAATTTCGTCGACCGGATCGAGGCACCGGTGCTGGTGCTCGCGACGAGCGGCGACAAGATCGTGCCGCATACGCTGCACACCGGGCGCCTGATCGATGCGCTGAAGGCGAACGGCAAGACTTACGAAGCGAAGATCTACGACAATGCGCCGGGCGGCCATGTCTTCATGAAAGGCGCCACGCCGGAGCGTGACGATGCACTGCAGCGCATCGTCGCGTGGTTCGACCGCTGGCTTGGCGCGGCACCCTAGCCGTTGCCTTCAGGGTGCTCGCGGGGCCGAAGAGCGTTCCCACACGTCTTCCGTCGTCTCGACCAGCTCTCTCATGGTGGTCCATTTGCGCGCGCCGGGCACTTCGCCGTCGCCGCGTATCACTGCGCGGGCGAAGGCCAGCATGCGGGCGCGGACGCGCTCCTTCTCGACCTCCGGCCAGGTTTCGTAAGGGTGCGGGCCGCGCACGACCACGAGTTCCTTGAGGCCGGGCACGCGATCATAGGAAGCGATCGTGCCTTCCAGGCTCGCGGCATAGTCCCAGAGCCCGCGCACGAAGAACGCGGCCGGCCATGCGCGCATGCCGGCGAGGATCGCGGATCCCGGGAAAAAAATGATCTGGTGCTCGACCTCGCTTGCGCCGATGAACAGGCCGCGATCCTTGCCGAGGCCGCGCCCTTCGTCCTCGCGTGTGGGCGTCGCCGGGACGAAACCGGGGCCGCTCGTGAACTCCGCCATCAGCAGCGCGCCTTTGATCGATTCATCGCGGCGCGGTGGCGCGCACACGATCTCGGGCTGGTCGTAACTGCAATCCCGGTGGAAGTTGATCGTCATGGCCCAGCCGCTGGCCATCGTGCCCCGCGAGTTGCCGAGCAGCAGTGTCGGCAGTTCGCCCGTACCGCCGCGCAGCGCCTCTGCAGCCGCGGCGCCGTTCAGAACGGTGCCCTTCGGCGTCAGCACGCGCAAGCCGTCGCCCGAGCGCAGACTGGCGAGCGCCTCGAGCAGATCCCGTCCCTGCTGCAGCGTATTGGTATCGCTGTAGCCGCTCGATACGCCGACGCCGCGCCGATCGTAGGCGAGCACGTCGAAGCCGGCCTCGTTGAACATCGCCATGATCGCGCGCCAGCCAGCCTGCCCCGGCGATCCCGTCGTGGCATTGGGAAAGGCGTTGATCGAGGTCTTGCCGGTGGCCGGATCCACGCTGTAGAGCCGGTCCGAAGGATCTTCGATGGCCACGAGCCGCGTGCCGCCGCCACCGCTCATCACTAGCAGCGCGCGGCGGCGTTTGCCCATCGCATCAAGGACGCCGCGGCCGCGCAGGTACCAGCCACGCAGCTTGATCGGCTGATCGATCCCGTGGGCGCGTTCGTAGGCTTCCGCAGGTGCGGTGAACTCGACCGTGCTCGTGACACGTTCTGCGGCAGCGATCGGCTCCCGATAGGGCGCACGTGCGAAGAATCCCGGCCGGCGGATGCTACGCAGATCGAGGTTCGGTGCTTCGGCGATCTTGCCGAGCAGATATCGATGGTGCGGGTCCGTGATGCGAGACTCGCGGTTGGGCGGCAGGCGACGCTCCACGACCCGGGTCACACGCGCCGAGCAGGCGGCATCCGTCCGGCATTCGAGCCAGCGCGCACGCAGCGCCTCGTCCGAGAACTCATCGACATAGAAATCGCCGCTGTAGCCCTGCGGAGGTCGGGCGCCAACGGTGGTAAAGGGTACGCAAACCCTGGTGCCGTGGTCGGTGTCCACCAGATAACCTGGCAGGGTCATGTCGCGGTCGTACGCTACCGGGGCCGTGCAGTCGGGCGCGGGGAAGCGTTCGGCCGGTGCAGACTCGGCGAGGGCGGCGGTCGCCGCCAGTAGCACGAGCCCGGTACAGGCACACACAAGCTGCCGCATGCGGTCAGCGCCCGGGCATCACTCTGCAGCCCCGAGCACAGTGGCCTGCACCGTCGGCAGCGAACGGGCCGCCGAATTGACGTTGACGCTGCGGTCGAAAGTCATGCGATCGTCCATGAAGCGGCAGACGACGGTGTCGCGGAACGCCGTTTCCGCGAACTGCCAGGTCATCTCGAAGGTGTCGGGTGCGGTCCATTGGCCGCCGGCGACGACGAACATCGAATCCGGCTGGTACTGATGGTGCAGCTTGTTGCCGGTCATGCTCGTGCGGCCCTCGATCCAGCGGCCGACGCCGACGTCGACGTTGTGTTCACCGCGGCCGTCACGCACGGTGAACCGGCAGCGATCGCCGTCGAACGTGAAGCGGAAATCCTCGATGCCCTCCGCATTGGCTGCTGCGCGAAATCGCTGGCCGGATATGCGGGACGCGGTCGGCGAGCTGCCGGCCGACAGCTCCGGCTGCACCGACAGGCTGGCGGTGCGGCGCGTGAGCGTGGCGTGGGCCGCATCGTCGCGCGGCCGGCTTCCTGCGCCGAAGGCCTGCGGGAAATGCTTCCACACGATCTGCGCCAGGTGTTCGCTGCCGTCAATCGCGGCGGTCACCGCGAGCACGGCGTCATGCTGCGGGAATACGATCGACATCTGGGTGAACAGTCCCAGTGCGTAGTAGGCGCCGTTCGGCCCGATCCACCACTGATAACCATACTCACCTTCCGCGACCTGCGGCCGGCTGGCTTCGCGCACCCATTCCGGCGACAGGATCTGCACCCCGTTCCATCGGCCGTTCTGCGCATGGAGCATGCCGAGCTTTAGCGCGTCGGCTGTTTTCCAGGTGAGGCCGTTGCCGCCCGGATTGATGCCGCCGGGGCCGACGTCCCAGCTGAGGCCGGTGATGCCGAGCGGCTTGAAGAAACGCGGCTCCATGTAGTCGCGCAGCGTCTGGCCGGTGAGCTTGGTGACGATGGCGGAGAGCATGAAGCTGACCGCGCTCGAATAGACGAATTTCGTGCCGGGCTTCAGCGGTACCGGAACCTTGAAGAATTCGGTTACCCAGCTGGTCCTGATCTGGCGCCACACCGAGCCAGAAATCTCTTCGGCGTGTCCGGCGCGCATCGTCAGCAGATCGCGCACTGTCATCGCCGCGAGATTGTCGCTGACCTCCGCGGGAAGTTCGTCCGGGAAGAAGGAAATGACTTTGTCGTCGATCCCGAACAGCCCCTCCTGCAAGGCCAGTGCGACGCCGGTGGCGGCCACGCTCTTCGTCAGCGAGTGCATCATGTGCGGCAGGTCCGGCCGATAGGGGGACCACCAGCCTTCCGCGATCACGTCGCCACCGCGCGCGAGCATGAAGCTGTGAAGTTCGAGCCCCTCCGCCCGGACCTCGTCCAGGAAGGCAAGGATGCCCCGCGGGTCGACACCCTGCGCTTCAGGCCGGTTTCGCGGCAGACCGTCTGCCGCGGATGCGGCAGGCACGGCGGGCGACCGACAGGCGGCGAGATTCGGCAGCAGCAGTCCGGCCGTACCGCCGAGTGTCATGCCCGTGAAGCGGCGGCGGGAAATCCGGTGGGGATCTGCTGCGGTCATTGTCAGGCTCCGTGAGGGTCGTTGGCCGGGTCCCTGGGCGAACCGTAGGAAGGATTGCTGTCGTCACGCTGTCACAGGAGGGGGAGCTGGCGAGGCCCGGCCTATTGCGGCTGCGCGAGCGATGCAGGATGTCACGGCTGGGACAGGTTTGTGACAGCAAAACGGGCATATGTTCGGCCTGCCGCGCCGCAAGGCGGCGGAAGTTTCGAAACGGGGGAGTGGATCATGTCGATACTCTGGAATCGGATCGCGGCGCTCGGACTGGGCGGCTTCGCAATGGTGGCGGCCAGCCAGGCCGACGCACAGGAGCCGGCCGCCGAGGATGCCCGCTCGGGACCGGTGCTCGAGGAAATCGTCGTCACGTCGGATCGCCCAGACAGTTACGGCGCCGACTTCGTGCAGGCCGGGAGCTTTCGCGGCGCGCGTCAGCTCGATACGCCTTTGACCGTCAGCGTCATTTCCGAACAGGTGCTGAAGTCGCAGCAGGCGCAGAGCATTCTCGATGCGCTGCGCAACTCGCCCGGCGTCACCAGTTCGCAGACGAGCCCGACGGTCTACAACAATCTCTCGATCCGCGGCATCCCGGTCGAGAACCGTGGCAACTACCGTCTCAACGGTTCGCTGCCGATCGTCAACCTGATCGACCTGCCGCTCGAGAACAAGGTGCGAGTCGAGGCGCTGAAGGGCGCCTCCGCTCTTTACTATGGCTTCACGACGCCGTCGGGAATCATCAACCTCACGACCAAGCGACCAACGGTCGATCCGATGCTGAGCGTCGCGGTCAATGGCAACGACTTCGGGCAGATCCAGGGTCACCTGGACGCGAGCGGCACGATCGGTGCGCTCGGGCTGCGCGGCAATTTCGTCCATGGTGAAATCGATCCCGGCATCGACAATGTGAGCGGCGATCGCACCTTCCTGTCCGGTGCGCTGCAGTACGAACTGACGGACAGCCTCCGCTTCAATCTGGATGTCGAGCACATCGAAAAAGAAATGACCGAGCCCACGGTCGTGCAGGGACCTACCTCGGCCGCGAACCTGCTGACCGTGCTGCCGAGACTGCCGCGAGCGTCGAACAACCCCGGGAGCGAAGGTTTCATGAATCGCGCCGAGGAGGACAACGTCCTCGGGCGGCTTTCGTGGAAGATCAACTCGGCCTGGGATCTGACCGTCGAGGGCGGACTTTCCTATGCAGAGCGTGACCGCCGCTTCAGCTCGCTCGGCAATTTCAATCC
>DAOQXO010000076.1:0-1732 GCA_035342635.1 Steroidobacteraceae bacterium
GGCGAAGCTGATCGCCGCCTCGATCGAGGTCTACGGCGAGTCACGCTATCGCGAGCTATATGGCGAGATCGTGCCCATCGATGCCGCACGCGTGCACGTGACTCAGGACGGTGAGCAGCTCGATCTCGCCGGCCGCGTGCTCGAGTTCTGGTTCACGCCCGGGCATGCGATGCATCACCAGGCGATCGCCGACCCTGCGTCCCGCACCGTGTTCACCGGTGACACCTTCGGCCTGTCGTACCGCGAGTTTGACACCGCGCGCGGAGCATTCATCTTCCCGACGACGACGCCGACCCAGTTCGACCCGCAGCAGCTCGCGGCATCGGTGGCGCGTATCGCCGCGTATGCGCCACGCGCGGTGCACCTCACCCATTACGCGCGCGTCGAGGATATCGACCGCTTGGCGGCGGACATGACCACGCTGGTCCATGCCTTCGCGGCGATCGCGCAGCGTCACGCCGCCGCGGCGGATCGACGCGAGCGCATACGCGCCGACCTGCGCGCGCTGCTGCGGGAGCGCAGCCTTGCGCACGGCTGCACGATGGACGAGGCAGGCTTCGACGCGCTGCTCGCCGACGATCTCGATCTCAACGCCGATGGCCTCGTTGCCTGGCTCGAGCGTCTCGCGCGTGCCTGAGGCGCTATGATCCCGGCAATGAAATTCAAGGCGTACCGCATCCACGAAGAGGACCGCAAGGTCGTCGCGCGCTTCGAGCAGCTGGGCCTCGACGATCTCTCGCCCGGCGAGGTGGTGGTGCGCGTTTCCCATTCAGGCATCAACTACAAGGACGCGCTGGCCGCGACCGGCGCGGGGCGCATCCTGCGCCGCTATCCGCTCGTCGGCGGCATCGATCTCGCAGGCACCGTGGAATCGTCGGTCGATCCGCGCGTTGCGCCCGGCGACGCCGTGCTCGTCACCGGCTGCGGACTGTCGGAAACAGTCGACGGTGGCTATGCGCAGTTTGCGCGGGTCGCGGGCGATTCGGTGATTCCGATGCCTCCCGGGCTCGATGCGGTGAGCGCCATGACGCTCGGCACGGCGGGGTTCACCGCCGCCCTCGCGATCCATCGCATGGAACACAACGGTCAGACACCGGCAAAGGGGCCGGTGGTCGTGACCGGCGCAACCGGCGGTGTCGGCAGCATCGCGATCGACATGCTCGCCGGTCGCGGCTACGAGGTGATTGCGGTGAGCGGCAAGGCGCAACAGGTCGATTACCTGCGCGCGCTCGGTGCGTCCGAGGTTCTGCTGCGCGCGGACATCGATTACGGCTCGAAGCCGCTCGAGGCCGAGCGCTTCGCCGGCGCGATCGATAACGTGGGCGGCGAGACGCTCACCTGGCTCACGCGCACCGTCGGTTTCTGGGGCAACATCGCCAGCATCGGCCTCGCCGGCAGCCCGAAGCTCGAGACCACCGTGCTGCCGTTCATCCTGCGCGGTGTGAACCTGCTCGGCATCAATTCGTCGGCCACGCTGCGCGAGTTGCGGCTCAAGGTCTGGGAGCGCATCGGCACCGACCTCGCGCCGCGCCACCTCGACCGGATCCGCTCGCGGATCATCGCGTTCGACGAACTGCCGGGCGCCTTCGCGGCGCTGCTCGAGGGCGGTGTCGTCGGCAGGACAGTCGTCGCCATCCGCTGACCGCCCGAAGCCCGCGGCGGGCTCGTGATCCGCTACAATTGCGGGTTCCCGGTCCGCTACAGGCAGGTGCGTGAATGTCCACAGTTTCCT
>DAOQXO010000076.1:1832-11914 GCA_035342635.1 Steroidobacteraceae bacterium
GCGCGCGCCGGGTTCAGGGCGATCTACCTGTCGGGCGCGGGAGTCGCGAACGCCTCGTTCGGCCTGCCGGACCTCGGCATCACCTCGCTGAACGACGTCTGCGAGGACGTGCGCCGCATCAGCTCGGCGACCGACCTGCCGCTGCTCGTCGACGCCGACACGGGCTGGGGGGCAGCGTTCAATATCGCACGCACGAGCCGCGACCTGATCCGCTCCGGCGCCGCAGGCATGCATCTCGAGGACCAGGTGCAGGCAAAGCGCTGCGGCCATCGGCCCGGCAAGGCGCTCGTTTCCGCGCCCGAGATGGCCGATCGCATCAAGGCGGCGGTTGACGGCCGCACCGATGCGGCCTTCGTGATCATGGCGCGCACCGACGCGCATGCCGTCGAGGGCCAGGCCGCGGCGCTCGAGCGCGCGCAGCGCTACGTCGAGGCGGGCGCCGACATGATTTTCGCCGAGGCGCTGACCAGCCTCGACGAGTACCGCGAGTTCACGCGCGTCGTGAAGGTGCCGGTGCTCGCCAACATCACCGAGTTCGGCAAGACGCCGCTGTTCACGACCCGGGAACTCGGCGACGCGGGCGTGCGGCTGGTGCTCTATCCGCTGTCGGCCTTCCGCGCGATGAGCCGCACGGCGCTCGAGGTGTACGGCGCAATCCGCCGGGACGGCTCGCAGCAGGCGGTGATCGACCGCATGCAGACCCGCGCCGAACTCTACGACGTGCTCGGCTATCACGATTACGAGCGCAAACTCGATGCGCTCTTTGGGCAGGAGAAAGGCCATGGCTGACCCGACCTCCGCAACCGGTCCGAAGCCGAAGAAGTCCGTCGCGCTCTCGGGCGTGGTGGCCGGCAACACCGCGCTGTGCACCGTCGGGCGCAGCGGCAACGACCTGGCCTATCGTGGCTACGACATCCTCGAAATCGCGCAGACCTGCGAATTCGAGGAGATCGCGCATCTGCTGATCCACGAGCGACTGCCGAACCGCGCCGAACTCGCGGCCTACAAGCGCAAGCTCAAGGACCTGCGCGGCCTGCCGGCCGTGGTGCGCGCCACGCTCGAGACGCTGCCCGCGTCGAGCCATCCGATGGACGTGCTGCGTACCGGTGTCTCGGCGCTCGGTTGCGCGATGCCGGAGAAGGACGACCACGGTGCCGCCGGGGCCCGCGATATCGCCGATCAGCTGCTCGCCTCGCTCGGCTCCATGCTGTGCTACTGGTACCACTACAGCCACTCGGGCCATCGCGTGCATGTCGAAACGCAGGACGATTCGATCGGTGGCCACTTTCTGCACCTGCTGCATCGCAAGGCGCCGCCCGAGTCATGGGTGCGCGCGATGCACACCTCCTTCATCCTCTACGCCGAGCACGAGTTCAATGCCTCGACTTTCACCGCACGCGTGATCGCCGGGACGGGTTCCGACCTGCACTCGTGCGTCACCGGCGCAATCGGCGCGTTGCGCGGACCGAAGCACGGCGGCGCGAACGAGGTCGCGTTCGAGGTGCAGCAGCGCTACGCCTCGCCGGACGAGGCCGAGGCCGACATCCGCCGGCGCGTGGCCGCGAAGGAAGTCATCATCGGCTTCGGACACCCCGTCTACACGATCGCCGATCCGCGCAACCAGGTGATCAAGTCGGTCGCCCGCGACCTCGCGCAGGAAGCGCGCAACACGAAGATGTACGACATCGCCGAGCGCCTCGAGCGGGTGATGTGGGACGCGAAGAAGATGTTCCCGAACCTCGACTGGTTCAGCGCCGTCTCGTATCACCTGATGGGCGTGCCGACCGCGATGTTCACGCCGCTGTTCGTGATCGCGCGCACCGCCGGCTGGTCCGCGCACGTGATCGAGCAGCGCGCGGACGGCAAGATCATCCGCCCGACCGCCAACTACGTGGGACCCGACAATCGTCCCTTCGTGCCGATCGACGCGCGGCCGTGAGCCGGCGCGCGCACGAACCCTGATACACCATTACTGAATTTCCCGAGGCCCGTCCATGTCCGCACACGACGTCAAATCCGCCCAGCGCCCCGACCCCGACCAGGTGATCGTCGACATCGCGGGCTACGCGAAGGACCAGTCGATCGACTCGAAGATCGCCTACGACACCGCGCGCTACTGCCTGATGGATACGCTCGCCTGCGGCTTCCAGGCGCTGGCCTATCCGGCCTGCACGCGGTTGATGGGACCGGTGGTGCCGGGCGCGACCATGCCGGGCGGGGCGCGGGTTCCGGGCACGAGCTACGAACTCGATCCGGTGCAGGCCGCGTTCAACATCGGCGCGATGATCCGCTGGCTCGACTTCAACGACACCTGGCTCGCGGCCGAGTGGGGCCACCCGTCCGACAATCTCGGCGGCATCCTCTCGGTGGCGGATTACCTGTCCCGCATGGCCGTGATGGAAGGCGGCAAGCCGCTCACCGTGCGCGACGTGCTGACCGGCATGATCAAGGCGCACGAGATCCAGGGCATCCTCGCGCTCGAGAACAGCTTCAATCGCGTGGGCCTCGATCACGTGCTGCTGGTGCGAGTCGCCTCCACCGCCGTCGTCACCGCGATGCTCGGCGGCACGCGCGAGCAGGTGGTGAACGCGGTGTCGAACGCGTGGATCGACGGCGGCGCGCTGCGCACTTATCGGCACGCACCGAACACCGGCTCGCGCAAGAGCTGGGCGGCGGGAGACGCGACCAGCCGCGCGGTACGCCACGCTTTCATCGCGCTCACCGGCGAGATGGGCTACCCGTCGGCGCTGTCGGCGAAGACCTGGGGTTTCCAGGACGTGCTGTTCAAGGGCAAGCCGGTCACGCTCGCGCAGCCGCTCGGCAGCTACGTGATGGAGAACGTGCTGTTCAAGATCAGCTTCCCGGCGGAATTCCACGCGCAGACCGCGGTCGAGTGCGCGATGCAGCTGCATCCGCAGGTGAAGGACCGGATCGATGCGATCGAGAAGATCGTCATCGAGACGCAGGAGCCCGGCGTGCGCATCATCGACAAGACCGGTCCGCTCGCCAATCCGGCCGATCGCGACCACTGCATCCAGTACATGGTGGCGATCCCGCTGCTGTTCGGGCGCCTCACCGCGGCGGATTACGAGGACGCGGTCGCCAGCGACCCGCGTGTCGATGCGCTGCGTGCGAAGATGATCGTGCAGGAGAACGAGACCTTCACGAAGGAATACTACGAGCGCGACAAGCGCTACATCGGCAATGCCGTGCAGGTGTTCTTCCGCGATGGCAGCAGCACACCGCGCATCGCGATCGACTTCCCGATCGGCCATCGCAAGCGCCGCGAGGAGGGCATGCCGGTGCTCGTCAGGAAGTTCGAGTCGTCCGTGGCGGCCCATTTCTCCGCCAAGCAGTCCGCCGCGATCACCCGGCTGTTCGCCGATGCGGCGAGGCTCGATGCGATGCCGGTACACGACTTCGTCGCGGCCATGGTCAAGAACTGACGATGTGAGCGCCGCGGAGCGCAGCGCGGAGGCGGCGCGGCTCGCGGCCGGCGCGAGTGCGCTCGGGGCGCCGCTCGACCCGGCCCAGGCCTCTACGCTGCTGCGCCTGCTCGACGAACTCGAGCGCTGGAACCGCAGTTTCAATCTCACCGCGATCAGGGATCGCGGCGGAATGCTCACGCATCACCTGCTCGACAGCCTCTCGATCAGGCCTTTCCTCGCGGGCGGCACGGTCGCCGATGTCGGGACCGGCGCCGGCTTTCCGGGCCTGCCGCTCGCGATCGTCGAGCCGGCGCGAC
The DNA here is from genome assembly GCA_035342635.1 of Steroidobacteraceae bacterium. Taxonomy (GTDB): domain Bacteria; phylum Pseudomonadota; class Gammaproteobacteria; order Steroidobacterales; family Steroidobacteraceae; genus CADEFQ01. The sequence continues at coordinate 5,578 of DAOQXO010000076.1, forward strand.
GATTCACGCTGATCGACTCGAACAACAAAAAGATCCGCTTCATCGCGCACGCCGCGCGCACCCTCGGTCTCGGCAACGTCGAGCCGCTGCATGCGCGGGTGGAAGACCTCGCACCCGCGCAGCCGTTCGATACCGTGGTGGCGCGCGCGTTCGCGCCGCTGCCGCGCATGCTGGATTCCATCGGGCCGATCTGCGGGCCACTGACCCGGGTACTCGCCATGAAAAGCGCACAACTCGACGAGGAGCTGCGCGAAGTCGCAGCGCCGTGGCGCGTGGCGGCGGTGCACGATCTGACCGTACCCGGGATCGACGCCGTGCGTGCGCTTGCCATTCTGTATCGCGATGGAGTATGAATCGAGCATGAGAACCAGACAACCGGCTCTTGCCGTACTGGTCATGCTGGGGTTCGCCTGTGTCTGCTCGGTCGCGCAGGCGCGCGACCGGATCGAGGCGCGCATCGACGACTTCGTGCTGGTCACCGACGCCAACGCGCAGTCCTGGCTCACCGCACACTACATGTTGATCGGAAATCCGCAGCGCAGCCGGCAGACGGGCGCGTATCTGCAGGCGCTGACCGACGGCAGGCCCATTGCGGAGGCGGTACAGGCGGCCTACGGCCTCAGCATCGACGAGCTCGACCGCGAGATTCGGGGCTACCGCAATCGAGGCCGGATCGCCGGCTACCGCCTGCGCTTCAACGAGCCGCTCCCCGACGCGAACGATGTGGTGATCAGGCCGCTGCCCGAGGCCGTCGCGCTGTCGCGACTCGCGGCCGCGGGCATCGCCGTCGGAAGGACCTCGCCGGACAGGATTGCAGAGCGCGTCGAGCGCGCATTGCAGCAGAAGGAGCCCGCGGCCGATGACGACAAGATGAAGACCGAGGCCGAAGTCGAGTCGGAAGGCGAGCTGATGGACGAGGCGGAAGACGAGGGCGTGGTCGAACCCTCGATTTCCACGGGCGATGAGCGCACGCAGCTCTCGCCGGAGCAGTCCGCGATGCTGCAGGCTGCGCGCACGGCGGTGCTGCCGTTCGCCGGCGACCCGGACTCGGGCATCAGCGCGACACTGACCGTCGCGGGTATCGACGCGCTGCTCTCGGATCGCAAGCTCGAGGACACACTGGCGCTCGTCCAGCAGTCCGTGGCCATCTACCCCAGCCATGCCGAGCTTGCCCTGGCGGAGGCCGGCCTTTGCCAGAAGCTCGGCCGCAACGTCGCGGCGCTCGCCTCGGCGAGCCGCGCCGCGCGATACACCCGTTCGCCGGAGCTGCGCCGCCGGATCGAGAGCTGGGTGCAGGAACTTGAAGCAGAGGCTGATTCCAGCCGCTAAACTCGCTCGGATGAAGCGAGTCATCGCAGTCGCAAACCAGAAGGGCGGTGTCGGCAAGACCACGACGGCGGTCAACCTGGCGGCGTCGCTCGCGGCGATGAAGCGCCGCGTGCTGCTGATCGACCTCGATCCTCAGGGCAACGCCACCATGGGCTGTGGCGTCGAGAAGTCGCAGGTCGCGCGCGGCACCTGCGAGGTGATGCTCGGCGAGTGTGACATCGAGAGCGCGATCGTGCCGATTGAGCAGGCCGGAATGTTCCTGCTGCCCGCGAACCAGGACCTCACCTCGGTCGAGGTGCGCCTGCTGACGATGATGACCGGGCGGGAAATGAAGCTGCGCAATGCGCTGCGCCCGGTGCGCGAACGCTTCGACCAGATCATCATCGACTGCCCGCCGGCGCTCAACATGCTCACCGTGAATGCGCTCGTCGCCGCCGACAGCGTGCTGGTGCCGATGCAGTGCGAGTACTACGCGCTCGAGGGTCTTTCGGCGCTCGTCTCGACGATCGAGCAGATCCGCGCGGCGGTGAATCCCGACCTCGAAATCGAGGGCATCCTGCGCACGATGTTCGACCCGCGCAACAATCTCGCCAACGAAGTGAGCGCGCAGTTGATCGAGCATTTCGGCGACAAGGTGTTCCGCACCGTCGTGCCGCGCAACGTGCGGCTCGCCGAAGCGCCCTCGTTCGGGCGCCCGGCGATGTTCCACGACAAGGAGTCGCGGGGCGCGCTCGCCTACCTGGCGCTCGCCGGCGAGATGCTGCGTCGTGAAGAAGAGTCGCGCCCGCCGGAGCGGCTATCATCCGTATCATGACGCAGAAGAAGACCACGCTCGGTCGCGGCCTCGCCGACCTGCTCGGCCAGTCGGCCGCGCGCGCGGCCAGCGCGCCGTCGGCGGCGCGCGCCGCTGAGGAACTTGCCCGGCTTCCACTCGACCTGCTGCAGCGGGGCCGCTATCAGCCGCGCGTCGACATGCGCCCCGAGTCGCTGCAGGAACTGGCCGATTCGATCAAGGCACAGGGCGTCGTGCAGCCGATCGTCGTGCGCCCGCTGGTCGGCGCCGGCGAAGGCGCGACGCAGCGCTACGAGATCATCGCAGGCGAGCGTCGCTGGCGCGCGGCGCAGATCGCCGGTCTCGCCGACATTCCCGCGGTCGTGCGCCATGTGCCCGATGAGTCGGCCATCGCGATGGCGCTCATCGAGAACATCCAGCGCGAGAACCTGAATCCGCTCGAGGAAGCCCGCGCCCTGGAGCGCCTGATCGCCGAGTTCGGGGTCACGCACCAGCAGGCCGCCGACGCCGTCGGCCGATCGCGCGCGGCAGTCAGCAACCTGCTGCGCCTGCTCGAGCTCGCGCCCGAGGTCAGCGAACTGGTGGAGAAGCGCTCGCTCGAGATGGGCCATGCGCGAGCGCTGCTCGGCCTCGGCCAGCGCCGCCAGCAGGCCGAAGTCGCGGCGCTGGTCGCACGCAAGGGCCTGTCCGTGCGCGAGACGGAAGCGCTGGTGCGCCGCCTCACCGCGCCGGCAACAGAGGCCGGCGGCGCCGAGGAAGCTGGGACGGGCCGCCGGCAGGATCCGAACACCGCGCAGCTCGAGGGCCAGTTGGCGGAGAGGCTTGGCGCGAAGGTCTCGATCCAGCACGGCGCCGGCGGCAAGGGCAAGCTCATCGTCAGCTACAACAGTCTCGACGAACTCGACGGCATCCTGGCGCACATCAGCTGAGACTCGGCACCGAGTCTGCTAAGTATTTCCCCCGTATTTCTTGCTGGCGAGGGGCTTCCCCCCTATAATCCGCGCGCGTCGCAAACGGGGCCCTAAGTGGCTGCCGTGCAAGGAAAATTGGGCTGAAGGCCGCCTCCCGTCCGAACGTGATCCAGTCGCGCGAACCTGACATCAGGCGAGTCGCTGCATGGATCCTGGTCGTGCAGGTGGCCGTGACGCTGGCGGCGGCCGCGCTGTGTTTGGCGGCGTGGGGGTCGCGGCACGGCGGATCGGCGCTCGCCGGCGGCTCGATTGGTGTCATTGCGAACTTGTACATGACCCTGGCAACGCTGCGACGAGGCGGCGGCGCGGTTCTCGTACTCAGCCGGTTCCTGATCGGCCAGTTCGTGAAGGTCGGGCTGACCGTGGCGATGTTCATCATCGTCGCGCGGACCGGCAGGGCGGTGTGGCCGCCGTTGATCGCGACCTATGTCGCAACGCTGGTGGTGTTCTGGGCGGTGCCCGCGATTGCGGCACCCCGGCTGCCGCCGCGGTCGAGAGGGTGAGGCAGGGTAAAGGCTCGAACAGATGGCATCCGCAAGCGGCGCAGAACACGGCACATCGCCGACCGACTACATCGTCCATCACCTCACCCATCTGCATGTCGGCGAGGGCTTCTGGACCTGGCACATCGACACGCTGTTCATGTCGGCGCTGCTCGCCATCGTGGTCGGCTGGATTTTCTGGGCCGCCGCGCGGCGCGCCACCTCGGGCGTACCGGGCAAGTTCCTCGGTTTCATCGAACTGATCTACGAATTCGTCGACGGCCAGGTGGCCGACATCTATCACGGTGACCGCAGCTTCATGGTCGCGCTCGCGCTGTCGCTGTTCACGTGGATCATCGCGATGAACACGATGGACCTGCTGCCGCTCGACTTCCCGGGCGGGGTCGCGGCGCTGTTCGGCCTCGAATACTGGCGCGTGCTGCCGACCGCCGATCTGAACGGCACGATCGCCATGGCGATCGTCGTGCTGCTGCTGATCATCATCGCGGCAATCCGTGCCAAGGGCCTCGGCGGCTACCTGCACGAGTGGGTGTCGGCGCCGTTCGGCAGCAATCCGCTGCTGTGGATCCCGAACGTCTGCCTGAACCTCGTCGAACTGCTGTCGAAGCCGGTGTCGCTCGGCATGCGACTGTTCGGCAACATGTTCGCCGGCGAGCTGCTCTTCATGCTGATCGCGCTGCTCGGCTTCACCGTGGTCGGCGTCACCTTCGGCAGCGCACTCGGCTTCTTCGGCCAGGTCGTCATGGGCACCGCCTGGGCGATCTTCCACATCTTGATAGTGGTCCTGCAGGCCTACATCTTCATGGTGTTGCCGATCGTGTACATCGCAATGGCCGAAGAGCATCACTAGGTTTCGTTCAGCTTCTTTTTATTCGAATCGACCAGGAGAACTCAGATGGAAGCAATCGCAACGGTTCAGGCGTACACCGCGCTTGGAATCGGCATCATCATCGGCCTCGGCGCGATCGGCGCGTGCATCGGCATCGGCGTGATGGGTTCGAAGTTCCTCGAATCCGCCGCGCGCCAGCCTGAGCTGACCCCGATGCTGCAGGGCCGCATGTTCCTGCTCGTGGGCCTCATCGACGCGGCGTTCCTGATCGGTGTCGGTCTCGCGATGCTGTTCGCGTTCGCGAACCCGCTGCTCGCCCAGCTCTCAGGCGGTTGATCCACGCTGAAGGAGACGGGCGATGACCGTCAACGCGACATTCATCGGGCAGATGGTCGTATTCGCGATCCTGCTCTGGTTCTTCTGGAAGTTCGTCGTTCCGCCCCTTGCCCGGGCGAACACCGCGCGCCAGAAGAAGATCGCCGAGGGCCTCGCGGCCGCCGAGCGTGGCCAGAAGGATCTCGAGGAAGCGAAGTCACGTGCCGACGCCGTGGTGCGCGAGGCGCGTGAGCGCGCAAACCAGGTGCTCGACCAGGCGAACCGCCGCTCGAACGAGATGATCGACAAGGCCAAGCAGTCGGCCGGCGCCGAAGGCGACCGCCTGCTCGCGAATGCGCGCGCCGAGGCCGCCAGCGAGGCCGCGCGGGCGCGCGACGCGTTGCGCGCCGAAGTCGGTGCGCTGGCCGTCGCGGGCGCCTCGCGCCTGCTAGGCCGCGAGATCGACGCGAAGGCGCACCAGAAGCTGCTCGACGAACTCGCCGAGGAGATCGTGCGTGGCTGAAATCGCCACCATCGCGCGACCCTATGCGCGCGCGGCGTTCGAGTACGCGCAGGACGCGAAGGCGCTCGCGCGCTGGGGCGACCTGCTCGACATCGCCGCCGCAGTCGTCGCGGAGCCGGGCTTCAGCGCGCTGATCGGCAATCCGAAGGTGGCCGATGACGCGCTCGCCGACCTCGTGCTCGAGATCGCCGGTGACAAGGCGGACCCGCACGGCCGCAACTACGTGCAGCTGCTCGCGCAGAACCGGCGCCTGACGCTGCTGCCGGAGATCGCGCGGCAGTACGCGCTGCTGCGTGCGGATGCCGAGAACACGGTCGATGTCGAGATCACCTCGGCGATGCCGCTCACGCCGGATCAGACCGAAACGTTCGCGCGCGCGCTCACGCGCCGCCTGAATCGCGTCGTGCGCCTGCACACCCACGTCGACCCGTCGCTCATCGGCGGCGCCATCGTGCGCACCGGCGACCTGGTGCTCGACGGTTCGCTCCAGGGCAGGCTCCAGCGACTCAGCCAGACCATGACGAATTGATTCCCAAGGACCCCATCCCATGTCAGTCAAAGCATCGGAAATCAGCGACCTGATCAAGCAGCGGATCGAGAAGTTCTCGTCCGCGACCGAGGCGCGCAATGTCGGCACCGTGGTGTCCATCACCGACGGCATCACGCGCATCCACGGCTTGGCCGATGTGCGCTACGGCGAAATGATCGAGTACCCGGGCGGAACCTTCGGGCTTGCGCTCAACCTCGAGCAGGACTCCGTCGGTGCAGTGGTGCTCGGCGACTACACCGACATCCGCGAGGGCGACACGGTGAAGACCACCGGACGCATCCTCGAGGTGCCGGTCGGTCCCGAACTGCTCGGTCGCGTCGTCGACACGCTCGGCAACCCGATCGACGGCAAGGGCCCGCTGAAGGCGACCCGCACGGCGCCGATCGAGCGTGTCGCGCCGGGCGTCATCTACAGGAAGAGCGTGTCGCAGCCGGTGCAGACCGGCTACAAGGCCGTCGACTCGATGGTGCCGATCGGCCGCGGCCAGCGTGAGCTGATCATCGGCGACCGCCAGACCGGCAAGA
>DAOQXO010000077.1:0-11739 GCA_035342635.1 Steroidobacteraceae bacterium
GCGACCGGCGAGGAGATCGACGCCGAGACGCTCGGCGGCGGCGACGTCCACGCGCGCCGCTCCGGCGTCGCCGATCACCTCGCCGAGAACGACGCGCACGCGCTTGCGCTCGCGCGCGCGTCGGTCGCGGCACTGCGACCGCGCGCATCGGCCTGGCTCGACCTCGTGCCGGGCGAGGAACCCGCGCTCGATCCGCGCGAGATCGCCGGCATCGTGCCGGACGACACGCGCCACCCCTACGACGTGCGCGAGATCATCGGCCGTCTCGTCGACGCCTCCGATTTCCACGAGTTCAAGCCCGAATACGGCACGACGATCGTGTGCGGCTTCGCGCGCATCCACGGCTGCCCGGTGGCCATCGTCGCCAACAACGGCGTGCTGTTCTCGGAATCCGCGCTCAAGGCCGCGCACTTCGTGCAGCTCGCGAACCGGCGCCGCACGCCGCTACTGTTCCTGCAGAACATCACCGGCTTCATGGTCGGCGCGAAGTACGAGCAGGCCGGCATTGCCAAGGACGGCGCCAAGATGGTCACCGCGGTCGCCTGCGCCACCGTGCCCAAGCTCACCGTGGTCATCGGCGGCTCCTTCGGTGCAGGCAACTATGCGATGTGCGGCCGTGCCTACGGCGGGCGCTTCCTGTGGATGTGGCCCAACGCGCGCATCTCGGTCATGGGCGGCGAGCAGGCCGCGCAGGTGCTCGCGAGCGTGCGGCGCGACGACGGCGGGCGCGAGGCGTTCATGGACCAGATCCGGGCGCGCTACGAGACACAGGGCCATCCGTTCTATTCGTCGGCACGCCTGTGGGACGACGGCATCATCGACCCGCTCGATACGCGTCGCGTGCTGGGCCTCGCGCTGCACCTCGCCGCGCACGGCCCGGCGCCCGACGCCGAGCGCAACGGCATTTTCCGGATGTAGCCGGTGGCATCGGCAGGAATACGCCTCGAAGTGGACCCGGCGGGCGTCGCCCGCCTGACGCTCGATCGCGCGGAGCGGCGCAACGCGTTCGATGCCGCGATGATCGGCGCGCTGCGCGCCGCCATCGAGCAGTGCGCACGGGATACCGCCGTGCGCATGCTGGTGCTGACCGGTGCCGGCGCAGCCTTCTGCGCGGGCGCCGATCTCGCGCACATGCGCGCGATGGGCACGGCCTCCGGGCAGCAGAACCATGACGATGCACTCGCGCTCGCGGAGATGCTCGCGGTGCTCGACGAGTGCGCCAAGCCGGTGCTGGCGCGCGTGAACGGCGACGCCTTCGGTGGCGGTGTGGGCCTGATCGCCTGCTGCGACATCGCGGTGGGCCTCGCCGACGCGCGCTTTGCGCTCTCCGAGGTGAAGCTCGGCCTCGTGCCGGCGACGATCGCACCACATGTCGTGGCCGCGATCGGCGTGCGCGCGATGCGGCGCTACGCGCTGACCGGGGAGCGCTTCGACGGCACGCAGGCCCGCACGATCGGACTGCTGCACGAAACCGCGGTTGATATCCCGCAGCTCGACGCGGTGGTGGAGCGCCTCGTCGCCGAGCTGCTCTCGGGTGGCCCGCAGGCCCAGCAGGAAGTGAAGCAGCTGGTCAACGAGGTCGCGGGTGCGCCGCGCAACGACGCACTGCGACGCTCGACGAGCCGGCGCCTCGCGCGACTGCGCCTCTCGCAGGAAGCACGCACGCGCATCGAGGATTTCCTCGCGCGGCGCCAGCGCTGAAGGTCGCAGTCTGTACCCGCATCGGCCGCCTGTGCTTTACTGTCAGACCCCATTTTTTTCCGCCCACTCCAGAGGATTCTGAATGAAGATGAAAGACGCGCGCGCCGTCGTCACGGGCGCAGCATCGGGCCTCGGCAATGCCGTCGCACGCCACGTGGTTGCCCAGGGCGGCAAGGTCACCCTGCTCGACGTGCAGGAAGGCCCCGGCCAGGCCGCCGCCGCCGAACTCGGCGCGAGCGCGCGCTTCGCCAAGTGCGACGTCACCTCGGAGGCTGAAGTGAACGCCGCGATGGAGACCGCCAGGGCGTTCATGGGCGGCATCGACCTGCTGGTCAACTGCGCCGGTGTCATCGGCGCGGGCCGCGTGCTCGGCCGCAACGGCCCGATGGCCGGGGAATTCTTCACCAAGGTCATCCACATCAACCTGATCGGCACGTTCCTGTGCGACAAGGCCGCGGCTGCCATCATGCAGCAGAACTCGCCGAACGAGGACGGCGAGCGCGGCGTGCTGATCCACACCTCGTCGGTGGCGGCGTTCGAAGGCCAGATCGGCCAGGCGGCCTATTCGGCCACCAAGGCCGGCGTCATGGGCATGACGATGCCCATCGCGAGGGAGCTCGCGGCGTTCGGCATCCGCTGCGTGTCGATCGCACCGGGCATCTTCCGCACGCCGATGGTCGCGGGCATGCCGCAGGACGTCCAGGACTCGCTCGGCAGGCAGGCGCCCTTCCCGCCCAGGCTCGGCAAGCCCGAGGAGTACGCACAGCTCGTGCAGTCGATCTTCGAGATCCCGATGATCAATGGCGAGACGATCCGCATCGACGGCGCGATCAGGATGCAACCGAAGTAAGAGGACACACCGTGACGACACCGAGCAGCGAAGCCGTGGAACGAGACGTCATGGAGTACGACTTCGTGATCGTCGGGGCGGGCCCGTCGGGGCTCGCTTGCGCGATCCGCCTGAAGCAACTCAACCCGGACGCCAGTGTCTGCGTGCTCGAGAAGGGCGCGGCCGTGGGCGCGCATTCGCTGTCGGGTGCGGTCATGGAACCGGAGCCGCTCGATGCGCTCGCGCCGGAATGGCGTGATGCGCAGTTCGACGTCTGCGTGCCCGCGCAGCGCGATGAACTGCGCATCCTGACCCGCAGCGGCGCGCGTCGCCTGCCGGTTCCGCCGCAGCAGCGCAATCACGGCAACTTCATCGTGTCTCTCGGCCTGCTGACACCCTGGCTCGCGCAGAAGGCGGAAGGCCTGGGCGTCGACGTGTTCGCGGGCTTCGCCGGCGCCGCGCCGCTGTTCGACGCCGCGGGGGCCGTGGCGGGCGTGCAGATCGGCGATATGGGACTCGACAAGAACGGCGAGCCGGGCCCGAACTACGCCCCGGGCCCCGAGATCCGCGCCAGGGTCACGGTGCTCGCCGAGGGCTGTCGCGGCAGCCTCACGAAGCAGCTGATCCAGCGCTACTCGCTTGCCGCCGGCAGCGATCCGCAGACCTTCGGACTCGGCTTCAAGGAGCTGTGGCAGTTGCCGTCCGGCCGGGCCACGCCAGGGCTGATCCAGCACAGCGTCGGCTGGCCGCTCGACAACGCCACCTACGGCGGCAGCTTCATCTACCACCTGGGCGGGGACCGCGTGTACGTCGGCTTCGTCGTCGGGCTCGATTACGAGGACCCGCGGCTCGCGCCGTTCGAAGTGCTCCAGCAGTTCAAGCACCATCCGGCGGTGAAGCCGCTGCTCGACGGGGGCGAGATCGTCTCGGCGGGTGCACGCACGATCGCGGCCGGCGGCTGGCAGTCCCTGCCGAAACTCGAAATGCCCGGCGCGCTGATCGTCGGCGATGCCGGCGGCACCCTCAACTTCCCGAAGATCAAGGGCATTCACCAGGCCATCCGCTCCGGTGCGCTGGCCGCGGAACACCTCGTGGCGAGCGGCGGAGTGACCGGCTTCGACGCATTGTGGCGCGCCTCGCCCGGCGGCCAGGAGTTGCGACGCGTGCGCAACTTCAAGCCGGGCTTCAAGCGGGGCCTGTGGTTCGGACTCGCGAATTCCGCGCTCGAGGTGCTCACCGGCGGACGCACCCCATGGACCCTGCACAACTCCGACAATGCCGCGGCCATGAAGAAGATCGACGAGTACACCTCGCCCGATCGCGGCTGGGGCGAGCGCACGCTGCCGCCGCGCGACCGCCTTGCCTCGGTGTACTTCGCGGCTACCACGCACGACGAGGCGCAGCCCGCGCACCTGAAGGTCGCCGACCCGAGCATCTGCGCAACGCGCTGCCGCGTCGAGTTCGACAATCCGTGCACGCGTTTCTGTCCGGCGGGTGTCTACGAGATGATCGACGACGGCCAGGGTGGCAAACGCCTGCAGATCAACGCGGCCAACTGCGTACACTGCAAGGCCTGCGACATCAAGGATCCCTACGGCATCATCAACTGGACAACGCCGGAAGGCGGTTCGGGACCCAACTACCAGACTCTTTGACTCGGCGCATGAGCACTCCGATCTGGACTCCCTCGGCCGATCGCATCGAAGGCGCGGTCGTCACCCGGTTCCGCTCGTGCGTCAACGCGCGCCTGCAGCTCGCGCTGACGGACTACAAGGCGCTCGAAGCCTGGTCGCTCGAGAACCCCGCTGCGTTCTGGCGGGAACTCGCGCGTTTCAGTGGCACGATCGCCGACTGGGGCGACGGCCCGGTACTCGAACACGGGGGTATCATGCCGGGTGCGCGCTGGTTCCCGACCGCGCGCCTCAATTTCGCCGAGAACCTGCTGCGTCACCGTGACGACCACGCGGCACTGATATTCGTGAACGAGCGCGGCACACGGCGCGAACTGTCGCGCCGCGCGCTGCATGCCGAAGTTGCACGCGTCGCCGACGGCCTGCGCGCGCTCGGTGTGGGCGTCGGCGATCGCGTCGCGGGCTACATGCCCAACCTGCCGGAGACCATAGTCGCGATGCTCGCGACGACCAGCCTCGGCGCGGTATGGAGCTCGTGCTCGCCGGACTTCGGCGTCAATGGCGTGCTCGACCGCTTCGGGCAGATCACGCCCAAGGTGCTGTTCACGGCCGACGGCTATTTCTATGCCGGCAAGCAGCTCGACTCGCTCGCGCAGATCGCGCAGATCGCCCCGCAGCTGCCCGGGCTCGAAGCGGTCGTCGTCGTATCGTACATGCAGGCGACACCGGACATCGGCGGTGTGGCGCGGGCCGTGCCCTATGCGAGCTTCGGCCGCGCCGGCACGCGGCTCTCGTTCGAGCAACTGCCCTTCGACCATCCGCTCTACATCCTCTATTCCTCCGGCACCACCGGCAAGCCGAAGTGCATCGTCCACGGCGCGGGCGGCACGCTGCTGCAACACCAGAAGGAACACCTGCTGCACACCGACCTGCGGCCGGACGACCGCTTCTTCTACTACACGACCTGCGGCTGGATGATGTGGAACTGGCTCGCCAGCGGCCTCGCCTCCGGCGCGGCGCTCGTGCTCTACGAGGGCTCGCCGTTCCATCCCGGGCCGCACACACTGTGGGACATGGCGGCCGCCGAGCGCATCGCGATCTTCGGCGCGAGCGCCAAGTATCTGGCCGCGCTCGACAAAGCCGGTTTCGAGCCGGCACGCGAAGTGGACGTGGGCGCGCTGCGTGCCGTGCTGTCGACCGGCTCGCCGCTGCTGCCCCAGACCTACGACTACGTCTACCGCGCGGTGAAGGCCGATCTGCAGCTGTCGTCGATCTCCGGTGGCACCGACATCGTCTCGTGCTTCTGCCTCGGCAGCCCGGTGCTGCCGGTGCGCAGGGGCGAAATCCAGTGCCGCGGGCTCGGCATGCGCACCGAGGTCTTCGACGAAGCCGGCGCGCGCGTCATCGACCAGCGCGGCGAGCTGGTGTGCGCGGCTCCGTTCCCGTCGATGCCGGTCGGCTTCTGGAACGACCCGGATGGCTCGCGCTATCGCGAGGCGTATTTCTCGCGCTTCCCGAACACCTGGCACCACGGCGATGACGCCACCGAGACCGCCGACGGCGGCTTCGTGATCTTCGGGCGTTCGGACGCCGTACTGAACCCCGGCGGCGTGCGCATCGGCACCGCCGAAATCTATCGCCAGGTCGAGCAGTTGCCCGAGGTGCTCGAGTCCCTCGCGATCGGCCAGCAATGGGAAGGCGACGTGCGCGTCGTGCTGTTCGTGCGGCTGCGTGAGGGTGTCACGCTCGACGATGCGCTGGTGAAGCGCATCCGCGACACGATTCGCCGCAACACCACGCCGCGCCATGTGCCGGCCAAGGTGATCGCCGTGGCCGACCTGCCACGAACGCTGAGCGGCAAACTCGTCGAGCTCGCGGTACGCAATGTCGTCCATGGCAAACCGGTCCTGAACCGCGACGCGCTCGCCAATCCCGCCGCGCTCGACCTGTTCCGGGATCTGCCCGAACTCGCGGATTGACCGTGCCAACCGCCGTTCTCGCGCGCGAACTGGGGCGTCGCGGCCTCGTGCCCGACCCGGCCCAGCTGGCTGCCATCGACGCGCTCGAGGACCTGCGGCGCCGCCTGGTCGCCGCCGAGCGCGCTGGACGCAATCCGCTCGCACGTGTACGTGGCCTGCTGCGCCCGCCGGAGCGCAGGGCCGGGCGCGGCATCTACCTGTGGGGCGGCGTCGGGCGCGGTAAAACGCTGCTGATGGACGCGTTCCACGCCAGCCTGCCGTTCGAAGCCCGGCGCCGCCGGCATTTCCACCGCTTCATGCACGAAGTCCATGCGCAGCTTGCGGCGCTGGCGCAGACCGAATCGCCCCTCACCGTAGTCGCCCGGCGCATCGCCGCGCAGGCGCGGGTGCTGTGCCTCGATGAGCTGCAGGTGAACGATATCGCCGACGCGATGATCCTCGCGAGGCTGTTCAGCGCGCTGGTCGATCGCGGCGTCACGCTGGTATTCACGTCGAACGTGCCGCCGCATGGCCTGTATCGAAATGGCCTGCAGCGGCGGCGCTTCCTGCCCGCGATCGCGCTGCTCGAGAAGCACACCGAGGTGATCGCGGTCGACGGCGGCGTCGACTACCGGCTGCGCGAACTCGCCAGGGCCTCCCTGTACCTCGATTCCACCGCCCCCGGATCGCAGCAGGAGCTGGCGAAGCTGTTCGAGTTCTTCGCCGGCGACGCGGGCACGGCGGGCGGGACGATCGAGGTCGCCGGCCGGGCGATTCCGGTGGTACGCGCCAACGACAACGCCGTCTGGTTCGAGTTCGATGCGCTGTGCGAGGGGCCGCGCGGCAAGGACGACTACCTCGAAATCGCGGGTGACTACCCTGCCCTGCTGCTGGCGAATGTGCCGCAGTTCGACGAGACGCGTGACGACGCGGCGCGCCGCTTCATCACGCTGATCGACGAGTTGTACGACCACGGCGTCAACCTGGCCGTTTCTGCCGCGGCGCCTCCCGACCGGCTGTATCGCGGCACGCGCCTCGCGTTCGAGTTCGCCCGCGCCGCGAGCCGGCTCGTCGAGATGGGCCGGGAACAGTACCTGCGGCGCGAACACACCTGAACGCGCCGCGAGCGCGGGCTAGATCACGCCCCGGCGCACCTGGTCGAGCTCGATGGATTCGAACAGCGCGCGGAAATTGCCCTCGCCGAAGCCGTCGTTGCCCTTGCGCTGGATCACCTCGAAGAAGATCGGCCCGATCACGTTTTGAGTGAAGATCTGCAGCAGCGTGCCCTCGCCGCGATCGGGATTGCCGTCGATCAGGATGCGGCGCCGGCGCAACTCCTCCACGCTCTCGCCGTGGTGCGGCACGCGCGCATCGATGCCCTCGTAGTAGGTGTCGGGGGTGTCCTGGAACACGATGCCGCGCGCGGCGAGCGCATCGACCGTGCGACAGATGTCATCGGTCGCGAGCGCGATGTGCTGGATACCTTCGCCGTGATAGAGCCTCAGGTATTCCTCGATCTGCGACTTGTCGTCCTGCGACTCGTTGATCGGGATGCGGATCTTGCCGCACGGACTGGTCATCGCGCGGCTGAAGAGGCCGGTGTGCCGGCCTTCGATGTCGAAATAGCGGATTTCGCGGAAGTTGAACAGGCGCTCGTAGAAACCCGCCCAGCGGTCCATGCCGCCGCGGTGTACGTTGTGGGTCAGGTGATCGATGCGCGTGAAGCCGACGCCGTCGCCGGTATCGCCCACCGGGCGGAAATCGACGTCGTAGATCGACTTGTCGCCATAGCGGTCGACCAGGTAGATCAGCGAGCCGCCGATGCCCTCGATGGCGGGAATGTTGAGTTCCATCGGTCCGATCCTGCCCTGGTGGGGCCGCGCCCCGAGCGACAGCGCGCGCTCGAAGGCCCGGGCCGCGTCGGCGACCCGAAAGGCCATCGCGCACACCGACGGACCGTGGTCGCGCGCGAACTGCTGGCCGAAGGAATCCGGCTCCGCATTGATCAGGAAGTTCACGTCGCCCTGCCGATGCAGGGTGACATCCTTGCTGCGATGGCGCGCGGTCACCGGGAATCCCATGCGTGCAAAAAGGCTGCGCAGCAGTTCGGGGTCCGGGGCCGTGTACTCGACGAATTCGAAGCCGTCCGTGCCCATCGGATTGTCGTGGATGGCCGCCATCGCTCACCCCGCAAATGGTTACAATTGCAACCATTATACCCGCCACGCGCCCTGGAGCCCAAACCGCCATGCCGCCCACGCCCAGCCTGCAGCTCGACCGCTTCGTGCCCTATCGGCTCTCGGTGCTGGCGAACCTCGTCAGCAGCGCGATTTCAGGCGCCTATGCCGAGCGCTATTCGCTGTCGATCCCCGAGTGGCGCGTCATCGCGGCCCTCGGCGAACAGCCGGGCATGAGCGCCGCGGACGTGGCCGCGCGCACGGCCATGGACAAGGTCGCGGTCAGCCGGGCCGTCGCCGCGCTGCTGCGTGCCCGTCGCATCGTGCGCACACAGTCGCGGCGCGACCGGCGCCGTTCGGTGCTACGCCTGTCGCGCACCGGCGCGGCGCTGTATGCGCGGGTCGTTCCGCAGGTGCTCGAGTACGAGGCTGCGCTGCTCGGAGTGCTCGGCCGCGACGAGCGCCGCGCGCTCGATCGCCTGCTCGAGAAACTCACCCGGCGCGCGGGCGAACTGACCCCGTGTATAATCGCGCGCCTCGCGCCCAACGCCCGATGAAGCCTGCCATCGTGACCAGAATCGTTCCGGCCGCCCGTCTCGCATTGATCGAACGCATCGTGAAAGCGGCCCCCGCGCGAGGCAGCTCGCGCCAGCGGACCGCCGACGCGCAGTTCCTGCGCGCCTACTTCCGCGGCGTGTCGGAAGACGACCTCGCGGCGCGGCCGCCCGCCGATCTGGCCGGCGTCGGCCTCGATCACCTCGCACTGGGCCGCACGCTTGCCGGTGCGCAGGCGCGGGTCCGCGTGTTCAATCCCGATGCGGCGCGCGACGGCTTCGCCTCGCCGCACACGATCGTGCAAATCGTCACCAAGGACATGCCGTTCCTCGTCGATTCGATCGGCATCGTGCTCGCGCAGGCGCAGGTGGCGATGCACTTCATCGTGCACCCTGTCATTCCGATGCGGCGTGACGCACGCGGCCGCTTCCTCGGTGTCGCCGACAGCGACGACCCGCAATCGAGCCTCGAGTCCTGGCAGCTCTACGAGATCGACCGGCAGAGCGATCCCGCAGCGCTCGCGCGACTCGAGGAGTCGATCCGGGCCACGATCGTCGACGTGCAGGCCGCGGTCGACGACTGGATGCCGATGCGCGACAGCGTGCGCCAGCTCGCCGCCGGACTCGCCGATGCGACCCCGCTGCCGGCCGACGAAATCACCGAAGCGCGCGCGCTGCTCGAATGGATGGAAGCCCAGCACTTCGTCTTCCTCGGCTATCGGCGCTACCGGCTGGTGCGGGGAGCCTCCGAAGACAGACTCGTGCCCGCGGGCCGCTCCGGTCTCGGCATTCTGCGCCAGGGACACCGTGGGCGCAGGTCCCGGACCGTGCGCCTGCGCGGCGAACTGCGCCAGCGCGCGCGCGAGCCGGAGCTGCTGATACTGACCAAGGCCAACACGCTCGCGACGGTCCACCGCGGCACCTATCTCGACTATGTAGGCGTCAAGACCTTCGATGCACAGGGCCGCGTCGATGGCGAGCACCGCATCCTCGGCCTGTGGACCTCGACGGTGTACTACCGCAGTGCGCGCGCGATACCGGTCCTGCGCCGCAAGGTCGAGCAGGTCATCGACCATTTCGGGCTCGCACCGCAGAGCCACGACGCCAAGGCCGTCGTCAACGTGCTCGAGACCTATCCGCGCGACGAGCTGTTCCAGGCGAATGTCGCCGACCTGATCCGCATCGTGCGTGAGGTCGTCAACCTGTACGACCGACGCACCGTGAGGCTGCTGGCGCGGCGCGATCCCTACGGGCGGTTCTACTCCTGCCTCGTCTATGTGCCGCGCGATCGCTACAGCACCGACGTGCGCCACCAGATCGAGCGCATCCTGCTCGCCGGCTTCAAGGGCGTCGCCTTCGAGTCACAGATCCAGATTTCCGACTCGCGCCATGCGCGCGTGCACGTGGTCGTGCGCGTCGATCGCAAGCAGCGCACGAACGTCGACGTCGCACGCATGGAGCGCGAGATCGCCGCCGCTGCCACCAACTGGATGGACCGGCTGTCGGCCGCCCTCAAGGCGCAGCACGACGAGTCCGCCGCGCTCGCGCTGATGTCGCGCTACGCCAGGGCCTTTCCGACCGCCTACGAGGAAGACGTCGCGGCCAGCGACATGCTCGAGGACATCGCCGACCTGGAAAGCCTGCGTGGCAGCGAGCCGGGCGCGCTGCGCCTGAACCTGCACCGTCCGCCAGGCCAGGACGCGAAGCGCGTCAATCTGAAGTTCGTCAAGCTCGGCGAGACGATCCCTATCTCGGACATGCTGCCGCTGCTCGAGAATTTCGGCCTGCGCGTGATCACCGAGCGGCCCTATGAACTCAGCTGGCCGGACGGCGGCGAGGCCTGGATCCAGGACTTCGAGCTCGAGCATCGCGACCGGATCGAGCTCGACATCGATCGCGTCGAGCCGCTGTTCAACGAAGGTGTCGCCGCGGCATGGCGCGGCGACATCGAGAACGACGGTTTCAACCGCCTCGTGCTGCTCGCCGACATGCCCTCGCGCGACGTTGTGGTCATGCGGATGATCGCCAAGTACCTGGTGCAGACCGCCGTACCCTTCAGCCAGGCATCGATGGAGCGCACGCTCGCGCACCACGCGGGCATCGCGCGCCAGCTCATCGCGCTCTTTCACGCCAGGTTCGATCCGGCCGCCCCGGAGCGCGCGCGTGCGCGCAATGTCGAGCGCATCGTCGCCGGCATCGGTCGCGCGCTGACACAGGTCACCAGTCTCGACGACGACCGCATCCTGCGTGGCTACCTGGCCGTCATCAAGGCGATGCTGCGCACCAACTTCTACCAGCGCGACGCCGCGGGCAGGTCCAAGGACTACGTCTCCATGAAGCTCGATCCGGCGCGGATCCCGGACCTGCCGCTGCCGCGGCCAAGGTACGAGATCTTCGTCTACAGTCCGCGCGTCGAGGGCGTGCACCTGCGCATGGCGGCGGTCGCGCGCGGCGGCATCCGCTGGTCGGACCGGCGCGAGGACTTTCGCACTGAAGTGCTCGGCCTGATGAAGGCGCAGAACGTCAAGAACACCGTGATCGTACCTGCCGGCGCCAAGGGCGGATTCGTCCCGAAACAGCTGCCGGTGGGCGCCACGCGAGACGAGATCCAGAAAGAGGCGATTGCCTGCTACCAGACCTACATCCGCGGCCTGCTCGACATCACCGACAACATCGTGGGCACCGAAGTCGTGCCCCCGCGCGATGTCGTGCGCCATGACGGCGACGACAGCTACCTCGTCGTGGCCGCCGACAAGGGCACGGCGACCTTCTCCGACATCGCAAACTCGATTTCGGTCGACTACGGCTTCTGGCTGGGCGATGCCTTTGCATCGGGCGGCTCGGCCGGCTACGACCACAAGAAGATGGGCATCACCGCGCGCGGCGCCT
>DAOQXO010000078.1:0-11198 GCA_035342635.1 Steroidobacteraceae bacterium
GGCTCGAAGATCGCGACCGAGAACTCGCCGCGGTCGTGGTCGTAGTCGCTGATCGAGTTCTGGATGTCGGTCTCGAACACGATCTGGTCGCTCGCGGTGTCGAACACCGCGCGCTGACGCGCGATCTCCTGCTTCAGTACGTCGGGCCGGTCGAAGCCCGAGGCCTGTCCGACGACGCGGGACGCGGCCGCATGACGATCGAAGTCGAATGCCTTGCCCGCGAGCTTGTGATAGGTGAGCGCGAGCTGCTCGGGATCGAGATCCCGCTCTGCGGCGAGAGCGAGCGGCGCGAACAGCAGGAGCACGCCGGCTTTCAGAATTGAACGGCTGCTGATCATGGCTTCGGCTCCGGTGCTTCATACTTGCGCAGCGGCCCGCGCGGGCCACTGGAGAACACGAGGATTGGCTGCACACCCTGCGACTCGATGCGCAGCTGCAGATCGCCGGCCAGGGTCGCCGCGGTCAGTGCGCCATCGACCTTCGCCGTGTCGAGGCGCGTGGTCGCCGTGTAGATCTCGTTGTCCTTCAGCACGAAGCGGTGCACGCCATTCAGGAACGCGAGCACCTGCGCATCGGTCGGCGAGGCCGGATCGATCATCCAAACCTCACCGCGCGACGCCGGCAGGCTCGCGGCCGAGGGGTTGGCGGCATCGCCCGGTGCGCCACCGCCGCAGGCCACCAGTGCGAGCAGCAGCGCCACCGGCGCCAGGCGCAGGCCCGGGCACTGCACGCTCATGACTTGCACCGGATTTCTACGACATCCTTGCTGCAGCGGGTGTCGCCGGTGAACTGGCCTGCTCCGCTCTGTGTGCACACACCCTGCAGCATGCTGCGACCGATGCTGAACCTGTCCGGGTTCCTGAGCTCGGCGCCCATCTCCTCGTCGTCGAGGTCGCTGCAGGTCATCAGGATCGGCGGCAGTTCGATCCACCGCCCCTGGTCGCAGGCCGCGAGCGCGCCGCATGCGATCAGCAGAGTCAGGTTGTTCTTCATGGGCTGGCCCCCTGTGCCATGGCTTGCCGGACAGGGGTGAGACGCAGGCCCCTCGCATCTGTCAGGCTACCGCCCGGTAATCCTGACGAACGCGCACCATGTTGCGTCCTTACCGGCATGCGGATATTTCACGCCGACTCCGGTAGGCTGTACCGGGGGATAGCTTGGACAAGTTGGAGTTCATCCGGGCTTGCCGCGAAGGCGGCGCTGCGCTCGAGCGGGCGCTGGCCGCGCTCGACCGCGAGCTGTTCACCAGGCTCTACCGCGAATGCCGCCGCGCAGTGCGCGACTCCGCAGCCGCACGCGACCTCGTCCAGGACACCTTCATCAAGGTGTGGCAGCGCTGCGCCACGTTCCAGGGCGACTCGGAACTGTGGCCCTGGATGCGCACCATCCTGCGCCGCACGATGCTCGACGCGTTCCGCAGGGCCGAAACCCAAGTCTCGCTCGACGATACGGTCGCGAGCCGCGAAATCGAAGCGCGGATTGCCGAATTGTCGGTCGCACGGGCCGATGCACCTCCCGACGCGGCGCACGCGCGCCAGCTCGCCGAGACCTTCCAGCGCTGCTGGACGAGGTTCGAGCAGGACTGCCCTGCGCACGCGGCCGTGATCGTATGGATCAGCGAAGACGGGCTCGACAATGCCGCCGTCGCGCAGCTGCTCGGCCGCACGCCAGGCGCGACCCGTGAATACATCTCGCAGTGCCGCAAGAAACTGCGCGTGTACCTGGCCGACTGGTTCGAGCTGGCCTTTGGAGCGCCGTCGCCGTGACTGACGACCCGACACTCGACGTCTGGTTCGATGCGCTCGCGGGCCGCGGCACCGTCGGCGGCGCCGCCGCCAACGAGGCGCGCGCGCTGCGCGAGGCGCTCCGGGCGCGACCCGCCATCGATGAACTGGGCCTGCAGCGCGAGCTGGCTACGAGCGATGCAGACCGCGGCGCCCAACTGCTCGGGAAGGCGCGCGGCGACCCGATCCTCGGCCCGATACTTGCGCGCGGCCGCGGTCGCCTGAACATTGCGCGCCGCGCTTGGGGCGGGCTGCTCGCTGCCGGTCTTGCCGGCATCTCGATCGCACTCGTATGGACGCTGCGGCCGGCAACCGAAGTGCCCGTGTATCGCGAGGCGCCCGACCAGGTTCACCGCATGGTCGCCGCCGATCCGCGTGCGCTGCGCGACGAAATCGCGCGAGCACTGCGCGCCGCCGGCATCGAGGTCGTCATCTATGAGCGCTTCGGCCGCGAGGGACTCGACGCCGAGCTGCCACGACCCGTCACGGGGCCGGTGCGCAGCATCCTCGTGCTCTATCGCATCCCGGAGCCCGCCGACGGCGTGCTGCGCATCGAAATCGAATCGGGATCTTCGCCATGATGGTGCGGCGCGGCCTTGCGGCGTTCCTGCTGGTGGCACTAGTGATCGCCGGGCGCAGCGCCGCGGCGCTCGAGTTGCCCTCGATCTGCACACAGCAGACCCCACCCGACAACGCTAGCGTACCGATCGCAGAGTTGCGCGCGCAGGTGGACGCGATCGGCGAGAGCGAGCCGATGCAGGCGGTAGCCATCCTCTGCGCGACGATTCCGCGCGTGGCGCGCGAGTACGGCGACGACTCGCTCGAATTCGCCTGGTGGGTGCAGACGCTTGCCACGCCGCTGATCGCCTACCGGGACGAATTCACCGAAGCGATTCCGCTGCTCGAATACGCGCGCCCGATCATCGAGCGCGAGCTTGGCACTCAAAGTGCGCAGATCGCCGAGATCCATGTCGCGTATGCCTGGATCGCGTTTCGCCAGGGCCGGATCGCAGAGGCCGGCACCCAATGGGACGCGGCGCTGCAGATCCGCGAGCAGGTGCCCGGCGCGAAGCAGATCGAACTGCAGAAGGCACTGGTGGGTCTCGCGCAAGTGCGTCTGTCGCAGCGCCGATTCGCGGACGCGCGCGCGCTGCTCGAGCGTGCGCAACGCATACTCACTGCCAACGGCGAGACCACGAGCGAAGCGGCGGGTGCGATCGAGAACGTCCTGACCAACATAGCGCTGCGCGAGGAGGATTATCCGCGCGCACGCCGGCACGCCGAAGCGCAACTCGCGATCGAGTTGCAGCTGCGTGCCGAGCGCGGCCCAGCCCAGCCGGTGACCGCCTGGCTGCTCTATGGACAGGTGCTCGAGAAGCTCGATGAATATGAACAGGCCGAGCACGCGATGCGTGAAGCCGTACGGCTCGCCGAAGCGACCGACGGCCCACTGCAGCGGCATTATCTGCGGGCACTGACCGGTCTCAGTGTGCTGCTGAACGCTCGGGGCAAGCCGCAGGAAGCGCTGCCCTTCGCCCGGCGTGCGGTCGAGGTGGGCACGCAGCAGCTCGGCGCCGATGCGCCGAATCTTGTAAGCGTGCTGCTGGGCCTCGCGGAGATCCAGCGCGTGCTCGGCGACCTGCCCGCTTCGCGTGCACTTTACGATCAGGCGGGCGGGATCATCGCCACGCATACCGCCGACGTCGAACGCCAGGTGCGCGTCAGTTACCACCGGGGCCTCGGCCTGCTGCTGCAGCTGCTCGGCGCAACCACTGAGGCGCGTGCCGCCCTCACCCGCGGCCTCGAGATGGCCGGCGACGGCGCCGAGATGGCAACGGAACGAGCCAATGTGCTGCTGCTGCTCGCACGTCTCAACGCCGCCGGCGATCCATCGCTCGCTCGCGAGCAGCTTGGCGAGGCGCTCGCACTGTACGCTGCTCGCCTGCCCGCCGGGCACCCGACGCTGCTGCGGGTCGTCAATGAACTGTGCGCGATCGACGTGCGCACGACACCCGCCGTCGCTCCGAACTGCATCGAGGCACAGCGACGGCTCGAGGCCGCGCGTGAAGTCGAACCGGCCCTTCGCCATTCCGTGTACGCCAACGGGAGTGCCCTCGAGGAGGCGCACGGCAACGGTGGCGGTGCATATTCGCTCGCGGTACGGGCGCTCGCCGCGGCCGCGACGCTCGGCACACCGGATCCTGAATGGCAGGCTCAGTACCGGCTGGCGCGCCTGCTGCACCAGCGCGGCGACCACGCACTCGCGATCTTCTTCGGCAAGCAGTCGATCGGCCGCGTCGAGGCGCTGCGAGCCGGCTTCAACGATGCCGATCGCTCCCTGCACAGTGGCTTCCTGCGCGACAAGGTCGGTGTCTACCGCGCCGTGGCTGATTGGCTGATGGAGAGCGGACGGATGGAGGAAGGCCTCCAGGTGCTCGACCTGCTGAAGGCCGAAGAGCTGAGCGATTTCGTGCCGCGCGCGGGCCCGGCGACGCGGCCCGGACCAGGCATTGCGCTGACCGCTGCCGAGCAGCAACTCTGGGCGAGCTACCTCGCCACGTTGCGCGCCGATTCGCGGGCCGGCGCCGAGATCGATACGCTCACCCGCCGCCGCGAAGCCGGGCGCATCAGCCCGGACGAACGACGCCGGCTCGACCAGTTGCTCGCGAGCCAGCCTGGCGAAGAAGCCGCGCGAGCGAGGCGTATCGATGCATTCATCGGTGGCGCCTCGCGCACGGCTGCGCCGCTTCCCGGCCGGATCATTTCCACCGACCGCCTTGCACGGGAAGTCGAGCGCTTCGGCAATGACAGCGCCATCGGTGTCTACCTGCTGACCGATCAGCACCTGCGGATACTGGTGGCCACGCGCGAGGGCCAGGCCGAGCACCGCATCGACATCGAAGCGACGGCGCTGCGCCGCGAGATCGGCGACCTGCTCGACGCGATCGGCCGGCGCGAAGATGTGCACCTGCGCTCACGGGCACTGTACGACATCCTGGTGCGCCCGCTCGCCGAGGCCGCCGCCCGTGCGGGCGCGCAACGGATCGTTTTCTGGCCTGACGACGCGCTGCGCTATGTGCCGTTCGCGGCGCTCAGCGACGGCGAGCATTACCTGGTCGAGCGCTACGCGATCCAGTTGTACGCCGACGCGGCCAGTCGCGCGGCCGATGCGCCGACCGCCGGGCGCGAGCCCGTGCTCGCGGTCCGCGGGCTCGGCGTCACGCAGGCTGTTGCGGGCTACCGTGCATTACCGGCCGTCGCCGACGAGCTGTGCTACATCGTTCGCGGGCCAATCACCGGGCTCGCCTCGCCCGGCGAGGCCTGCGATGCGCCGACACCCGGCGAGGGACCCTCGACGGGGCGCGGCGCGTTGCCGGGTGAGGGCTACGCCGACGCGGCGTTCACCGAGGCGCGGCTCGACTCGCTGCTCGCAGCGCCGCGCGATTTCTCGGTGCTGCATCTCGGCACGCATTTCAACCTGCGACCCGGCAATGCGATGCGCTCCTACCTGCTGCTCGGCGATGGCGGGCAGCTCACGCTCGACAAGATCGGCGCGCTCGACTTCTCGGGGATAGCGCTCACTACGCTATCGGGCTGCCAGACCGGCATGGGCGGCGCGGTCACCGCCGACGGCCGCGAGATCGAGGGACTCAGTTCGATCGTCCAGCGGCGCGGCGCGCGCAGCGTGATCGCAAGTCTGTGGCGAGTCGAGGACCACAGCACCGCGAGCCTGATGCGCAAGATGTACGAGGAGATGTCGACATTGCGCACCCGCGACGGCGGCACCGCCCGCGCGCTGCAGCTTGCGCAGCTGTCCCTGCTGGATCGACACCCCTACTACTGGGCGGGCTTCCTGCTGACGAGCCAGTGAGGCGCGGCACACGGCCCTGACCCTGCGCGCCAGGCGCCGAGCCCTAAGCTTTCCTGATCTTCAGCGCCTGGCCCATCACGCGCACCTTGCGCAGCTCGCGCAGGATCTCCTTCGGCATGCCTGCCGGCAGGTCGACGAAGCTGTGCTCGCCGCGGATGTCGACGCGTCCGATGTGCTTGCCCGCGAGCCCCGCCTCGCTTGCGATGGCGCCGACGATGTTGGCCGGCCTCACGCCGTGCGCGCGGCCCACCTCGACGCGGTAGGTTTCCATCTCGAGGTCCACGGCGCGCCCGGCTTCGCGCCGCGGACGCCGCTCCGCCTCGCCCCGCGGACGCCGCTCCGGCTCGCGCCGGGAGCGCGGTTCGCGCGGCGGCGGAGGGGTACGCGGCTTCGGCTCCGCCGGCAACAGCAGCGGCGTCTCGCCCTGGACGATCGCGGCGAGTGCAGCGGCGACATCGAGATCGGTGACGCCCTGCTCTCGCGCCACTTCCGCGACCATCGCGTGGAACGCGCTGCCCGCGCCCGACTCGAGCGCCGCCTTGATGCGCTGCTTGAAGCGCGCGACCCGTTGCAGGTTCACGTCTTCGACCGACGGCAACTCCATCGGCTCGATCGTCTGGCGGGTCGCGCGCTCGATCGCACGCAGCAGGTTGCGCTCGCGCGGCGCGATGAACAGGATCGCCTCGCCGCTGCGCCCCGCCCGGCCAGTGCGGCCAATGCGATGCACGTAGGACTCCGGGTCCGTCGGCACGTCGAAGTTGACCACATGGCCGATGCGCTCGACGTCGAGGCCGCGCGCCGCCACGTCGGTCGCCACGACGATGTCGAGTTCGCCGGATTTCAGTTGCGCGACGATGCGCTCGCGCTGCGGCTGCGGCACATCGCCGTTCAGGGCGGCGGCGGCGAAGCCGCGCGCCTCGAGACGCTCGGCGAGTTCCACAGTGGCCTGCTTGGTGCGGGCAAAGACCAGCATGCCGTCGAACTCCTCGACCTCCAGTATGCGGGTCAGGGCGTCGAGCTTGTGCAGGCCGCTCACGATCCAGTAGCGCTGGCGGATATTGGCCGCGGTCTGCGTCCTGCCGCGGATCGTCACCTCGACCGGCGAGCGCAGGTGCTTCTGCGCAATGCGCCGGATCGGTGCCGGCATGGTCGCCGAGAACAGCGCCACCTGCCGCGTCGCGGGGGTCTCTCCGAGGATCCATTCCACGTCGTCGATGAACCCCATGCGCAGCATTTCGTCGGCCTCGTCGAGCACCAGCGCGCGCAGGCCATCGAGCGCGAGCGTGCCGCGCTTCATGTGATCCATCACGCGCCCGGGCGTACCGACGATCACGTGCGTGCCGCGCTTCAGCGCATGCAGCTGCGGTCCGTAGCCCTGGCCGCCATAGATCGGCATGACGTGGAACCCGGGCATGTGCGCGGCGTAGCGCTGAAACGCCTCGGCCACCTGGATCGCGAGCTCGCGTGTCGGCGCCAGCACCAGGACCTGGGGCTTGCGCTGCGCGAGGTCCAGGCCCGACAGCAGCGGCAACGCAAACGCCGCGGTCTTGCCGGTACCGGTCTGCGCCTGTCCGACCATATCGCTACCCGCCAGCAGCACCGGAATCGTCGCGGCCTGGATCGGCGACGGCGATTCATAGCCGACATCCGCAAGCGCCGCGAGCACCGGCCCGGATAGCCCGAGTTCGCGAAAAGTCGTCACGGTGCGATCGGCACGCCGATCCAGCGCGCATGCAGGACGAGGACGAACAGCAGATACGCGCCCAGGCCCAGCACCACGGCGATGAGGTCGTTCCAGCGGCCGGGTGGCGCCGAGGGAATCACCCGCTGCACGCGGTGCTTGAACGAGATGCGATCGACGACCGCCCAGGCGAGAAATGCGCCGAACAGCACGACGTCGGCCAGCGTGCCGTTGGCGAGCAGGTGCGCGAGCGCCCACAGCTTGACCGCGGCCAGCATCGGATGCTTCAACTTCGCCTTGATTCGCCCCGGCAGGTAGGCCGCAAACAGCAGCGGGAACACCGGCAGCATCAGGAGCGCGACGACACTGCGCAGCCAAGCTGGCGGCTGATACAGGACGAGCGGCTCCTGGCGGGCGAGGCCGTAGCCCCAGATGATCAGTGCAAGCCCGACGAGCGAGAGAATCGAGTAGAACGCGCGCCAGCCGAGGCCATACCTCGTGGCAAGATATTCACGCCCGGTCGGCGAGAAGATGGCGACGGAATGAGTGCCAAAGAATACGATTACACCGATCACGAGCCACATCATGTCCATACCCTCCCCTGCTGACGCGCATCCTACTCCGGAATCGGCGGCCTGCGAGCGCAACAAGCAGCCGATCCTCGACCTGCTGCGCACGGCCTTCGCAAGGCAGCGGCGCGTGCTCGAGATCGGCAGCGGAACCGGCCAGCACGCGGTGTTCTTCGCCCGCGAAATGCCTCATCTCGAATGGCTGCCGAGCGATCGCGCCGAATGGCTGCCCGGGCTGCGCGCGCGGATCGCGCAGCATGGCCCGCCCAACCTGGCCCCGCCCGTCGAGCTCGACGTCACGATGCCGGCTTGGCCCGTCACCGGTGTCGACGCCGTCTTCTCGGCCAACACGCTGCACATCATGGGCCCGCGCGAAGTCGAGGCCTTCTTCGCGGGAGTCAGCCGCCTGTTCGCCGCCGGGGCCGCTGCGGCACCTCCCCCGCACACCCTCGCCGTGTACGGCCCTTTCAGGTACCGGGGCGCCTTCACCTCGGCCAGCAACGCGGAGTTCGACGCGTTCCTGCGCGCCCGCGATCCGGCGAGCGGCATTCGCGATTTCGAGGTGGTGAACGAGCTTGCCGCGGCGCAGGGTCTCGCGCTGTGCGCCGATCACGCCATGCCGGCGAACAATCAGTTGCTCGTCTGGTGCAATTCCTGACGACGGCGCTTGGCACGTCGCGCCGCCATGTTGAGGCCCTCGACGAAAGCCGAGAACGCCATCGCGGCGTACACGTAGCCGCGCGGCACGTGCACGCCGAAGCCGTCGGCGATCAGTGTCGTGCCGATCATGAGGAGGAAGCCGAGCGCCAGCATCACGATGGTCGGGTTGGCGTGGATGAAATTCGCGAGCGGCTCGGCCGCGAGCAGCATCGCGATGACCGCGACGATCACCGCGATCACCATGATCGGAATGTGCTCGGTCATGCCCACCGCGGTGATGATGCTGTCGAGCGAGAAGACGAGGTCGAGCATCAGGATCTGCGCGATGGCGGAGGCGAAGCCGAGGGTCGCCTGCTTGCCGACGAGGACGTGCGGCGCGGCGTCCGGATCGACGCTCTGGTGGATCTCGGTCGTCGCCTTCCAGACGAGGAACAGGCCGCCCGCGATCAGGATGATGTCGCGCCACGAGAAGCCATTGCCGAAAAGCTCGATCACCGGTTCCGTGAGCCGCACGATGAGCGCGATCGTGCCGAGCAGCAGGAGGCGCAGCACCAGCGCGACGCCGATGCCGATGCGCCGCGCGGAGGCGCGCTGGTGCTCCGGGAGCTTGTTGGTGAGGATCGAGATGAAGATCAGGTTGTCGATGCCGAGCACCACCTCCATCGCGATGAGGGTGGCGAGCGCTGCCCAGGCAGCGGGTTGAGTGGCGAGATCGAGCAACTGTTCCATGGCGGCCAGAATATCAGGGTGCAGGTTCGAGGCGCACATCCCGCAAGTCGAACTCCGCCCCCCTGTAGCCCGGCGACAGGAAGATCACCACCCGCGTGATGTGCGACAGCCCGAGCGGGCGGCCCCGGGGCCCCTGCTCGATCTCCGCCAGCGGAATGCGCCAGCGCAGCGCTGCGCCGGGCGGCAGGACCCGCTCGCGATTGAAGCGATCCTCGTAGTCGGTGTCCCGCGGCAGGTCATCGATGCGCACGTTCAGCGACAACGCGCGCGAGCCGGGATTGGCGACGGACACGATCAGCGCATCGAACCCGCGCCAGTCCGGCGGCGGCTCGCGGATGACGATGCCTGCATAGGAATCGGTCCCGGCGACGAACCGCACGCCCTGGCCATCGGGAAGCTTGCTGAAGGTACCGGTCCGCGGCGACTCGATGAACACGTCCCAGGTCGCGCGGCGGGGATCCCAGATGACATGCGGTGCGTCAGCACGCTGCGCATACGCCCAGCCGATCCGTGCGAGCGGCAGGAGGCCAGCCAGCAGCGCCAGCGCCGCGACCAGGTGCAAGGCCGGCAGGCGCCGCGTGGCCGCGAACCACAGTGTCACGCCGACCGCGCCGCCAAGCAGGTCCCGGCCGAAGTCGCCGAAGGTCGCATCGCCCACGCCAAAACGCCCCTGGGCGAGTTCCGTGCCGGCCGCAAGCAGCACGATCATCGCCGCGATTACGGCGAGGCGGGCGCCACGCGGCCGCAGGATCACGCACAGCAGAGCCGTGATCACCGCAAACACCAGCACGTGCCCGGCATCGTGCACGCCACCCATCCAGGCGGTCGACGGCAGCGCCGGCGGGTACACGATCAGCGCGAGCAACAGGGCGATGGCGCAGGCGGCGATGACGCGCATGGGGCACCGAGTATGCAATAAACTCGCGCCATGCAACGCGTCACCATATCCCTCGACGACGAGCTCGCCGCCAGCTTCGACCGGCTGATCGCCGGGCGTGGCTACGAGAACCGCAGCGAAGCCGTGCGCGACCTGATCCGCCAGCAGCTCGACCGCGAGGCGCAGGACCACGCGCCCCACGGCCACTGCGTCGCGAGTCTCTCTTATGTCTACAACCACCATGCGCGCGATCTCGCCGAACGGATCGCCGAGCGCCAGCACGCGCATCACGACCTGGTCGTCGCGACCATGCACGTGCATCTCGACCACGAGAACTGCCTCGAGACGGCAGTGTTGCAGGGACCCGTGGCCGCCGTGCGCGAGCTCGCCGGCAGCTTGACGGCCGAGCCCGGCGTGCGTCACGGCAGCCTGAACCTCGTGGCCGTGGAGCAGGCCGAGCACCATGCCCACGGCGGGCGCACCCACCGGCACATGAAGCCTAGGTACTGACCGTAACCACATTGTATGACGATTGTTGATTTTGTCATACTCGGTCCACCATGGAATCTCTACCAGCCTCCTTCGGCGGCCTCGCCGTCGTCGCCTTCCTGCTCGGCCTGAAGCACGGCTTCGACGCCGATCACCTCGCCACCATCGACGGACTGACCCGCGTGAACACCGGCGCCGGCCGGCCGTTCGCGCGCTACTGCGGCGCGCTGTTCTCGCTCGGCCACGGCATCGTCGTCATCGCGATCGCGCTGCTCGTGAGCACGGCAGTGGCGCACTGGCAGACGCCCGACTGGCTGCAGACGACCGGGGTTGCGATCTCCATCTTCTTCCTGACCTTGCTCGGCATCCTCAATCTGCACGCCGTCTGGCGCGCGGCGCCCGATGAGGTGGTCACACCCGTGGGAATCAAGGGCCGTTTCCTCGGCGCGCTCGGGCGCGCGAAGAACCCGTTCATCGTCGCACTCGTCGGCGCCCTCTTCGCGCTGTCGTTCGACACGATCAGCCAGGCGGCCTTCTT
>DAOQXO010000079.1:0-11146 GCA_035342635.1 Steroidobacteraceae bacterium
TCGAGGGTGATGCGCTGGGGCAGGCCCGCCTCGAAGCGGTCGAGGGCGGCGTCGATGCCCTGCTGCACCTCGAGGATGTTGTACCCCTCCTTCTGGTTGGCCGTGACGAACACGGCGCGCCGGCCGTCGTAGCGCCCGACATGGCTGAAGGGCGCGGTAGTCCAGCTCACCGCGGCAATGTCGCGGATGCGCACGGCGTGCCCGCCGCCCGCCGTGACCACCGTGTCGCGCACTTCATCGAGGGTCTCGTAGGCGCCCGAGGTCTTGAGGCTGAATCCGCGGGGGCCGATGTCGATCGTGCCGGCCGGGATGTTGGCGTTCTCGCTCGCGATCGCCTGCGCGACCTGCGCCGGCGTGACGCCGATCTCGGCCATGCGCTTCAGGTCGAGTTGCACGCGCAGTTCGCGCCGCGGGATCGCCCAGCTCTCCGCCGTGCGGATGCCGGTCACCGGTTTCAGCGTATCTTTCAGGTCGCGCGCGTAATCCTCGAGTTCGCGCCAGGTCGCCTCCTCGGACACCAGCGCAAGCTGCACCGTGTTGACGAGCCCGGGGCTCAGCTTCCTGATCTCGATCTCCGCGATCTCCTGCGGCAGCGTCGGACGCAGCGCGTTCACTTCGCGCATCACCTCGTCGTAGGCTTCGTCGGGATCCACCCTGGCCTGGAACTCGATGGCGGTGAACGACACGCCGTCGGTGATCGTCGTCTCGATCTTCTTCACGTCGTCGAGCTCGGCGAGCCGGTCCTCGATCGGCTTGGCGACCAGCCGCTCGAGGTCGCGCGGATCGGCGCCCGGGTAGATCGCGGTGACGAAGAAGCCCGGGATCTTGAAGTAGGGGTCCTCCTCGCGCGGCACATTGGCGAAGGCATACCAGCCGAGCGCGATCAGGCACAGGAAGGCGACCAGCGTGAACTGGTAGCGTCGGATCGGGAATTCGAGCGCGGTCACGACTCGGCCGCGCGCCCCGGCAGCGCGATGGCGCCGATGGTCTCCGCGGCATCGCCGACGACGCGGATCTGCTCGCCGTCGGCCAGATAGAGCGCGCCGTCCGTCACCACGGTCTCGCCGCTCGCGACGCCGGCGCTCAGTGCGACGCCGTCGTGGGTGATGAACGCCACGGTGACCGCGCGGCGCTCGGCGCGCCCCTCGCGCAGCACGTAGACGCTGGCGCGCTCGCCGTCGCCCTCGACGATCGCCGCGATCGGCACATAGGTCAGATTCGTCGCGCCGGGCGCGGCGGGGTGGATCGTCAGCTTGGCGACGAGCCCGCTCGCGAGCTGCGGCGCGTCCTCCCCGAAGCGCACCTCGATCGGGAAGAGACCGCTGCCCGTCTCGGCAGCGCCCGAAATCTCGGTGACCGTGCCGCTGAATCGTCGCCCGGGATACGCGTCGAGCCGGATATCGGCGGTGTCACCGAGGCGCAACTGCACGATTTCGCGATCGGCGAGCGCAGCGCGCACCACGTGGCCGCGCTCGGCGCCGCTCACCATCAGCACCGGCGCGCCGGCGCCCACGATCTCGCGCTCCTGCACGTACTTCCTCAGCACGACGCCGTCATGCGGGGCGGTGATGACCGCGTGTCCGCGGTCGAAGCGCGCGCCGGTGGCCTGCGCCTGCGCGATCGAGGCCTGCGTGCGCAGGTCCTGCAGCTGCTCGAGCGTGATCACCTGGTCGGCATACAGCCGCTCTCCGCGCGCGAGGTCGCGCTGCGCCTTGGCGGCGAGCTGCGCGACCTGCTCGAGCTGCGCGTCGATTTCGGTGAGCTCGAGCTCCGCGAGCAGCTGACCGCGCGCGATGCGCTCACCCTCGGTGACGGCGATGCGTCGCACGATGCCGCCGATCTTGAACGACAGGCGCATTTCGTCCTTGGCCGCCACGATCCCGTTGGTCGCGAAGGGCGCGACGGCGGGGCCGGCATGCGCGACGGCCACGCGCACCGGCGTGGCCGGGGGCTGCGGGGACGGCGCGCTGTCGCTGCACGCCGCGAGCGCGAGGGCGAGCAGCAGCAACCAGCCGGGTCGGACCTGTCGCGTCATGGGGCGGAGCCTGTGGATGCCGGGTCGACCGGCAGCAATCCCGCCGCAGTCACGTAATCGAGTTCGGCCTGGCGCGCGAGCAGCGCGAAGCGGGTGAGATTGAGGTTCAATTCGGCGCCCGTCAGCGTGCTGCGTGCGTCGATGAACTCGACCTGGCTGATCACGCCTTCGTCGCGCTTGCGGCTTGCGATGCGAAAGCCCGCGCGCGCCGCCTCCGAGCGCGCTTCGGCGGTGGCGAGCGAATCCCCGGCGGTATGCAGCCGGTCGAGCGCCTGCTGCACCTCGAGCTGAATCTGCTGTGCCAGCTCGTCACGCTCGGTCGCCGTACGGCGCGCGTAGGCACGGGCGCTGCGCACGGCGGCACGGTTCGCACCGCCGTCGAACAGCTTCCAGGTGAGGCGCAGCGACGCCTGGCCGTAGTTGTAGCCGTGGCCGGTACCGTAGTCCTCACCCTGGATGCCGCCGTCGACGCCGATGCCGAGCGTGGGTTTCAGTTGTGCGCGTTCGACGCCGATCTGCGCCTCGGCGGCCTGCACGGCGCTTTCGGCCTGCGCGAGTTCCGGGCGACGTTCGAGCGCGGCCGCCGCCAGGGTCGCGAAGTCCGCGGCCGAGCGCGCCACGACCTCGTCGACTTCGGTGGCTTCGAGCGCCGTGTCGAGCGGGCGGTTCAGCAGGAAATTCAGGTAGCTGCGTGCCTGCTGCGCGAGGTTCTGCGCCTCGCGCAGCTGCTGCTGCACCTCGAGCAGTTCCGCGTGGGCGCGCAGCACCTGGTCGCGCGTCACCTTGCCATTGCGGAACAGCGAATCGTTGACCCGCAGGTTCTCGTCGAGCAGCACGCGACTCGCCTCGACGATCGCCACGGTCTTCGTCGCCCGCAACCAGTCGAGGTAGCCGACCGTGATGTCGCGCTGCAGGCGCCGCGCCAGCGCGAGCTGTGCGTACTCGCTCGCTGCGAGCCGCGAGCGCTGCGCGCGCACGCTCGCCGGGATCGCCGGCGCATACAGCGGCTGCAGCAGCGTCAGGCGCGTGTCCTGCTCGCGCTCGCGCAGGAACGGAATCGTCTGGTCGGTGAGCATTGGGTCGAGCTGGGAGAGGGGCACCTGGAACTCGCGCCCGCCCTCGCTGCGCGTGTAGCGCGCATCGAGGCCGAGCGTGGGGAGGTAGCCGGCGCGCGCGCCATCGAGGGCGGCGATCGCGCGCTCGACGTCGAAGGCCTGGCTGCGCAGCGCGAGATTGGCGCGCAGGCCCTCGCGAACGTACTCATCGACGACCTCGGTGAGGCTGCGCGCGGCCACCGCGCCCGCGAAGGGCAGCGCGAGTGCGAGCAGGCACAGGGCGCATCCGGCGGCGCGGAGCCTGCGGCGTACAGATGTTGCGGCTCTGGCTGGCATGACGACTTCCTCCCCGGCTAGCGCGGCGCGAGCGCCCGCGCGGCCATCTGCAAGGCGTGCTCGATCAGGTGCTCGACGTCGTAGCCGCGGTGCTCGATGACCGCCGCCTTGGTGGTGGCGAGCTGGATGATGCCGAGCGTGTAACTCCACAGCGAAAGCGCGACGAGGCCGGGCGGGCCGACGTCCGCGCGTATCGAGCCGTCGGCGATGCCGCGTTCGATGCAGGCGTCCATGATGCGATGGACACTGTCGCCGGTTTCGAGGCAGGCGCGCTCGTTCGCGGCACCGTCGGCCTGCTGCGGGGCGTGGCGCGCGAAGCGCGCGAGCGCGTCGTAACGCACGGGCTGCTCGCGGGAGTACTCGACGAAGGACGTGCCCATGGCACGGATCGCGGCGAGTCCCGTTGCGTGGCTGTGTGCCACTGCCTCGAAACGGACCCGCAGGTTCTCGAGCGCGCGCTGGCAGATCGCGAACAGCAAGTCCGGCTTGTCCTTGAAATAGACGTAGAGCAGGGCGCGCGACAGGCGCGCCTTGCGCGCCACTTCGTCCATCGTCATGGCGTCGAGGCCGACGGTCGCGGCGACCGCCTCGGCCGCGTCGATGATGTCCGAGTGGCGGCGTTCCTTCTCCTCCTGGCGGCGTTCGGCAATGCGGCTCATGGCGCAAGGCTAGCTCTCTGTTGACAGAGTGTCAAAAATTACATGCTTGTCCACGGTGCACAATCCCTATTGTGCGGCAAATGCGAATCGTTATTATTCGCGTCCCCCATCTCCAACGAAAGCAAGATTGATGAGCACTCCTACGTTCGCGCGGCCCGCCTCTCTGTTGCTCGCGGTTGCCGCAGCGCCGCTCGCGGCTCAGACCGTCGACCTCGAGGTCGTCACGATCACCGCGACCCGCATCGAGACCCGCGTCGTCGATGTGCCGGCGACGGTCACCGTCAAGGGTCGCGAGGACATGGATCGCGAATTGGTGTTCGACCTGAAGGACCTCGTGCGCTACGAGCCCGGGGTGACGGTGAGCGATGACGGCGGGCGATTCGGCCTGTCCGACATCACCATCCGCGGCATCGGCGGCAATCGCGTGCTGATGGAGGTCGACGGCGTACGCATGCCGGACGCGTTCTCGATCGGCAGTTATGCCGACGCGGGCCGCGACGTCGTCGATACCGATCTGCTGAAGCGCGTCGAGATCGTGCGCGGCTCGGTGTCGTCGCTCTACGGCTCCGACGCGATCGGCGGCGTGGTCGCCTTCACGACCAAGGATCCGGCGGACCTGCTGTCTGCCGACAGGAACTACGGCTTCTCGACCAAGGCCGGCTACTCGGGCCGGAACGACTCGACCGTCGCCGGCGGGACGTTCGCGGCGCGCGCGGGGGCCTTCTCGGGACTGCTCGCCTACACGCGCCGCGATGGCCACGAAACGGAAAACTCCGGCGATATCGGCGGAGTCGGCACGATGCGCACCGAGCCGGTGCCGCAGGATCGCTACAGCGACAGCGTGCTCGCCAAGCTGGTCTTCGATGCGACCGACACGCAGCGCCTGCGCCTCACCTGGGAGGGCAGCCGCATCGATACCTTTACTGACGTGCTGACCGCGGTATCGGCGACGCCGCCGGTGGCGGGCGGCACACAGACCACGGGGCTCGTCGGCAGCGACGAGCAGCAGCGTTCGCGCATCACTTTCGACCATGCCTTCCCGCTCGGTGAGTGGCGCGTATACCGGCAGGAGAGCGAGACCTCGCAGGAGACACTCGAGAGCCGCAACGCCGCGACCCTTGCGGGCGTGATCACGCCGCAGACGCGCTGGCGCCTGTTCGACTTCGAACAGGAGGAAGTCGGGGCCGAAGTGACACTGTTCAGCCGTTTCGAGGCGCTCGGCGCCGCGCACACGCTCGCCTACGGCGCCGAATACATCGAGACCGACACCGTGCAGCTGAGGACGGGCCTGCAGACCAACCTGCTGACCGGCGTCACGAGCCCGGCGATCCTGCCGGACGTCTTCCCGGTGCGCGATTTTCCGCTGACGAAGACCCGCCGCGCGTCCATCTTCGTGCAGGACGAGATCAGCCTGGGTGCCTGGACGATCACTCCCGGCGTGCGCTACGACGATTACGCACTGCGCCCGACGGTCGACGCGATCTTCGCGGCGGACAACCCGGGCTTCGTGGCCGCGGACATCGACGAAACGAACGTCTCGCCCAAGCTCGGCGTGATGTACCGCATCACGGAGTACTCGACGGGCTACTTCAACTATGCGGCGGGCTTTCGCACCCCGCCCTACGACGATGCGAACTTCGGCTTCGAGAACCTCGCGTTCGGCTACACCGCCATCGCGAATCCGGATCTGAAGTCCGAGACCAGCGACAGCTTCGAGCTGGGCTGGCGCCTCGCACGTCCCGACGGCCACTACCTCGCGCTCTCCGCGTACTACAACCTGTACGACGATTTCATCGAGTCGCTGGTCGGCAGCCTCGATCCGGCGCGCGGCCTGATCGTGTTCCAGTCGCAGAACCTCAATGAGGTGCGCATCCGCGGCGTCGAAGTGGCCGCCGGCATGCCGCTGGAGGGTCAGTCCGACTCGCTGCGCGGACTGTCGGTGCGGCTCGCGGCGTCGTATGCGCGCGGTGAGAACCGTACCGACGACACGCCCCTCAACTCGATCGATCCGCCGAAGGCCGTGATCGGCTTCGCCTGGCGGGCACCGTCGCAGCGCTGGGGCGCCGAGCTCGTCACGACCTTCGCCGACAGTCCGCGGCGTGTCGACGACAGCCTCGGCGAGCCGTTCGTCCCGCCCTCCTATACGAAAGTTGACCTGCTGGCGGACATCGCCATCACGCCGCAATTGCGCCTCAACGCCGGGTTGTTCAATCTGACCGACGAGAAATACTGGGAATGGGCGGACGTCTCCGGTCGCTTGGCCAGCAACCGCTGGTTGGATCGTTATACGCGCCCGGGTCGGACAGCGGGCGCAACGATACGGTACGAATGGTAGGCTATTGAATCTTTCATGCAGCAATATGGCTAGATGGAAGTGCT
The DNA here is from genome assembly GCA_035342635.1 of Steroidobacteraceae bacterium. Lineage (GTDB taxonomy): Bacteria > Pseudomonadota > Gammaproteobacteria > Steroidobacterales > Steroidobacteraceae > CADEFQ01. The sequence goes on from DAOQXO010000079.1 coordinate 6,465, forward strand.
TGCCGGCCGCAATTGCGAACCATTCGCGCTCGCAGGATACTGCCGGGTATGACTGAATCTCCCGGCGGGCCGGTACCCATGTCCACGCTGATGCGCGGTGCGCGGGCGACCGTGCATCGCGTACTCGATGACACGCTGTCCGTCGGCGATGCGCTGCATTCCACCGTCGGCCAGCGGCTCGTCGAACTCGGCTTCGTGCAGGGCGCGGAAGTCGAGGTCGTCGAGTCGATGTGGCCGTTCGGTGATCCGCTCGCCGTGCGGGTGCGCGGATCGACTTTCGCATTGCGGCGCGGCGAGGCCGCCGCAGTAATGGTTGTGCCGGCCAACGGCGCAGGCTGACATGGACGCCGCCAATCGCGCGCTGGCGGATCTGCGCATTGCGCTGGTGGGCGTGCCGAACTGCGGCAAGACGGCGCTGTTCAACCGCCTGACCGGCAGCCACCAGAAGGTCGCCAATTACCCGGGCGTCACGATCGAGCGCAAGGAAGGCCAGTTCCACAACCGTGCCGGGCGCCGCTTCGCCGTGGTCGACCTGCCGGGCACCTACAGTTTCACGCCGGCCTCGCTCGATGAGGCGATCACGCGCGACGTCGTGCTCGGCCGCATCGCGGGCGAGCCGCAGCCCGACGTGATCGTGTGCGTCGCCGATGCGACCCATATGCCGCTGTCGCTGCGGCTCATCCTCGACCTGCAGCGGCTCGGCCGCCCGATGATCGTCGCGCTGAATCGCAGTGACATCGCGAAGCGGCGCGGCTTCACGCTCGATGTGGCGAAGCTTGCCGACAAGCTCGGCGTGCCGATCGTAGAAACCGTGGCGATCGCACCTGGCGGTACCGATCAGCTGATCGAGGCGCTCGGGACGTTTGAGGCGGCTGCCGTGCTCCACGACGCCGTCCCGGCGGTCGATGGCGCGGCCCACGCCATCGCCGCGCCGGATCGCGCCGAGGTGGAACGCACGCAGCAGCTGGTGCCGCGGCTGCTCGCGGAGGTGGGCTACGGCGAGCCGCTGCGCGCGCGCGCCGCAGCGCGCGCCGATGCGATCCTGATGCATCCGTTCGGCGGCATGCTGGTTCTCGGTACAGTGCTCTTCTTCGTGTTTCAGGCCGTGTTCAGCTGGGCCGCCGTGCCGATGGGTCTCATCGAGGCCGGCGTCGGGGCGATCGGTACCTGGGTCTCGGGCGCGCTGCCCGACAACGCGCTGCGCAGCCTGCTGGTCGACGGCATCATCGCCGGTGTCGGCAGCGTGCTGGTGTTCCTGCCGCAGATCCTGATCCTGTTTTTCTTCATTCTCGCGCTCGAGGACAGCGGCTACCTGCCGCGCGCGGCCTACCTGCTCGACAAGCTGATGGGCAGCGTGGGGCTCTCGGGCCGCGCGTTCATCCCGCTGCTGTCGAGCTTCGCCTGCGCAATCCCCGGCATCATGGCCGCGCGCACCATACCGAGCGTGCGCGATCGGCTGGTCACGATCATGATCGCGCCGCTGATGACCTGCTCGGCGCGCCTGCCGGTCTATGCGCTGCTGATCGGCGCGTTCATCCCGGCTGCGGCGGCCGGTCCCTTCAATCTGCAGGGGCTGGTGCTGTTCGCGCTGTACGCCGCAGGCGTTCTGAGTGCGCTCGGCGTCGCGTGGTTCATGAAGCACTTTGCCGGCAAGCAGAACCATCACCCGCTGATGCTCGAGCTGCCCGACTACCAGTGGCCGGACCCGCGCAGCCTGCTGGTCGGCCTGTGGGATCGCGCGCGCATCTTCCTGCGACGAGTGGGCGGCGTGATCCTCTCGCTGATGATCATCCTGTGGTTTCTGTCGAGCTACCCTGCGCCGCCGCCCGATGCAACGGGCCCGGCGATCGAGTACAGCTTCGCCGGCATGCTCGGCGGCGCGCTGCACACGATTTTCGCGCCGATCGGCTTCAACTGGCAGATTTCGATCGCCCTGGTGCCGGGCCTCGCAGCACGCGAGGTGGCGATCGGCGCTCTCGGCACCGTCTACGCGATGTCGGCCACCGAAGGGGCGCTCGAAACCGCGATCATGCCGGTGATCGCCTCGGGCTGGAGCCTCGCGACCGGCCTGTCGCTGCTCGCCTGGTATGTGTTCGCGCCGCAGTGCCTGCCGACACTGGCCGTCGTCAAGCGCGAGACGAACAGCTGGCGCTATCCGCTGATCATGGCGGGTTACCTGTTCGCGCTCGCCTATCTCGCTTCGTTCATCACCTATCGGGTCGCGCTCGCACTCACCACATGAACGCGCTCGCCTTCGTCATAGTCGCAATCGCCGCGTGTTCGGTGCTGTGGCAGCTCGTGCCGGCGCGAGCACGCTATAAGGCGCTCCGCGCGCTGCAGGCTGCGCTGCCGCAGCGGGGATATGCGGCCCGCATCGGGCACGGCATCATCGCACCACTCGTGCGCCGGGCCGCGAAGGGTCTCGGGGGTGGTTGTGGTGGCTGCCCCGCCAATTCCGCCAACGCCGCCTCCCAGGCGCGCCATGCACGTCCACCGCACTGAGCATCTGGGCCACGACCACGTCTATCTCGGCGACGATCACGAGCGCAACGAGCGCCGCACGTGGTGGGTCATCGGGCTGACGCTCGTGATGATGGTCGGCGAAGTCGTCGCCGGCATGCTGTTCGGTTCGATGGCGCTGCTCGCCGACGGCTGGCACATGGCGACCCATGCCGGTGCGCTCAGCATCACCGCGCTCGCCTATGCCTATGCGCGCCGCCACGCACGCAATGCGCGCTTCACCTTTGGCACCGGCAAGGTCGGCGACCTCGCAGGCTTCGCCAGCGCGCTGATCCTCGCCGTGATCGCGTTGCTGATCGCCGTCGAATCCCTGCAGCGATTTCTGGCCCCGGTACCGATCGCGTTCACCGAAGCGACCGCCGTTGCGGCGCTGGGCCTCGCGGTGAATCTCGTCAGTGCGCTGCTCCTCCGTGGCGGCCACTCGCACGCGGGCAATGGGCGCCGCGGCCACGACCACGACCATGACCACGAACACGGCCACACGGCCAGTGGCGCGGACCTCAACCTGCGCGCGGCCTACCTGCATGTCATCGCCGATGCGTTGACGTCGGTCGCCGCGATCCTTGCACTGGTACTCGGGCGCTGGCTCGGCTGGGTGTGGCTCGACCCGGTGATCGGCGTCGCGGGCGCCGTGCTGATCGGGCGCTGGTCGCTCGGCCTGATGCGCGCCACGGGCGAGGTCCTGCTCGATGCCGCGGACGACACCGCGCTCGCTCAGGCTGTGCGCGAGGCGATCGAAGCCGGCGACGAGACCGTCACCGACCTGCACCTGTGGCGCGTTGGTCCGGGACGCCACGCCGCGATCGTGTCGCTGGTGGCCGCGCAGCCGCTCGCGCCCCAGGAATACAAGGCCCGCCTTGCGCACCTGCCACAGGTCGTGCACGTGTCGATCGAAGCCCATCGCTGCCCGGAGCACCCGCAATGAACCTGCTGGCACTCGCCTGCCTCGAGGCGGCCGTGTTTTTCAATGCGAACCTGCATACCGGTGCCGAACCGGTGGCCGGCGCGGACGCCATCCTCGTGCAGGATGCGCGCATCAGTTTCATCGGGCCGACGGAGGAAGCACGTCGCCGCGCACCCGAGGGTGCGCACTTCGTGGATCTCGCCGGCGCGACCGTCGTGCCCGGGTTCACCGATGCGCATGCCCACCTCGCGGGCATCGGTCTGCGCGAGATGGCTTTCGACCTCGACGGCACGGCGAGCCTCGCCGAACTGCAGGCCAGGCTCGCCGCACGGGCTGCATCGAGCCCGGACGACTGGATCACGGGGCGCGGCTGGATCGAATCGCGCTGGGAGCCCGCGCGGTTTCCGACGCGTGCGGCGCTGGATGCCGTCGTCGCCGATCGCCCGGTGCTGCTCGAGCGCGCCGACGGCCATGCCGCAGTGGCCAACAGTCGCGCACTTGCGCTCGCGGGTATCGACGCATCGACGCCGGATCCTGCGGGCGGCCGGATCCTGCGTGATGCGCACGGTGAGCCCACGGGCATGCTGATCGATGCGGCGACGCGGCTCGTCGAGCGGCTCGTGCCGCCACCCTCTGAAGCCGACGCGTTGCGCGCCCTCGAGCTGGGCGCGGCGCGCAGCGTGCGGCTCGGCTGGACGCAGCTGCAGGATGCGGGCACCGATCTCGCCGGGATCACGCGCCTGTGCCGGCTCTACGACGAGGGCAGGGTCAAGTTGCGGCTCTATTCCGCGATCGGCGGGCCGGGCAGCGATGCGGACGCGCTGCTCGCCGGGCGCATCGCGCGCCATCCCTGCGGCGAGCGTCTCACGGTGCGTGCGATCAAGCTCTACATGGACGGTGCGCTCGGCTCGCGCGGCGCCGCGCTGCTCGCGCCTTACAGCGATGCGCGGGACAGCACGGGCCTGTTGCTCAACACGGAGACGCAGCTGCTGCCGATTCTCGAGCAGGCGCTGCGCTCGGGGCTACAGATCGAGACGCACGCGATCGGCGATCGCGGCAACCGCATGGTGCTCGATCTCTACGAGCGCGCCTTCGACGCCGTGCCCGTCGCGGAGCGCTCGCTCGCCGAACCGCGCTGGCGCATCGAGCATGCGCAGGTGCTGGACCGCGCGGACCTGCCGCGCTTCTCGGCCCTCGGCGTGATCGCCTCGATGCAGCCCTCGCATGCGATCAGCGACCTGTACTTCGCGCCGGCGCG
>DAOQXO010000080.1:0-11082 GCA_035342635.1 Steroidobacteraceae bacterium
CTCGCTCTCCGAAGAAGGCATTATCGGGCGCGCCGTCGGCATGGCGATCGCCGGCCTGATGCCGGTGCCGGAGATTCAGTTCCGCAAGTATGCCGATCCCGCCTGCGAACAGATCAACGATTGCGGCACGATGCGCTGGCGCACCGCGAACCGGTTCGCGGCGCCGATGGTCGTGCGCATGCCGGGTGGCCACTTCAAGTGCGGCGACCCGTGGCACAGTCAGAGCAACGAAGTGCAGTTCGCGCACGCGATCGGCTGGCGCGTGGCGATGCCATCGAATGCCGAGGATGCCGTCGGCCTGCTGCGCGCGGCATTGCGCGGCAACGACCCGACGATCTTCTTCGAGCATCGCGCGATGCTCGATGCCGCCTGGGCGCGCCGCCCGTGGCCGGGGGACGATTTCGTCGTGCCCTTTGGACGCGCGCGCATCGTGCGCCCTGGCCGTGAGCTCTCGGTCGTCACCTGGGGTGCGATGGTCGAGCGCTGCGAAGCGGCGGCGGACGAATCCGCGGTCGATGTCGAGATCCTCGACCTGCGCACGATCGTGCCCTGGGACCGCGAGGCTGTGCTGGAATCGGTGCGGCGTACCCGCCGCTGCCTGATCGTGCACGAGGACACGCTGACCGCCGGATTCGGCGCGGAGATCGCCGCGACGCTGGCGCGCGAGGCTTTCTTCGACCTCGATGCGCCGATCGAGCGCATCGCCATGCCGGACGTGCCGAGCCCGCACAGCCCGGTGTTGCTCGATAGCGTCCTGCCGGGCGTGCCGTGCATCGTTCGCGCGATGCGCGAGCTGGCAAGCCTGTGATGGGCGCGGCGATCGAGGTTCGCGTCCCGGCGGAGCAATCGGAGGGTACGCGCTCGCAGGTCCAGCGCTGGCTGAAGGCGCCGGGCGATGCGGTGCGCGAGCAGGATCCCTTGCTCGAACTCGAAACCGACAAGGTCACGGTCGAGATCGCCTCGCCGGCGAGCGGCACGCTGCTGCAGATCGTGACACCTGAGGGCACGGAGGTGGCGCCGGGCGAGCTGCTCGCAACGATCGCCACCGGGCCCGCGACCGCGAGCGTCACGGTGGCTGACGCCGGGCCGGGCGCGGCGGCCGGCCGAGACAGTGCAACGGGCGCTGCGGCTGCCGCCGGCCGGGCGGACGCCATGTCGCACGACGCCACTGCGTCAGCTGCGGCGTCGAGTCGTTCAACCGCATTGAGCCCCGCCGTGCGCCGGCTGCTGGCCGAGCGCGGTCTGCTCGCGGCCGATGTGACGGGTAGCGGGGCGGGCGGACGAATCACGGTCGACGATGTGCTGGCCATGTCTCCGCGTGCGCCGGCGGCCGAGGTGCCGCCGGACGCGGCGCAGATTCCGGCGCGCCTGCAGCCCCACAGTGCCATGCGTCGGCGCATCGCGGCACACATGGTCGAGAGCCTGCGCATCGCGCCGCATGTCACGACGGTGTTCGAGGCCGACATGTCCGCGGTACTTGCGCATCGCGCGCGGCACCGGGCCGAATTCGAAGCGCGTGGCGTGCCGCTGACACTGACCGCGTACTTCCTTGCGGCCTGCGTGGAGGCGATCCGGGCGGTGCCAGAGGCCAACAGTCGCTGGCACGAACAGGGCCTCGAGCTGCACGATGCCGTACATATCGGTGTTGCGACGGCGCTCGAGGATCGCGGCCTCGTGGTGCCGGTGGTGCGTGACGTGCAGGCGCTCGATCTCTTCGGTATCGCGCGCGAGCTTGGCGCAGTGGTGGCGCGTGCGCGCGATGACCGGCTCTCGCCGGCGGACGTGCGTGGCGGAACGTTCACGATCTCCAACCACGGCGTCAGCGGCAGCCTCGTCGCGACGCCGATCGTCATCAACCAGCCGCAGTCGGCGATACTGGGTGTCGGCAAGCTCGAGAAGCGGCCGGTGGTCGTCGCGGAAGACGGCGCGGACCGTGTCGTCGTGCGACCGCGCTGCTACGTCACGCTCACTATCGATCATCGGGTGATGGACGGCCATCGCGCCAACCGCTTCCTCGAAGTGCTGGTGCGTCAGCTCGAACAGGTGTCAAATCGATGAGCATGCAGATCGAAGCCCTCGAGGAGCGGTTCCAGGCGCGGATCGATGCCGATGAGCGCATCGAGCCAAAGGACTGGATGCCTGATTCCTACCGCCGCACACTGATCCGGCAGATGTCGCAGCACGCGCACTCCGAGATCGTCGGCATGCTGCCCGAGGGCAACTGGATCACGCGTGCGCCGACCCTGAAGCGCAAGGCGATCCTGATGGCCAAGGTGCAGGACGAGGGCGGCCACGGCGCTTATCTATACGGGGCCACCGAAACACTCGGCGTCACTCGCGAGCAGCTGATCGAGGAGCTGCTGTCGGGCGCCGCGAAGTATTCGAGCATCTTCAATTACCCCACCCCGACCTGGGCCGACATCGGCGCGATCGGCTGGCTGGTCGATGGCGCGGCGATCATGAACCAGATCCCGCTGTGCCGCTGTTCCTACGGCCCGTATGCGCGTGCGATGGTGCGCATCTGCAAGGAGGAGAGTTTCCACCAGCGCCAGGGCTACGACATCATGCTGCAGCTCGCGCGCGGCCTTGATGCGCAGCGACGCATGGCGCAGGAGGCACTCGATCGCTGGTGGTGGCCCGCGCTGATGATGTTCGGGCCGCCCGATGCCGACTCGAAGCATTCGGCACAGTCGATGCGCTGGAAGATCAAGCGTTTCAGCAACGACGAGCTGCGCGCGCGCTTCATCGAGTTTACGGTGCCGCAGGTGCGTTACCTCGGTCTCACGGTCCCGCAGGGCGAGATCGACTGGAGCGAGTTCCGCGATGTGCTCGCCGGCCACGGTCCCTGCAACCGTGAGCGCATCGAGGCACGCCGGCGTGCCCACGAGCAGGGACGCTGGGTGCGCGAGGCGGCCACGGCATACGCAGCCAAGCAGCGCGACCGCGAACTGAAGGAGGCGTCATGAGCAATTCGCGGGAATGGCCGTTGTTCGAGGTCTTCATTCGCGCCCGCGGCGGACTCGATCACAAGCACGTGGGCAGTGTGCACGCGGCCGATGCGCGCATGGCGATGGAGCATGCACGCGACCTGTACACGCGCCGCCAGGAGGGCGTCAGCATCTGGGTGGTGCGCTCGAGCGACATCATCGCGTCCGATCCGGCCGATGCCGATGCCTTCTTCGAACCGGCGCGCGACAAGGTGTATCGCCATCCGACCTTCTACGCGATCCCGGACGAGGTGAAGACGCTGTGAGCGCCGGGTCTCACGGGGATGCGCACTTCCGTTATGTGCTGCGCCTCGCCGATACCAACCTGGTGCTCGCGCAACGCCTCGGCGCGCTGATCGGGAACGCGCCGGCGCTGGAGGAAGACCTCGGGCTCGGCAACGTTGCGCTCGACCTGCTGGGTCAGGCGCGCATGCTGCTCACCCATGCCGGCGCGCTCGAAGGCCGGGGTCGGGACGAGGACGCGCTCGCCTTCCTGCGCGAGGAGCGCGATTTCCTGAACGCGACGCTCGTCGAGCAGCCGAATGGCGATTTCGCCCAGACGATCGTGCGCCAGTTCCTGTTCGATGCGTGGCAGCTCGCAACCTGGTCGCGCCTCGAGTCCTCGACCGACCCGCAGCTCGCGGCGATCGCGGCCAAGGGGGTCAAGGAGGCGCGCTATCACCTGCGTTTCAGCTCGGGCTGGGTCGTGCGCCTCGGCGACGGCACCGCGGAGAGCCACGCCCGTGCGCAGGCCGCCCTCGATGCCCTGTGGCCGCATACCGCGGAGCTCTTCGATGCCGACGAAATCGACCGCGCAATGCAGGCGGCGGGGGTAGGCGTCGATCTCGCCGCCGTGTGCGTGGACTGGGACCGCCAGGTCGACGGGACCCTGGCCGAGGCGACCCTGGCGCGGCCGGCCGATCATCCGTGGCGCTGGTACGGCAAGCGCGGGCAGCATGGCGAGCACCTCGGACGGTTGCTCGCCGAGATGCAGTACATGCAGCGCACCTATCCCGGAGCGAACTGGTGAGCCGCGCGCAACCGGCGCTCGAGGCGGATGTCCGGCGGCGGCTCGCGGCAGTCGCCGATCCGGAGATTCCGGTGTTGAGCGTGGTCGACCTCGGCATCGTGCGGCATGTGCGAGTCGATGCGGACGGTGCCGTCGAGGTGGGCCTGTCCCCCACGTATTCCGGTTGCCCGGCCACGAGCGTCATCAAGGCGAATGTCGAGACTGCGCTGCGCAGCGGCGGCTATCGCGAGGTGCGCATCGTCGACGTGCTGGCGCCGCCGTGGACGACCGACTGGATCTCGAACGAGGGTCGACGCAAGCTGCACGACTACGGCATCGCGCCGCCGACAGCGGGGCCCATTGCCTGTCCGCAATGCGGCTCGCTCGAGATCACGAAACTCAGTGAGTTCGGCTCGACGCCCTGCAAGTCGCTGTATCGCTGCGAGAGCTGCCGCGAGCCGTTCGACCACTTCAAGTGCATCTGAAATCGTGCTCAAGTTCCATCCGCTGACGCTCATGGAGCGCGCCGACTGCGCCGAAGATGCCGTGAGCCTCAGCTTCGCGGTGCCGCCGCAGTTGCGCGACGTGTACCGCTTCGAGGCCGGTCAGCACATCGCGGTGCGCATGGGCGATGGGGAGCGGCGCACCTACTCGATCGTGAGCCCGCAGGGCGACGCCACGCTGCGCATCGGCGTGCGCCTGCAGCCTGACGGGCGGGTTTCCCGGTTCCTCACGCACCGGCTTGCGGTGGGCGAGAGCCTCGATGTGCTCACGCCGAACGGCAGCTTCCACACCCGCATCACGCCGGAGCGGGCCGGCCGATTCATTGCCTTCGCGGCGGGCAGCGGCATCACGTCGGTGCTGTCGATCGCATCGACCGTGCTCGCGGAGGAGCCGCTCAGCCGCTTCATGCTGTTCTACGGCAACCGCACGGCGGCGAGCACCATGTTCCTCGAAGAGGTGATGGCGCTGAAGAATCGCTGGCCGGACCGCTTCGCGGCGCATTTCCTGATGAGCCGCGAGCCGCAGGACATCGCACTGCTGAACGGACGCATCGATGGTGCGCGTGTGCGCGAGTTCGCCCGGGTCTTCTTCGATCCCGCGGCGGTCGATGAGTTCTTCATCTGCGGGCCCGGTTCGATGAACGACGATGTGGCTGCCGCGCTGCGCGAGCTCGGCGCCACAGGCCGGATCCACACCGAGTACTTCAGGGTGGCCGCGGTGCCGGCGGCGCCGGCCGCGCCGGCCGCCGCCCCGGCCTCCGTGTCGGCAGCCGCGCCCGCACCCACGCCCGAACTGGCGGCCGCGGGCGTGGCGGCCGGAGTCGGCACACGCGTCACCGTGCTCATGGACGGGCGGCGCCGCAGCTTCGCGATGGCGGCGCACGACACCCGCACCGTACTCGATGCTGCGGCCGAGGCCGGCATCGAGCTGCCGTTCTCCTGCCGCGCCGGGGTTTGTTCGACCTGCCGTGCCCGCGTGCTGAAAGGCGAGGTCGTCATGGAGCAGAACCACGCGCTCGAGGACTGGGAACTGGCCGAAGGCTTCGTGCTCTGCTGTCAGGCGCACCCGACCACAACCGAACTCGAGCTCACCTACGACGAATAGGACACGCACATGGGGTACGAGACGATCGAATTCAGCGTCGCGCAGGGCATCGCGCGCCTCACGTTGAATCGGCCCGACAAGCTCAACAGCTTCAACACCACCATGCACGGAGAGGTGCGGGCGGCCCTGTCGCGCGTGATGCCAGAGGGCGCGCGCGTGCTGGTGCTGACCGGCGCGGGGCGCGCGTTCTGCGCCGGGCAGGACCTCGGCGACCGCGCGGTCGCGCCGGGCGGTCAGGCGGCCGATCTCGGTGAGTCGATCGAGAAGAACTACAAGCCGCTGGTGCTCGCGCTGCGCCGGCTGCCGTTGCCGGTCATCGCGGCGGTGAACGGCGTCGCGGCCGGGGCGGGGGCCAATATCGCGCTCGCCTGCGACATCGTGGTGGCGACACGCTCGGCGAGCTTCATCCAGTCGTTCAGCAAGCTCGGGCTGGTGCCGGATTCGGGTGGCACCTGGACTCTGCCACGCCTCGTCGGCAATGCCCGTGCCCTCGGCCTGGCGCTGCTCGGCGACAGACTGTCCGCAAGCGATGCCGAGCGCTTCGGGATGATCTGGCGCTGCGTCGACGATGCGGCGTTCACGGACAGCGTTGAGGCGCTCGCGGCGCAGCTCGCCGCAGCTCCCACGCGCGGCCTTGCGCGCACCAAGGAGGCCATCTACGCGTCGTGGGGGCGCTCGCTCGACGAGCAGCTCGACGCCGAACGCGACCTGCAGCGCGAGCTCGGCCGCACGTCGGACTATGCGGAAGGGGTCGCGGCATTCGCCGCCAAGCGTGCTCCCCGGTTCACCGGGACCTGAACGCCGTGACCTGCACCACGGATTCGCTGGCGGAGGACATGCGCGCCCTCTTCGGGCGTGACCGGGCATCTCAGGCCTTCGGCATGCGCCTGCTCGAGGTGGCGCCCGGTCGCGCGACACTCGCGATGAACGTACGCGCGGACATGGTGAACGGTCACGACATCTGCCATGGCGGGTGCATCTTCGCCCTCGCCGACAGCGCCTTCGCCTTTGCCTGCAACGCGGGCCGGCCGGTGACGGTCGCCGCGGGCGCGGCGATCGACTACCTGCGTCCGGCGCGCCTGGGCGAGGAACTCGTCGCCGTGGCGCTCGAGCGCTCGCGCTCGCGCCGTACGGGCCTTTATGACGTGACTGTCCAGAACGCGGCCGGTGAGCTGGTCGCGATGTTTCGCGGCCGGTCGCACCAGCTGGACGGGAGATGAACATGCGGTTGCAGAGCCATGTCGCGGGACGCTGGCAGTCGGGTGAGGGCGCAGGCCGAGCGCTGCGTGACGCGACCACCGGGCAGGTGGTCGCCGAGGTGGCTTCGGGCGGCATCGATGCCGCCGCGGCGCTCGCGTACGCGCGCGAGACCGGCAACCCGGCGCTGCGACGCCTGACCTTTCATGAGCGCGCCGCGTTGCTGAAGCGGCTCGCGAAGTATCTCACCGAGCGCAAGGAGGAGCTGTACGCGCTGTCGTTCGCGACCGGCGCGACGCGCGCCGACTCCTGGATCGACATCGAAGGCGGTATCGGCACGCTGTTCGCATACGCGAGCCGTGGGCTGCGCGAACTGCCAAATAGCCAGGCGTTCGTCGATGGCGACGTCGAACGGCTCTCGAAGGGCGGCAGCTTCGTCGGCCAGCACGTCTGCACGCCGCTCGCGGGCGCCGCCGTGCACATCAATGCCTTCAATTTCCCGGTGTGGGGCATGCTCGAGAAGCTTGGGCCTGCGCTGCTCGCCGGCATGCCGGCGATCGTCAAGCCGGCGACCGCGACCGCGTATCTCGCGGAACGTGCCTACCGGCTGATGATCGAATCGGGCCTGTTGCCCGACGGTGCGATACAGCTCATCTGTGGCGGTGTCGGCGACCTGTTCGATCACCTGGGCGGCCAGGATGTCGTGTCGTTCACGGGATCGGCGTCGACCGCCGGCCAGCTGCGCGGCCACCCGGTCGTGCTCGCGAACGCGGTGCGCTTCATCGGCGAGACCGATTCGCTGAACTGCTGCGTGCTCGGCCAGGACGCCGCGCCGGGCACGCCCGAGTTCGACGCCTACGTGCGCGAAGTGGTGCGCGAGATGACCACGAAGGCCGGCCAGAAGTGCACGGCGATACGCAAGGCCCTGGTGCCCGCGTCGGCGACCGAGGCGGTCATCGAGGCGTTGCGCGCCGCGCTGCACAAGGTCGTCATCGGCGATCCGCGGCGCGAAGATGTCCGGATGGGCCCGCTGGCCGGCGCCGGCCAGCGCGAGGAGGTGCTCGCGCGCATCGCGGAGCTGCGGCGCGAAGCAGAGATCGTCAGCGAGGCGATGCCCGACATCGTCGGGGCGGATCGGGAGCAGGGCGCCTTCGTCGCCCCGACGCTGCTCCTGTGCCGCAGGCCCGCCGAGGCGCGTGCCGCCCACACGGTGGAGGCATTCGGCCCGGTGTGCACGGTTATGCCGTACGCGTCGATCACCGAGGCCGTGGCCGTTGCGCGACGGGGCGAGGGGAGCCTGGTGTCGTCAGTGTTCACCGCGGACGACGCAATCGCACGCGAACTGGTGCTCGGCCTCGCGCCTTTCCACGGCCGCCTGCTGGTGGTGAATCGCGATTGCGCGCGGGAGTCGACCGGACACGGTTCGCCCATGCCTGGCCTCGTCCATGGCGGGCCGGGGCGCGCCGGCGGCGGCGAGGAACTGGGCGGACTGCGCGGCGTGCTGCATTACATGCAGCGCACCGCGCTGCAGGGCAGCCCGCAGACGCTGACCGCGATCACAGGACGCTGGCTGCGTGGGGCGCACGAGCACGTCGGCAGCGTGCATCCCTTCCGCCGGACATGGCATGAGCTCGCCATCGGCGAAACGCTGCGCTCGGCCGAGCGCAAGGTGACGGTCGAGGACATCGAGCGCTTCGCGGCGCTGACCGGCGACACGTTCTATGCGCACATGGACGAGGAGGCCGCGGCCCGTAATCCGCTGTTCGGTGGACGGGTGGCCCACGGCTACTTCCTCATCTCGGCGGCGGCCGGCCTGTTCGTCGACCCGCCCTTCGGTCCGGTGCTCGCGAACTACGGCCTCGACCGGCTGCGCTTCGCAAAGCCGGTGCGACCGGGAGACCGCATCAAGGTGCGCCTCACCTGCAAGGCGAAGTCGCTGCGCGCCGACAAAGGCTACGGCGAGGTGGCCTGGGACACCGAGATCACGAACCAGGACGGCGAGGTGGTCGCGAGCTACGACGTGCTGACGATGGTCAGCGCGGACCCGCCCGGATAGTCAGCGCGCCGGTTTCCTCGGCGCCGGCTTCGCTCCATCCTCGAGGCCGATGTCGTAGTCCTCGAAGTCGCTGACCAGATCAGCGGTGCGTTTGTCCTCGAGCAGCCGCTCGAGGCGACGCCAGGCCGGGTCGCCGAGCTTCTGGCCGCGGCGCTTGGCGAGGTCGAGGTCCTTGATGACCCGATCGAGGTCGAGGTCCTCGACTGCGGCACTTTCCTCTTCCTCTTCCTCGTCGTCGAACTCGTCGGATTCGGGCTTCTCGCTCATGTGGCGAAAGGGAACCGTGGTGGTGGTTGGGTCTGTCGGGCAAAATTTGTAGCGCGAAAATTGCCCGGGCGCAATGTCCGATTGGCAGGTCAGCGAATCAGCGTGTTCATCTCGAAGATCGGCAGCAGCATTGCAAATACGATGCCCATCACGAACAGGCCCATCACGATGATGAGCAGCGGCCCCAGCAGGCCGACCAGTGCGGCCAGCAGGCCGTCGAGTTCGCGCTCCTGGCTGATGGCCGCCCGCTCGAGCATGGACTCGAGCTCGCCGCTCGATTCGCCGCTCGAAATCAGGTGGATCGTCATCGGCGGAAAGAGCTTGCTGTGGGCGAGCGAGCGGCCGATCGGCGCGCCCTCCCGGACCCGCTGCCCCGCCTCGGTGACCGCGTTGCGCATCGGGATATTGGTGACCACTTCACCGGCGATGCGCAGCGCCTCGAGGACCGGTACCGCCGCCGCGGTCAGGATGCTCAGCGTGCGTGTGAACCGGGCGGTGTTGAAGCCCTGCACCAGCTTGCCGAGGAGCGGCAGGCGCAGCTGGAAGCGGTGGAAACGGCCGCGCGCCTCGGGATTGCGCAGCCAGCGACTGAAGGCGATGGCGGCCACTATGATGAGGGCGAGCGCCCATAGCCCCCAGTCGTGCAGGAAATCGCTGACCGCGATCAGCGCGCGGGTCATCAGCGGCAATTGCGCCTTGCCGGTGTCGAAGACCTCGATCACCTTCGGCACGACATACACCAGCAGGCCCGTGACGATGCCGAAGCACATGACCGTCAGCACGATCGGGTAGAGCATCGCGCCGAGCACCTTCTGGCGCATCAGCTCACGGCTCTCGGTGAAATCCGCGAGTCGCTCGAGCACCTCGTCGAGATGCCCCGACTGCTCGCCAGCGGTCACCGTGGCGCGATAGATCTCCGGGAAGACACGCGGAAACTCGGCGAAGCCGCTCGCGAGCGTATGGCCTTCCATCACGCGCGAGCGCACGCCGAGCAGGATGCTCTGCACGCGCGGCTTCTCGGACTGCTGCGAGACCGCGAGCAGGGCCTCCTCGAGCGGCAGGCCGGCTTTCGTGAGGGTGGCGAGCTGGCGGGTCATCAGCGACAGGTCGGCGGCCGAGACGCCGCGGCGCAGGCTGAGACTGCGCTGGCGGCGCGCTTCCTCGCGGGCCGCCTCGGTGACGGTGACGGGCAGCAGGCCGCGCTCGCGCAGCAGCTGGCGCACGTGCTTGGCGGTGTCGCCCTCGAGGACTCCCTTCTGCTCGCGGCCGGTGGTGTCGAGGGCGGTGTATTCGAACGCGCCCATGGCTAGCGGGCGGTCCCGGGTCCCGTATCAGTCTTCACGGGTCACCCGCAGGACTTCCTCCATGGTGGTCTCGCCGCGCAGCACGCGGTTCAGGCCATCGTCCCTGATCGAGGGGGTGATCGTGCGGGCGTAGCGCTCGAGCTCGTGCTCGGCCGCGCCGTCGTGGATCATCGTGCGCATCTGGTCGTCGACGACGATCACCTCGTAGATGCCGCTGCGGCCCCGGTACCCCTGGCCGATCTCGTTGCCCGGCCGGTAGAGGATCGGCGACTCGTCGTCGGGTCCGAGACCCAGCAGGCGCCGCTCGTACTCACCGGCCCGGAACGGCTGTTTCGTGTCGGGGTTCAGCACCCGCACGAGGCGCTGGGCGACGACGCCGATCAGGCTCGAGGACAGCAGGAAGGGCTCGATGCCCATGTCGCGCAGGCGCGTGACGGCACCCGCCGCCGTGTTGGTATGCAGCGTGGAGAGCACGAGGTGGCCCGTGAGACTCGCCTGTACGGCGATCTGCGCGGTCTCGAGGTCGCGGATCTCGCCGACCAGCACGACGTCCGGGTCCTGGCGCAGGATCGCGCGCAGGCCGCGCGCGAAGGTCATCTCCACCTTCGTGTTGACCTGCGTCTGGCCGATGCCGTCGATGTAGTACTCGATCGG
>DAOQXO010000081.1:0-11023 GCA_035342635.1 Steroidobacteraceae bacterium
GCGCTCCCTTCTTCCATTCGTAGATGAAGCCGACGACGAGGATCGCGAGGAACACACCCATCGCGACCAGCCCCGGGACGCCGATGGCGTCGAGAGCGACCGCCCACGGAAACAGGAATGCGATCTCGAGGTCGAAGACGATGAACAGGATCGCGACCAGGTAGTAGCGCACGTCGAACTTGCGACGGCTGTCCTCGAACGCCTCGAAGCCGCACTCGTAGGCGGAGCGCTTTTCCGCATCGTCAGGCAGCGAGGTGAAGTAGCGGCCGATCAGCACGCCGATCACGAGCAGCGCGACGCCGATGCCGGCCGCGACACCGAGGTAGATCAGGATCGGAAGATAGTTGCTGAGCATGGCCCGCCGATTCGCTACGAAACGAAGGGGACAGGCGGTCGCTCGCAGTGAACGACGGTCTGCCCCCCTCAGGCGGCGCGCATTGTATCAAAGGTGGTGCCGACGGGGAGATTCGAACTCCCACACCTTGCGGCGCTAGCCCCTCAAGCTAGTGTGTCTACCAATTCCACCACGTCGGCAAAAGTACTTATTGCTCCGCGGGCGCCGGCGCCTGCGGAACCGGCGCCGCATCCGGCGACGGCACGACCGGCACTTCGCTCGCCTCGATCTCGTCGAGGATCGTGCGCGGCGCCGCCTCGTTGCGCGTGCCGAGATAGGCGAGCGCGAGGCTGTTCAACATGAACACGGCGGCGAAGGCCGCGGTGGCCCGCGACAGGCCGGTGCGCGCACCGCGCGCGCCGAACACCGTGCCCGACGCACCGGCTCCGAAGCCCGCGCCGGCATCGGCGCCCTTGCCACGCTGGATCAGCACGAGCGCGATGATTGCCACCGAGCTGAACACCTGAACAAACATCAATACGGTACGAAGCACGCTCGTGAACCTTCCGGTTACCTGTCCTGACCCGCAGCTGCGACGATCGCGAGGAATTCGTCGGCCTTGAGTGATGCGCCGCCGATCAGACCGCCGTCCACATCGGGCTGCGCGAAGATCTCTGCGGCATTGCCGGCCTTGACGCTGCCGCCATAAAGGATCCGGACCTGACCTGCAATTTTAGCATCGCGGCCGGCGATCCGCCCGCGAATGAATGCGTGCACGTCCTGCGCCTGCCCCGGCGTCGCGGTGCGGCCGGTCCCGATCGCCCAGACGGGTTCGTAGGCGATCACCGCGTTGGCGAGGGCAGCGGCGCCGACGAGCTCCAGCACGGCGTCGAGCTGGCGCGCCACGACGGCTTCGGTCTGGCCGCCTTCGCGCTCGGCGAGCGATTCGCCGAGACACAGGATCGGCGCGAGGCCGCGCGACTGCGCCGCTGCGAACTTGCGCGCGACGAGCTGGTCGTTCTCGGCGTAGATCGCGCGGCGCTCGGAGTGGCCCACGATGACCATCACGCAGCCCACGTCCTGCAGCATGGCCGCGGACACTTCGCCCGTGTAGGCCCCCTGCGACTCGGCGCACACGTCCTGCGCGCCCAGGGCCACGGTCGAGTCGCGCAGCAGGCGCGCGACGTCAGCGAGATAGACGAACGGCGGAAAGACGGCGCAGTCGGCCGCGCCCAGCCCGTGGCTCGAGACCACGGCTTCGACGAGCCCGGCGTTCTCGGCACGCGAGCCGTGCATCTTCCAGTTTCCGGCAACGAGAGGTCTGCGACTCAAGGCACTCACGCGGCCACGCGGGCCGCCCCGTAAAAAAGGCGCGCGATGATAACGGCGCCATCCACGCCGCGCAACGTCCGCCAGGCGGACTTCAAGGCTTCACGGTGATGGTGATCTGCTTCGAGATGACCGGCGGGTCGTGCGGGATGTGCAACTGGTCGCCGAGCACGAGCTGCAGCGTGTGCTTTCCGGGCGGCAGCTCTATCGTGGTTTCGGTCTGGCCCTTGCCGTAGTGGACGATCTTGTCGGTCGCCGGCAGCGGCAGGGCGAGATTGGCCGGCAGTTCGGAATCGATCAGCAGGTGGTGGTGGCCGGTGCCCTCCATCTTGGTCCCGGCCGGGGCAATGCCCATGCCCTTGAGGCCGAAGCGCACGGTGACCGGGCTCGTGACGGTCGCGCCGTCGGCAGGCGACAGGATGTAGACCACCGCATCCTGTGGCGCAGGGGTGCGGGGCAGCGCCGGGGTCTGCGCCGGCTCGGCGGCCTGCGCCACGGAGGCAGCAGCGATCAGCAGGGTGAGAGCAGTCAGTCGCATGGCAAATTCCTTCCCCGGGTCGTCCCGGTAATCGAGCGCGCAGGATAGCCCGCTCAGGCGGCCGCAGCACGAACGGCCGTGGCTATCTCTTCGGCAAAGGCGCGGGTCTGCGCCTCTTCCCGTCCTTCGACCATCACGCGTATGACAGGTTCGGTCCCGGACGCGCGCAGCACGACGCGCCCCTCGTCACCGAGGTCCTTCTCGACCTTCGCCACCGCCGCATTGACCGCCGGCACGGTGGACGGATCGAAGCGCTGCGCGACCTTCACGTTCAGCAGCACCTGCGGGAAGCGCGACATGCCCGCGGCGAGTTCGGCGAGGCTGCGCCCCGTCTGGCGCATCACGCCGATGACCTGCAGCGCCGCCACCAGCGCATCGCCCGTGGTGGTCCGATCGAGACACAGGATATGGCCCGAAGTCTCGCCGCCGATGATGCCGCCGGTCTCCTTCAGCATGCCGAGGACATAGCGGTCGCCGACCTTGGCGCGCCGGAACTCGATGCCGCAGCCGCGCAGCGCAACCTCGAGGCCCAGGTTGCTCATCAGCGTGCCCACCACCGGACCGGTGAGCGTCCCGGCTTCCTTGCGCGCGCGCGCGATGACAAAGATCAACTGGTCGCCGTCGACCACCCGGCCGAGGTGGTCGATCATCACCAGGCGATCGCCGTCACCGTCGAGCGCGATGCCGACATGCGCGCGCACACCCGGCACGGTGAGCTGCAGCAGCTGCGGGGCGGTCGAGCCGCAGCCATCGTTGATGTTGCGTCCGTTCGGCGAGCAGCCGACCGGAATCACCTCGGCGCCGAGGTCCGCGAACACGCGCGGCCCGACCTTGTAGGCCGCGCCGTTGGCGCAGTCGAGCACGATCTTGAGTCCCTCGAGATCGAGGCCCGCCGGCAGAGTCGACGCGCAGAATTTCTGGTACTCGATGCGCTCCTTGTCGACGCGAGCTGCGCGGCCGAGTTCGCGCGAACCGCGCGTCACCGTGCCGTTGGCGATCTCCGCCTCGATTTCGCGCTCGAGTTCGTCGGACAGCTTGCCGCCGCTTCCGTCGAAGAATTTGATGCCGTTGTCCTCGTACAGGTTGTGCGAGGCGCTGATGACGACGCCGAAACTGCAGCCGAAAAAGCGCGTCATGTAGGCGATGCCAGGCGTCGGCAGCGGCCCGATCAGCTTCACGTCGACGCCGGCCGCGACGAACCCCGCCTCGAGCGCCGCCTCGAACATGTAGCCGGAGAGGCGCGTGTCCTTGCCGATCAGCACGCTGCCGCCGCGTGGCGCGAGCACACGCGCGGCGGCGCTGGCGAGTCGCAGCGCGAAATCGACGGTCATCGGCTCCTCGCCGACCCGCCCGCGCACACCATCCGTCCCGAAGTATGTCCTGCTCAAGTCGTCCTCTCCCCAAGTGCGGCCACGATGCGCAGCGCGTCGACCGTCGCCGCGACGTCGTGGACGCGCACGATACTCGCTCCGCGCAGCGCCGCAATCGTCGCCAGCGCCACGCTGCCGGCGAGCCGCCCGTCGACCGCGCGCCCGGTCAGCTCGCCGATCATGCGCTTGCGCGACAGGCCGACCAGAATCGGCAGACCGCGCGCCACGAACACGTCGAGACGGCGCAGCAACGCAAGATTGTGCGCCAGTGTCTTGCCGAAGCCGAATCCCGGATCGATCGCGATGCGTTCCCGGCCGATGCCCGCGGCGACGCAGGCGCAGACGCGCGCGTCGAGGTGGGCGGCAACCTCCGCGACCACGTCCCCGTAGCGGGGATTGTCCTGCATCACGGCCGGCTCGCCCCCCATATGCATCACACAAACGCCAACCGTCCCGGCCGCGGCCGCCTCGAGGGCGCCCGGCACGGTGAGCGCGCGCACGTCGTTGACGAGGTGCACCCCGGCCGCGATGGCCGCGCGGATCACTTCCGGTCGGCTGGTGTCGACGGAGACGACCACCGGCAGCTTCACGGCCCGCTCGATGGCCGGCATTACCCGGTCGATTTCCTCGGTCACCGGCACCGGTGCGGCGCCGGGACGGGTCGATTCGCCGCCGATGTCGACGATCGCCGCGCCCTCTTCGACCACGCGCTCGACGCGTCCGGCCGCGGCGGCCGCGCCCAGGAACGCGCCGCCGTCCGAGAACGAATCGGGCGTCACATTGACGATGCCCATGACCACGGGCGAGGTGAGATCGAGGGTGCGCGACCCGCAGACGAGTTTCACGGTCCGCAGGTTACGCCGCCCCCGGCGGTCAGGGCGAGGGAGCGAGCGTGCCGCCAGCCGGACCTTCGGCAGCCGGCTTGGAGACCGGCGCGACGGGCGGCGTGTCGTCCCAGTCGGCGGGCGGACGCGGCGGACGGCCTTCGAGGATGTCCTTCAGCTGCATCTCGTCGATCGTCTCGTACTTCATCAGCGCCTCGGCGAGCGCATCGAGCTTCGAGCGATTCTCGACCAGGATCGTCTTCGCGCGCTCATAGGCCTCGTCGATCACGCGGCGCACCTCGATGTCGATGACGTGCGCGGTTTCGTCCGAGACCTGCTTGTGCTGCGTGACCGAGCGGCCGAGGAACACCTCGCCCTGATCCTCGGTGTAGGTCAGCGGGCCCAGGCGGTCCGACAGGCCCCACTTCGTGACCATGTTGCGCGCGAGGCTGGTGGCGCGCTCGATGTCGTTCGAGGCGCCGGTGGTCACCGCGTCGGGACCGAAGGCGAGTTCCTCGGCGATGCGGCCGCCGAACAGGCTCGCGATCTGCGATTCGAGCCGCTGCTTGCTGTAGCTGTAGCGATCCTCTTCCGGCAGGAAGAAGGTGACGCCGAGCGCGCGGCCGCGCGGGATGATCGTGACCTTGTACACCGGGTCGTGCTCGGGGAGGTTCACGCCGACGATGGCGTGGCCGGCCTCGTGATACGCGGTGTTGCGCTTCTCCTTCTCGCTCATGACCATGGAGCGCCGCTCGGCGCCCATCATGATCTTGTCCTTGGCGCGCTCGAGTTCGTCCATCGAGACGGTGCGCTTGTTGGCGCGCGCGGCGAACAGCGCCGCCTCGTTGACGAGGTTGGCGAGATCCGCGCCCGAGAAACCGGGGGTGCCGCGCGCGATCAGCGCGGGCTTCACGTCGTCGCCGAGCGGAACCTTGCGCATGTGCACGCGCAGGATCTGCTCGCGGCCGCGAACGTCGGGCAGCGGCACCACGACCTGGCGGTCGAAGCGACCCGGGCGCAGCAGCGCCGGATCGAGCACGTCGGGGCGGTTGGTGGCCGCGATGACGATGATGCCCTCGTTGCCCTCGAAGCCGTCCATCTCGACGAGCAGCTGGTTGAGTGTCTGCTCGCGCTCGTCGTGGCCGCCGCCGAGGCCGGCGCCACGATGGCGGCCGACCGCGTCGATTTCGTCGATGAAGATGATGCAGGGCGCGTGCTTCTTCGCCTGCTCGAACATGTCGCGCACGCGCGAGGCACCGACGCCGACGAACATTTCGACGAAGTCGGAGCCTGAAATCGTGAAGAACGGCACCTTCGCCTCGCCGGCGATGGCGCGGGCGAGCAGCGTCTTGCCGGTGCCGGGACTGCCGACCATCAGCACGCCCTTCGGGATCTTGCCGCCGAGCTTCTGGAACTTGCCGGGGTCCTTGAGGAAATCGACGATTTCGCTGACTTCCTGCTTGGCTTCCTCGACGCCCGCGACGTCGGCGAAGGTCACATTGACCTGGTCCTCGCCGAGCAGGCGCGCGCGCGACTTGCCGAACGACATGGCGCCGCGACCGCCCGCCGCACCCTGCATCTGGCGGAGCATGTAGACGAACACGAGGATCAGCAGCAGCGCGGGTGCGAGCTGCAGCAGCAGCTGCGCGAGGAAATTCGGCTGGCGCGGCGCCCGCCCCTCGATGCCGACGCCCGCCTTTTCGAGCGCGCCGATCAGCGCGGTGTAATCCGTTTCCGGGTTGACCGTCTTGAACTGCGATTTGTCCTTGCGCACCCCGAGGATGGTGTCGCCCTGGATCACCACCGATTCGAGCTGTCCGCTCTTCATCTCGCTCAGGAAGCGCGAATAGCGCACCGGCTCGGGCTCGCCGACGGTCGGCATGTAGCGGCTGAAGACCGCCAGCAGCACGACCACGATGACCACCCAGAGCAGGATATTTTTTGTCAGATCGTTCAAGAAGTTGACCTCAATCCGGGAATTTCAAGCTACACCATCCGATAGTTCGTCGCCAGCAGGTAAAGTTCCGCGCTGCGGGATCGGGAGGCGGCGGGCTTCGAGAATTTGACCTTGCCGAAATGGCGTCGCGCCTCGGCGACGAGTTCCTGAAAACCTGCACCCTGGAATGTCTTGATGAGGGCGGCGCCGCCCGGTTTCAAGACCCGGGTGGCCATGTCGAGCGCGAGCTCGCACAGGTACATCGAGCGGGGCTGGTCGATCGCGTCCATCCCGCTCATGTTGGGGGCGATATCCGACAAAACCACGTCCACGCCCCCCTTGGGGAGCAGCGCCAGCAACTGCTCGAACACCGCCTCGTCACGGAAATCGCCCTGCAGGAACTCGACCCCCTCGATCGGCTCCAGGGGCAGGATGTCCGAGGCGATCACCCTGCCCTTGCGGCCGACCCTGCGACGCGCGTACTGGCTCCAGGCGCCCGGCGCCGCACCGAGATCGAGCACCACCATGCCCGGCGCCAGCAGCTTCTCCTTGCGGTCGATTTCCTCGAGCTTGAATACCGCGCGCGAGCGCCAGCCTTCAGCGTGCGCGCGCTTGACGTAGGGGTCCGTAAAATGTTCGCGCAGCCAGCCGGCGCTGCTGCGGGTCCGACGCGCCATGCGCCTCCTGCCTTACAATCGGGCCGATGGAACTGACCGAAAGACAGCGCCGGCACCTGCGCGGCCTCGCCCACCCCCTCAGTCCCGTCATCATGGTCGGCGGCGACGGCCTCACCGAGGGGGTGATCCGGGAAACCGCCCGCGCGCTGCACGACCATGAACTGATCAAGGTGAAAGTGCGCGGCGCCGCGCGCGATGCGCGCGACGCGATGCTCGACCGGCTCACGGCCGGCACCGACAGCGCGCTCGTCACCCGCATCGGCCACGTGGCCGTGCTCTACAAACCCCGCGCCGGCAACCCGAAGATCGTGATCCCCGACCCCTGACCAGGCTCGCTCAGACGTAGCTGATCGCGACGATCTCGAACGACCGGTTGCCGCCCGGTGCGGTCACGACCACCACATCGCCCTCGGACTTGCCGACCAGCGCGCGCGCGATCGGCGAAGTGATCGAGATGCGCCCGGCGCGGATGTCGGCTTCATCTTCGCCCACGATCGTATAGGTCACGCGCTTGCCGTCTTCCTCCGCCTCGAGTTCGACGGTCGCGCCGAACACGACGCGGCTGGTATCGGCGATCTGTGACGGATCGATGATCTCGCAGGCCGAGAGCTTGCCCTCGATCTCGCTGATCCGGCCCTCGATGAAGCCCTGCTGCTCGCGCGCGGCGTGGTACTCGGCGTTCTCCGACAGGTCGCCGTGGCTGCGCGCCTCGGCGATCGCCTTGATCACGCGCGGGCGGTCCGTGGATTTGAGCCGTTTCAGTTCCTCGCGCAGCTGCTCGGCGCCGCGCAGTGTCATCGGTGTCCGCTTCATGCCCGTGCTTCCTGGTGCAGGTCCTGCAACCGGTTCACCTCGAGCGTCTCGACATGGTCGAGCGCCTCACACGAGGCCATCGCCCCGTTCAGCGTAGTGTAATAGGTCACGCGCCTGTGCACGGCCTCGCGGCGGATCTCGTTCGATTCGCGGATCGCCTGCTTGCCCTCGGTCGTGTTGACGATCAGCACGATCTCGTCGTTCTTGATCATGTCGACGATGTGCGGGCGGCCCTCGCGCACCTTGTTCGCGCGACGGCAGGCTAGGCCGGCATCCTCGAGCGCCTTGGCGGTGCCGCTCGTGGCGACGATCTCGAAGCCGCGCGCCACCAGCTGACGGGCGAGATCCACGGCGCGCGGCTTGTCGCGCTCGCGCACCGAAATCAGGCACAGGCCGCCGCGCGGCAGGGTCACGCCCGAGCCGGCCTGCGCCTTGGCGTAGGCCTCGCCGAACGTGCGCCCGGTGCCCATCACTTCGCCCGTCGACTTCATTTCGGGCCCGAGAATCGGATCGGACTCGGGAAACTTCGCGAACGGAAACACGGCTTCCTTCACCGAGAAGTAACTCGACGGCTGCGCGCCGTCCAGGCCGAGATCGGCCAGCTTGCGGCCGGTCATCACGCGTGCGCCCACCTTGGCGAGCGGCACGCCGGTCGCCTTCGACACGAAGGGTGCCGTGCGCGAAGCGCGCGGATTGACCTCGAGCACGTAGACGACACCGTTCTGGATCGCGAACTGGATGTTCATCAGACCGACGACCTTGAGCGCGAGCGCGAGCCGGCGCGTCTGATCGCGCAGTTCCTGCTGCGTCGCCGCGCTCAGGCTGTTCGGCGGCAGGCAGCAGCCCGAGTCGCCGGAATGCACGCCCGCCTGCTCGACGTGCTCCATGATGCCGCCGATCAGCACCTCCTCGCCGTCGCACACGGCATCGACATCGACCTCGGTGGCGACATCGAGGAAGCGGTCGAGCAGTACCGGGCTGTCGTTCGAGACCTTGACCGCATCGGTCATGTAGGCGCGCAGGTCGGCCTCGTTGAACACGATCTCCATCGCGCGCCCGCCGAGCACGTACGACGGGCGCACGACCAGCGGGAAGCCCACTTCGCGGGCGAGCTGCACCGCCTGTTCCTCCTCGCGCGCCGTGGCGTTGGCGGGCTGCTTCAAGCCGAGCTCCCGGACCAGTTGCTGGAACCGCTCGCGGTCCTCGGCCACGTCGATCGCGTCGGGCGAGGTGCCGATGATCGGCGCACCGGCCTCCTCGAGCGCGCGCGAGAGCTTGAGCGGAGTCTGTCCGCCGTACTGGACGATCACTCCCTCGGGGCGCTCCTTCGCGATGATCTCGAGCACGTCCTCGAGGGTGAGCGGCTCGAAATACAGCCGATCGGAGGTGTCGTAGTCGGTCGAGACGGTCTCCGGATTGCAGTTGACCATGATGGTCTCGAAGCCGTCCTCGCGCAGCGCGAGCGCGGCGTGCACGCAGCAGTAGTCGAACTCGATGCCCTGGCCGATGCGGTTCGGCCCGCCGCCGAGAATCATGATCTTGCGCCTGCTGGTGGGCTCCGCCTCGCACTCCTCCTCGTAGGTCGAGTACAGATAGGCGGTGGTGGTCGCGAACTCGGCCGCGCAGGTATCCACCCGCTTGTAGACCGGGACGATGCCGAAATCGCGGCGGCGGCCGCGCACCGCCTTCTCGCTGGTGCCGGTCAGGTGCGCGAGGCGGCTGTCCGAGAATCCCTTGCGCTTCAGCTCCCGCATCCTGTCGGCGGAAAGCCCATAGAAGCCCTGCTCGCGCACCCGCGACTCCTCGCTGACCAGGTCCTCGATCTGCGCGAGGAACCAGCGGTCGATGTACGACAGCTCGTGGATGCGCTCGAGCGACCAGCCGGCGCGGAACGCGTCCGCGACGTAGAGCAGCCGCGACGGACCGGGCGAACGCAGCTCATAGGCGAGCTGCGCGGCGGCCTCCTCGCCGGGCACCGGGTCGAGCTGCTCGGCGAGCCCGTCGAGGCCGGTCTCGAGGCCACGCAGGGCCTTCTGCAGCGATTCCTGGAACGTGCGCCCGAAGGCCATCACCTCGCCGACCGACTTCATCTGCGTCGTCAGCCGCGTGTTGGCGTCGGGGAATTTCTCGAACGTGAAGCGCGGGATCTTGGTAACGACGTAGTCGATCGCCGGCTCGAAGGACGCCGGCGTGGCACCCCCGGTGATGTCGTTCTGCAGCTCATCGAGCGTGTAGCCGATGGCGAGCTTGGCGGCGATCTTGGCGATCGGGAAGCCGGTGGCCTTGGAGGCGAGCGCCGAGGAGCGCGACACGCGCGGGTTCATCTCGATCACGATCATGCGCCCGTCGGTCGGGCTGATCGCGAACTGCACATTCGAGCCGCCGGTCTCCACGCCGATCTCGCGCAGGATCGCGATCGACGCGGTGCGCATCAGCTGGTACTCGCGGTCGGTGAGCGTCTGCGCGGGCGCCACCGTGATCGAATCGCCGGTGTGCACGCCCATCGGGTCGAAGTTCTCGATCGAGCATACGATGATGCAGTTGTCGGCGCGATCGCGCACGACCTCCATCTCGAACTCCTTCCAGCCGATCAGCGACTCCTCGATCAGCAGCTCGCTGGTCGGCGAGGCTTCCAGGCCGCGCTTGCAGATCGTCTCGAACTCCTCGGCGTTGTAGGCGATGCCGCCGCCGGTGCCGCCCAGCGTGAAGCTCGGCCGCACGATGACCGGAAAGCCGATGTTGCGCTGCCCCGCCCAGGCCTCCTCGAGCGAATGCGCGATGGCCGAGCGCGCCGAGCCCAGCCCGATGCGCGTCATCGCCTCCTTGAACTTCTGCCGGTCCTCGGCCTTGTCGATCGCCTCGGGCGAAGCGCCGATCAGCTCGACGCCGTACTTCTTCAGCACGCCGTTGCGGTGCAGGTCGAGCGCGCAGTTCAACGCGGTCTGGCCGCCCATCGTCGGCAGGATCGCGTCGGGCTTTTCCTTCTCGATGATGCGCTCGACGACCTGCCAGGTGATGGGCTCGATGTAGGTGACATCGGCCGTCTCCGGGTCGGTCATGATCGTCGCCGGGTTGCTGTTGACGAGGATGACGCGGAAGCCCTCCTCGCGCAGCGCCTTGCAGGCCTGGGCGCCGGAATAGTCGAATTCGCAGGCCTGGCCGATGATGATCGGGCCGGCGCCGATGATCAGGATGCTCTTGA
>DAOQXO010000082.1:0-11005 GCA_035342635.1 Steroidobacteraceae bacterium
GAGCCGGGTGCCGATCGGGCTCGGCTCCTTCGGGATCGAGACGTGACCACGCACGTGGAGATCGACGACCTCCCCTTCCCACGTGGCGTCGGCGTGCCACCCGACGAGCTCGCGATCGACGACGAGGCTCTGCTGCTCCTCTCGCAGGCGGCCGACGGCGATGCGCGGCGCGCACTCAACATGCTCGAGATCGCCGCGGACCTTGCCGAGGCTGGGCGCATCACGCTTGCCGCTGCCCGCGAGGTGGCGAGCGGCGGGCGCCGGCGCTTCGACAAGGGCGGCGAGCAGTTCTACGACCAGATCTCGGCGCTGCACAAGGCTGTGCGCGGCACGGATCCGGACGCTGCGCTGTACTGGTTCTGTCGCATGCTCGATGGCGGCTGCGATCCGCTCTACATCGCCCGCCGGGCGCTGCGCATGGCGGTCGAGGACGTGGGCCTCGCCGACCCGCGCGCGCTGGCGATCGCGCGCGACGCCTGGGACACCTATGAACGGCTCGGCAGTCCCGAAGGCGAACTCGCGATCGCAACGGCCATCGTGTATCTCGCCTGCGCGCCGAAGAGCAATGCAGTGTACGTCGCGGTCGGCGAGGCGATGGCCGACGTCGAGGAGTTCGGCACGCTGGAGGTGCCATTGCGCTTCCGGAATGCGCCGACCCGGCTGATGAAGCAGCTCGATTACGGCAAGGGCTACCGGTACGCGCACGCCGAGCCCGGTGCGTACGCCACGGGCGAGCGGTACCTGCCCGACGACCTGCCGGATCGTCGATACTATCGACCCGTGCCGCGCGGACTCGAGATCAAGATCGGCGAGGCACTCGCGCGGCTGCGCAAGCCCTGAGGAGAAACCGTGCTCGATCCGAAGCTGTTGCGTACCGATCCGGATGCCGTCGCCCGCAATCTCGCACGGCGCGGCTACCGGCTCGACGTCGCGTTCTTTCGTACGCTCGAGGAGCGGCGCAAGGCCTGTCAGGTCGAAGCCGACCGGCTGCGGGCCGAGCGAAACAGCCACTCGAAATCCGTGGGCGCCGCCAAGGCGCGCGGCGAGGACATCGCGCCGCTGATGGCGCGCGGGGAGTCGCTCGCGGCCGATGTTGCGCGGGTCGATGCGGAACTCGAGGTCGTGCAGGGCGAACTCGACCGATGGTTGCTCGGCATACCGAACCTGCTCGACACGTCGGTGCCCGATGGGAGCGACGAGGGCGCGAATGTCGAAGTGCGCCGCGTCGGCGAACCGCGCCGCTTCGAGTTCGCGCCGAGGGACCATGTCGCGATCGGCGAGGGGCTCGACGGCCTCGACTTCGAAGTCGCAAGCCGTCTGTCGGGCGCGCGGTTCGCCGTGATGCGCGGTGGCGTGGCGCGGCTGCACCGCGCGCTGACGCAGTTCATGCTCGACCTGCACACGCGCGAGCATGGCTACACCGAGCTCTACGTCCCATACCTGGTCTCGCGCACCACGCTCACGGGCACGGGCCAGCTGCCGAAGTTCGAACCCGACCTGTTCCCCGTGCCGCACGACCCGGCACTGTTCCTGATTCCGACGGCCGAGGTGCCGGTGACCAACCTCGTGCGCGACCAGATCGTCGCGGCCGACCGGCTGCCACTGCGCTATGTCGCCCACACCCCGTGCTTCCGCTCCGAGGCGGGCGCCTACGGCAAGGACACGCGCGGCCTCATCCGCCAGCACCAGTTCGACAAGGTGGAACTCGTGCAGATCGTGCGGCCGGTGGATTCCGCGCAGGCGCTCGAATCGCTCACTTCGCACGCCGAGGCGGTGCTGCAGGCGCTCGAGCTGCCGTATCGGGTCGTGGCCCTGTGCGCGGGCGACATCGGCTTCTCGAGCAGCAAGACCTACGACCTCGAAGTATGGTTGCCGGGGCAGGGCAAGTACCGCGAGATTTCCTCCTGCAGCAACTGCGAGAGTTTCCAGGCGCGTCGCATGCAGGCGCGCTGGCGAAATCCCGACGGCGGCAAACCCGAACCCGTGCATACGCTGAACGGTTCAGGCGTGGCGGTCGGGCGGGCGCTGGTTGCGGTGCTCGAGAACTACCAGCGCGCCGATGGCGGCGTCGTCGTGCCCGATGTGCTGCGTCCCTACATGGGCGGGACGACATTGCTGGGCGGCGACTAGCTTTCGGGGCCGTAACGCCCGACACTGGCCCGAGGGCATCGCCTTGACAGTGAGAGAATGATCGTTCATTCTCTGCTTCATCCCCCGCACTGCCCTGATCGAGGCCAACGATGTCTGGTCGCTCCCCGTTTCGCGCTGCCGCCGTATTGGCCGTGGCGGGTCTCGCGCTTTCCGCCTGCGGCGGCGATACCGCCCCACAGGGCCCGCCAGCACAGGCCGTCACGGTCGTCACGCTACGCAACGAACCGGTCACACTCGTTCGCGAGCTGCCCGCACGCGTGCACCCGTACCTGATCGCCGAGGTTCGCCCCCAGGTGAGCGGCATCATCGAGAAGCGGCTGTTCACCGAGGGCGGGGAAGTGAAGGAGGGCCAGGCCCTCTACCAGCTCGACGACTCGACCTATCAGGCCGAACTCGCGAGCGCCCGGGCGGCACTGGCGCGCGCGGAGGCCACGCTCGAGTCGGCACAGCTGAACGAAATGCGTACCGCGGAGCTCGCCAAGGTCGACGCGGTCAGCCAGCAGGATCTCGAGAACGCTACTGCGGCCCTGGCGCAGGCCCGCGCCGACGTGAAGCTTGCGCAGGCCAACGTGCGCGCCAGGACCATCCAGCTCGACTATGCGCGCATCACGGCGCCGATCAGCGGCAACATCGGCAAGTCGAGCGTCACGCAGGGGGCGCTCGTCACGCAGAACCAGGCACAGGCGCTGGCCACCGTGCAGCAGCTCGATCCGATCTATGTCGATGCCACCGCGTCGAGCACCGAGCTGCTGCAGCTGCGCCGTGATCTCGAGGCGGGCCTGATCAAGCGCGACAACTCGGTGCCGGTGTCGATCATTCTCGAGGATGGCACGACCTACAAGCACGACGGCAAGCTTACCTTCGCCGATGTGACCGTCGATCCGACGACCGGCACGTTCTCGCTGCGCGTGCTCGCGCCGAATCCCAACCGCGTCCTGATGCCGGGCATGTACGTGCGCACCATAATGACGCTCGGCGTGCGTCCGAACGGGCTGCTGGTGCCGCAGCAGGGCATCGCGCGCGACGCCAGGGGACAGACGAGCGCACTGGTGGTCGATGCCGAGAGCAAGGTCGAACGGCGCGACGTGCAGGTGTCACGCGCGATCGGCGACAAGTGGCTGGTCGAGAGCGGACTCGATGCGGGCGACCGCGTGATCATCGAGGGGTTGCAGAAGGTGCGGCCCGGAGCCCCGGTACAGCCGATCGAAGCGCAGGACTGAGGCGATGGCACGCTTCTTCATCGACCGGCCGATCTTCGCGTGGGTCATCGCCATCGTCGTCATGCTGGCCGGCGCGCTGTCGATCACGCAGCTCGGCATCGAACGCTATCCGACGATCGCACCGCCCGCGGTCACGATCAACGCGGTCTATCCCGGCGCCTCGGCGAAGATCGTCGAGGACTCGGTGACGCAGATCATCGAGCAGAACATGAAAGGCCTCGACGGCCTGCTGTACTTGTCGGCGACCAGCGAGTCGAACGGCCGCGCGACGGTCACGCTCACCTTCGACAACGCCGTCGACCCGGATATCGCGCAGGTGCAGGTGCAGAACAAGCTGCAGCTCGCAATGCCGCTGCTGCCGCAGGAAGTGCAGCGCCAGGGGGTCGTCGTCAGCAAGTCCCAGTCGGGCTTCCTGATGGTGGTCAGTTTCGTTTCGACCGACGGCTCGATGGACCGCACGGACATCGCGGACTATGTGTCGTCGAACCTCGTCGATTCGCTGAGCCGAGTGCCCGGGGTCGGCCGCATTCAGGTGTTCGGCGCCAAGTACGCGATGCGCATCTGGCTCGACCCGAACAAGCTCGACGTCTACCGGCTCTCGGTCGGTGACATCACGGCGGCCGTGCAGGCGCAGAATGCGCAGGTCGCGGTCGGGCAGGTCGGCGGCACGCCTTCCGTGCCGGGGCAGCAGCTCAATGCGTCGATCACTGCCCAGGAGCGCCTGCAGACGCCGGAACAGTTCCGCAATATCGTCGTGCGCAGCAATCCCGACGGCTCGGAACTCAAACTGAGCGACGTGGCGCGTGTCGAGATGGGTTCGGAGTCCTACGATTTCGTCACGCGCTTCAACGGCAAGCCCGCGGTCGGCGTCGCGATCACGCTGGCGACCGGCGCCAATGCGCTCGATACCGCCAATGCCGTGAACGAGACCCTGGAGTCCCTGCAGCCGTATTTCCCTCAGGGGCTCGCGGCCACCGAGGCATTCGATACGACGCCCTTCATCAGGGTGTCGATCATCGGGGTGATCGGGACGCTGGTCGAGGCGATCGCGCTGGTCTTCCTCGTCATGTACCTGTTCCTGCAGAACGTGCGCGCGACGCTGATTCCGACGATCGCCGTGCCGATCGTGCTGCTCGGCACGTTCGCGGTGCTGCTGGCCTTCGGCTTCACGGTCAACATGCTGACGATGTTCGCGATGGTGCTCGCGATCGGCCTGCTGGTCGACGATGCGATCGTGGTCGTCGAGAACGTCGAGCGCGTCATGTCCGAGGAGGGCCTGTCGCCCGTCGAGGCGACACGCAAGTCGATGGACCAGATCACCGGTGCGCTGGTCGGCATCGCGCTGGTGCTGGCGGCGGTCTTCGTACCCATGGGGTTCCTCGGCGGCGCGACCGGCGTCATCTACCGCCAATTCACCGCCACGATCGTCGCGGCGATGAGCCTGTCGGTGATGGTCGCGATCGCGATTACGCCGGCGCTGTGCGCAACGATGCTGAAGCCGGTGGAGAAGAAGCACGGTCATGCCGGCAAGGGGTTCTTCGACTGGTTCAATCGTGGCTACCGGCGGACGTCGGACGGCGTGCAGCAGGGCGTGCGTGGCGTGCTGTCGCGCAAGAGGCGATTCCTCGCGGTGTTTGCGGCGCTGGCGGCGCTGATGCTGGTGCTGTTCATGCGCCTGCCGAGCTCGTTCCTGCCGGACGAGGACCAGGGCGTGCTGTTGTCTCAGGTGCTGGCGCCGATCGGTGCAACCCAGGAGCGGACGCTGCAGTCGATCGAGAAGATCGAGCGGCACTTCCTCGAGGAGGAGACGGAGGCCGTCGTGTCGGTGTTCAGCGTGCAGGGCTTCAGCCCGGGCGGCAGTGGCCAGAACAACGGCATGTCGTTCATCAAGCTCAAGCAATGGGACGAGCGCAAGTCGCCGGAGCTCGCCGCGAAAGCCATCGCGGCGCGCGGCATGGCGGCACTGAGCCAGATCAAGGATGCGTTCGCATTCTCGTTCTCGCCACCGGCGCTGCCCGAGCTCGGCTTGGCGACCGGCTTCGCTTTCTTCCTGAAGGACAACGGCGCACAGGGCCATAACGCGCTGGTGGCCGCACGCAACCAGCTGCTCGTTGCGGCGGCGCAGAGCCCGCTGCTCGTCAATGTGCGCCCGAACGGCCAGGAGGACACACCGCAGCTGAGGGTCGAAGTGGACATCGAGAAGGCGAGTGCGCTCGGCCTGTCGATCGCGGAAGTGAACTCGACGCTGAGTTCCGCATGGGGCGGGCGTTACATCGACGACTTCCTCGACCGGGGTCGTGTCAAGCGCGTCTATGTTCAGGCGGATGCCCCGTTCCGGATGGCGCCGGAGAACTTCAGCCTCTGGTCGGTACGCAACAAGGCCGGCGAGATGGTGCCGTTCACCGCCTTCGCCAGCGTTCACTGGGAGTTCGGCTCGCCACGCCTCGAGCGTTACAACGGCGTGTCCGCCGTCGAGATCAATGGCGAGGGCGCGCCCGGCGTCAGCAGCGGCGACGCGATGGCGGAGATCGAACGTATCGTGGCGCAGCTGCCGCAAGGCTTCGGCCTCGAGTGGACGGCCCTGTCCTACCAGGAGAAGCAGGCCGGCGGGCAGACGTCGCTGCTGTACATCCTGTCGCTGCTGATGGTGTTCCTGTGCCTCGCGGCGCTCTACGAGAGCTGGTCGGTGCCGACCGCGGTGCTGATGGTGGCCCCGCTGGGTATCCTGGGCGCGGTGCTGGCGAACACGCTGCGCGGCCTGGAGCGTGACGTCTACTTCCAGGTGGCGATGCTCACCTCGGTGGGCCTGTCGAGCAAGAACGCAATCCTGATCATCCAGTTCGCCCGCGCGAACATCGAGCGTGGCGTCGAGGCGGTCGAGGCCACCCTGCACGCGATCCGTGACCGTCTGCGCCCGATCCTGATGACCTCGCTGGCCTTCGGCTTCGGCGTGCTGCCGCTCGTGATCGCCACGGGCGCGGGCTCCGGTGCGCAGCGCGCGATCGGCACCGGCGTCATCGGCGGCATGCTCGTCGGCACCTCGCTCGGCCTGTTCTTCGTGCCGCTCTTCTACGTGCTGATCATGAACCTGCTCGAGAGGAGGAAGCACCATGCGTAAGCTTGCCGTCGCGGTGGCCGCGCTCGCGACCGCGGTACTGGCCGGCTGCGGCGTCCTTGCGCCGAAACCGCCCCCGCCGCAAGCCGGTATTCCAGAGCGGTGGCCGGTGCCGGAGAGCACCCTGGCCCCTGACGGCGACGTGTCGGTGTCCGATGTCGGCTGGCGGGATTTCTTCGTCGACGACCAGCTGGAGACACTGGTCGCCAGCGCGCTCGCAAGCAACCGCGACCTGCGTGTGGCAATGCTCAACGTCGAGCGCACGCGCCAGCTCTATCGCATCCAGCGCGCCGAGCGCGTGCCCTCGGTGGACGGCAACGTCACGCTGGCGCGCACCGGCGGCGAGTTGCTGCCGGTCACCAACGACGTCATTGCGACCGTGGGCGTCACGGGATTCGAGCTCGACCTCTTCGGGCGCGTGCACAACCTGAGCCAGGCCGCCCTCGCGCGCTATTTCGCGCAGCAGGCCACGCGGCGCGCCGCCCAGCTGACACTCATCGCGGAGCTGGCCAACGCCTACCTGACGCTGAGCGCGGATCGCGAGCTGCAGCGCGTCGCGCAGAATGCGCTCGTCAACCGCGAGCAGGCGCTCGCGCTGACGGTCAAGCGCCACGAACTCGGGGCGGTATCGGCGCTCGACCTGAGCCAGGCCCAGACCGCGGTCGAGATCGCGCGCACGGATGTGGCACGCTATGGCGGCCTGATCGCGCAGGACATCAATGCGCTGAGGCTGCTGGTCGGTGCGCCGCTGGATCCGGCACTGCTGCCGACCGGATTCGACCTGGCGGTGAGCGGTATCGGCGCGCTGCCACCCGGCCTGCCCTCGGAGGTGCTGCTGCGCCGTCCCGACGTGCAGCAGGCCGAGCAACTGCTGCGGGCCGCGAGCGCCAACATCGGCGCGGCTCGTGCGGCGTTCTTCCCCTCGATCAGCCTCACGGGCAATCTCG
This sequence comes from Steroidobacteraceae bacterium, assembly GCA_035342635.1. Taxonomy (GTDB): domain Bacteria; phylum Pseudomonadota; class Gammaproteobacteria; order Steroidobacterales; family Steroidobacteraceae; genus CADEFQ01. Next base: position 7,434 of record DAOQXO010000082.1, read on the forward strand.
GCTACGCGAGCGAGGAACTCTCGGACGTCTTCAGCGACGGCACGGAGATCTGGGCCTTCACCCCGCGGCTCAACCTGCCCATATTCCAGGGCGGGCGCCTGCGGGCCAACCTCGGTGTCGCCAACGCGGAGCGCGACATCGCGCTGGCGCAGTACGAGCGGGCGATCCAGAACGGCTTTCGCGAGGTGGCGGACGCGCTCGCGCTGACCGTGTCGTTCGCGGAGCAGAAGGCGGCGCAGGAGGCGCTGGTCGCCGCAGCAACGCGCGCCGAGGAGCTCTCCCGTGCGCGCTACGAGGGCGGGCGCGACAGCTATCTCGTGCTGCTCGATTCGCAGCGCACGCTGTACCAGGCACAGCAATCGCTGATCGCGACCCAGCTCGCCGAGCAGGTGAACCGCGTGGCGCTCTACAAGGTGCTCGGCGGCGGCTGGCAAGAGGAGACTCGCTGATGGATGCGGCGCCTTCCACCACCGGCAGCGGGTCGAAGGCCTGCACACGCGCCGAGGCACAGCGCTCGCGCATCCTGCGCGCGGCCGAGCAGTGTTTCGTGGAGAAGGGTTTTCACGCCGCAAGCATGGCCGCGATCGCCCAGACGGCCGAAATGAGCCCAGGGCTCATCTATCGCTACTTCAAGAGCAAGAACGAAATCATCCTGGCGATCATCGATCACCAGCTCGGGCTCGCGCGCGCGCGCATCGGCGAACTGCACGGGGCCGCGGATCTCGCCGCCGGCATCACGCGCGCGTTCCAGAAGGCGGGCGAGGGCGACAAGAAGAGCATAAGTGCGCCGCTGTTCCTCGAGATGTCGGCCGAGGCGACGCGCGATCCGCAGATCGCCGCCGCGATCCGCGAGTTCGACTCGACGGTGCGTGCCGACATCGCGCACGTGCTGGCGCGCAGCCCGAAGCAGGGCGGCTACGGACTTGAGGCGGGCTCGGCCGCGGCGGGGCGCGCACTGCTGCTCATCTGCCTGCTCGATGGCCTCAAGGTGCGCGAGGCGCGCGAGCCCCATCTGGACCGCAAACTGTTGCACGCGGCGCTCACCGAGCTGCTGAACGAACTGCTTACGCCGTAGGGCCGCGCAGTTGGATTAGAATCCGCCCGTCGCCGGCCGGAGGGTTGGCAGAGTGGTCGAATGCACCGCGCTTGAAACGCGGCAGGTCCGCAAGGGCCTCCAGGGTTCGAATCCCTGACCCTCCTCCAACCACACGTGGCGAGCGGCTATGATGCGCCCCATGGATGCGCCCAAGGTTGCCCGCCGGCAGGGTACTTTCCTCGCCCCGATCTGGCTGGCGATGCTCGCCGCCATCGCGATCGGGGCCGCGAGTCTCGCGCTGTATTCTCGCGCCACGACCACGACCATCATTCTCGTGCGCCATGCGGAGAAGCAGCTCGGCACGATCGAGGACCCGCCCCTGACGCAGGAAGGCGACGAGCGCGCCCAGCGACTCGCCCGGATGTTCGGCGCCAATGCCTCACCCGGCACGGTGCAGGCGATCTACGCGACGTCGACACGCCGTGCGCAGGCCACCGCCGCGCCGCTGGCGGCACGCCTCGGACTCACGGTGGTGACCGCGAACGATTCGCCGGCCGCGCTCGCGCGGCGGATGCGGCGCGAGAACCATGGCGGTGTCGCGCTGGTCGTCGGGCACAGCAACACGATTCCGGCGATCGCGGCCGCGCTCGCATCGCGCTCTGATGTGCCGGCGATGTCCGAGGACGATTTCGGCACGATTTATGTCGTCAGCGTGCCTGACCTCGGGCGGGCCACGATCTTGCAGCTGCGCTACTGATCGTCAGTGGTGCGCGGCAAGCGCCACGGCTCTCGCGATGAAGCCGGCATGAGCGTCGATGCGAAAGTCGGCAAGCACCGCGTCGCGGATGCGGCGAGCCTGGTCGATGAGGAAGGTCGCGCGACGCACGCCGAAGCCGAGCGGGCCATTGACGTCGTACATCTTTATCACGGCCTTGTCGGTATCGGAGAGCAGCACGAACGGCAGCTGGTACTGCTCGCGAAAATGCCGGTGAGTCGCCGGATCCTGCGGGCTGATGCCGACCACGGTGAGGCCCACGCGCTGTATCCCGGTGTGCAGGTCGCGGATCGTGCAGGCCTCACGTGTGCAGCCGGGCGTGAAATCGGCCGGGTAAAAGTAAAGAATCAGTGAACCGCGCTGCAGAAGCGCGGTGAGCGAGGTTTCGCGGCCGTCCTGGTCGGGCAGCGTGAATTCGGGCGCCCGTTCGCCGGGTGTGAGCATCCTTGTTCCCCTTGCTGATATGGTAACCAAACAGGCTCGAGGCAGACATGGATATTTCCAGCATTCCCGCCGGGCGCAATCCGCCGCGCGACATCAATGCCGTCATCGAAATTCCGCAGGGTGGCGTGCCGGTCAAGTACGAACTCCACAAGGAGTCCGGGGCCCTGTTCGTCGACCGCTTCCTGCACACGGCGATGTACTACCCGGGAAACTACGGCTTCATCCCGCAGACTCTGGGTGACGACGGCGATCCGCTCGACGTGATGGTCGTCGGGCAGGTCCCGGTGGTGCCCGGTGCGATGATCCGATGCCGACCGATCGGCGTGCTGATGATGACCGACGAGAAGGGCGGCGACGAAAAGGTACTGGCCGTGCCCTCCGACGACCTGCATCCGTTCTACCTCGGTGTGCGCACCTATACCGACCTGCCGCCCCTCCTGCACGAGCAGGTCTCGCTCTTCTTCGAGCACTACAAGGACCTCGAGAAGGGCAAGTGGGTTACGGTCACGAAGTGGGAGGGCCCGGAACGCGCCGAAGAGCTGATCCTGCAGGCGATCGCCAGTTACGCCGCCTGAATCGCGCTACGCGGCCTGAAGCAGGTGCCGGGCTACGAAGTAGCCGGCGAAGGTCATCGCGAGCGATCCGGCCACGTGGGTCACGATGGCCGCCATGGCCCACAGATGCTCCTGGCGCAGGAGCAGCGCCATCGTCTCGCCGGAGAAGGCCGAAAACGTCGTCAGGCCGCCCAGGAACCCGGTGGTGATGAACAGGCGCAACTCGGGCGATACCTCCGGTGCAGGCATCAGTCAGGCCATCACGAAGCCCATGAGGAATCCGCCGATCAGGTTTGCCGCGAGCGTACCGAGCGGCAGCAGCCTCAGGACGGGATTCAGCGCCATGCCGAGGGCATGACGACCCCAGGCGCCTGCACCGACTGCGAGCCCGTTCATGCGGCAAGCTTGGCGGAATCACGCTGCGGCCATCCCAGGCTTGCAGCAGCCCGCCGCGATGCTAGAATCGCGCGCCTTCCGGATCGTGTGGGGCGGTAGCTCAGCTGGGAGAGCGCGTCGTTCGCAATGACGAGGTCGCGGGTTCGATCCCCGCTCGCTCCACCACTTCAACTTCTACGGACACTCCCGGCCACCGCGGATCCCGCGGCCGGCGGACGCAGACTCCGCGCTAGCGTTGCTGGCGCTGGTGTTCGCGGCGATCGCGCGTCGCGTTGAGCGTCCCGCCATCGCGTGGGCGAACCTGCGGCTGTGCCTGCTGCCGCTGTGGCTGCTGAGCGACGTCTGGTATCAATCGTCGCTCATCGAC
>DAOQXO010000083.1:0-10994 GCA_035342635.1 Steroidobacteraceae bacterium
GAATCGCGCGGCATGCTGCTGCCGCGCGCGCTGCTCGCGGCGCTCGCGCGTTTCGGCGCGACCCGCAACCTGCAGGACGTGTCGACGGTCGCGCACGGCGTCTGCCAGTCGGAGGCCGAGCGGCTCGACTCGGAGATGTCGATGCTGCGCTACATCGCCTGGGCGATTCCGGCCATCGGCTTCATCGGTACCGTGCGCGGTATCGGCGATGCGCTGTCACAGGCGCACAAGGCGGTCGGCGGCGACATCTCGGGTGTCACCGAGGGCCTCGGCGTCGCGTTCAATTCGACGTTGATCGCCCTGCTGCTGTCGATCTTCCTGATGTTCCTGCTGCACCAGCTGCAGCTCGCCCAGGAGCGGCTGGTGCTCGACGCCGAGACCTATCTCGATACACGGCTCATACGCAACATGCAGGCGAGGTGACGGAGGCATGACGACGCTCGGCGTGTCGATCCACGATGGCGCTCTGGCGCTGGCGCTGGACGGACGCGTGCTGTCGGTCGCGCCCGCGATCGTGCGGCGTGCGGGTGGTGCCGCGCCCGCCGGCACGCCCGCGCTCGATTTCCTGCGCAGTCGTCCTGCCGAGGCCTCGGCGCGGCACTGGAGCGACATCGCCGCGGAAGGAGCCGCCGCGCGCGCCGCGTTGCCGATCGCGCTGGCGGAACTGCGCGAGCGCCTGCGCGAGGCCTGCGCAGTGGACGGCGCCGCCGCGGGCTGCGATGCGGCCTGGTTCGCGGTCGGCGCGGCCTTCCCGCCGAGCGCATTGTCGGGCGTGCTCGGCGCGGCGCGCGCCGTGCCGCTGCCGTTGCGCGGCTTCGTCGATGCGGCGGTCGCGAGCGTCGCGCCGCTCGGGCTCACGCGTCCCGCGATCGTGCTGGAAGTGGGGCTCTTCCACGTCGCCGCCACGGCGGTGGAGTGCGGGCCCACGGTGCGTCGGCGCCGCTCCATGGTGAGCCGCGGCGGCGGCCTGCTCGACATCTACCAGTCCTGGCTCGACGTGGTGAGCGCCGCGATGGTGCTGCGCACGCGCTTCGATCCGCTGCACGACGCGGCTATCGAGCAGCGCCTGTTCAGCGAGCTGCCGGCACTCGCGGCCCAGGCGGAGGAGAGCGGTGTGGCCACCGTCACGCTCGAGGGGCCCGGCGGGGAGCCGCACGCCGTCGAGATCGCCCGCGATCAGTTGGCGGCAGCGGCCGCGCCGCGTTACCGCGAACTCGAACGCTGCCTGCACGAGTTGCGCCGCGCGGGCGCGCCGGTCGCACTCGTGGTGCCCGCGGCGCTGCTGCGGCTCGCCGGCCTGCGCGAGCGTTTCGAGAGCCTGCCGGATTGTGAACTCGTCATCGTCCCTGACGGCTGGGCGGGCGCGGTCGCTTCGATGTTGCCGGTGCCGGCCGAGGGTGCCGATGCGCCGGTACGCCTGCTGCGCCGTCTCGATGCGCTCGAGGCCGCGCCTGCCGGCGAAGCGCCGCGACGCGAGCGCCTCGCCACCCGCGGCGGGGCGGTCGATCCGACCCATGTGCTGCATGCCGGGCGCGCCCTTGCGCCCGATGACCGCGGCATCAGCGTCGGCCGTGACGGTAACGACGTCGTCATCAGCGTGTCGTCCGGCGCCGCGGGCGTGTCGCGGCGCCATTGCACGTTCCTGCGTGGCGATGACGGCGTCATGCTCATCGACCACAGCCGCCATGGTACGTGGGTGAACGACGAGCGGGTCGCGGGGCGCGCGCGGCTGCGCGCCGGTGACGAGGTACGCATCGGCGAGCCCGGCATCGTGTTCGCGCTGATCGCGGTGGGAGCCGAAAGTGCGCAAGCGTCGGCAGACTGAGGTCTTCAGCCTCTCGTTCCTCGACTGCATCTGCTGCGGTTTCGGCGCGGTCGTGCTCTTCTACACCGTCGTCAGTGCGCAATCCGGCGTAGAGCGCATACGCAAGACCGAGGATCTCGCCGCCGAAGTCCGCAAGCTGGAAGACGAGGTGCTCGAGGGCACGCGCAACCTCGTCGTGCTGCGCAATACGCTCGAGAAGACGAGCAGCGAGACCGCGAGCGCTGCGTCGCGCGCCACGCGGCTGATCGAGGAGCTGAAGCAGGCGCGCGACCAGGGCCCGATCATCGACAACACCACCCTCGCGCAGCGCGAGCACATCGAGAAGCTCAAGGCCGACCTGCGCTCCCTCGAGGAGAGCACGCGCCGGCTCGAGGCCGCGAGCAAGGACGTCGCTCCCCCGGGCGATGCGGTGAAGGTGACGCGCGGCGCCGACCGCCGCTACATCACCGGGCTGCGGCTGCACGGCAAGCATGTGCTGGTGCTGCTCGATTCGTCGGCGAGCATGCTCGACGAGGACATCGTCAACGTGATCCGCCTGCGCAATACCGGCGATGCGACGCGCCGTGCGGCCGCCAAATGGCGTCGCGGCGTCGCCACGGTGAGCTGGCTCGCGGGCCAGATTCCCCCCGGCAGCTCCTACCAGGTCTATCGCTTCGATACCAAACCGGAGCCGGTGCTCGCCGATACCGCCGGCAACTGGCTGAAGGGTGGCGACCAGGCTACGGGCGACCGCCTGCTCGAGGCGCTGGACGAGGTCGTGCCGCAGAACGGCACCAGCCTCGTGAACGCCTTTCGGGCGATCCGCCAGCTCTCGCCGGCGCCCGACCAGGTCATCCTGATTACGGATGGCCTGCCGACCCAGGGCGCGTCGCCACCGGCCGTCCGCCGCTACATCGACGCCGGCGGGCGCGCACGCCTGTTCGAGGACGCGATCAAGGCGCTGCCGCCGCGCACACCGATCGATGTCGTGCTGTTGCCGATGCGTGGCGACAATCCGGCGGCGCATGCCTTCTGGAGGCTCGCCCGCAACAGCGGCGGCGCCTACCTGATGCCCTCGAAGGACTGGCCGTGAGGGCGCCGCGATGAAGCTGCAGCGGCGTGACACCGAGGTCTTCAGCCTCTCCTTCCTCGACTGCATCTGCTGCGGTTTCGGCGCCATCATCCTGCTGCTGGTGCTGTCGGAGTTCGGCGAGCCGATCGTGATCGAGAAGAGCCGCGAGCAGCTCGACAGCCAGGTGCTCGCGCTGCAGCAGGAATTGAACGTGATCCGCGGCGAGACCGAGGTGCTGAACCGGGAGATGCAGGCGCGCGTCGACGAGTTGCGCAAGGAGAGGCTGAGGCTGGCGCGCGTGAGCGGCGAAGTCTCCTCGATCCGGGGCCAGTACGAGGCGAGCCGCAAGGAAGCCGCGGTCACGAACATCATCGAGGGCGAGCTCGTCCAGGCCTACGAATCGCTGAGCGAGGAGCTGAAGCGGCTGCAGAAGGTCTCGCGGCGGCGCCCGCCGACCGAGGCCGTCGGCGGCATCCCGATCGACAGCGAGTGGATCATCTTCGTGATCGACACCTCGGGCAGCATGCTGTCGATGCACTGGGAGGGCGCTCAGCAGGTGTTGAAGGAAATCCTCGACATCTACCCGCGGGTGCGCGGACTGCAGGTGCTCGATGACGAGGGCAAGCCGATGTTTGCCGGCACCCGCGGACAATGGCTGCAGGACAATCCCCAGCAGCGCACGCGCATCATCGACAAGATGCGCGGCTGGCGGGCATTCTCGGACTCCGACCCGGTGCAGGGCATCCAGGAGGCGGTGGCCACCTACTGGGCTGCCGACAAGCGGATCAGCGTGTATGTGATCGGCGACGAGTTCACCGGCGACTCGATCCAGCGCGCGCTCGATGCCGTCGACAAGGCCAATCCGCCCGATGCCAACGGCCGGCGGCGCGTGCGCATCCACGCGATCGGGTTTCCGGAGGCCCGCGGCATGCCGGCGTTTACAAGTATCCGCTTTGCTGCCTTAATGAGGGCGATGTGCGACCGCAATGGCGGTACGTTCGTGCCGGTGACGAACGAAAAGTCCTGCGCGCGCTATATCGAGGTCTTCGGTACACGCCAATGCATCAGCGAAGGCTAGCGAAGGTAATCGGCCCGTTACTTGTCCGGCTGGCGGTCGGCGCCGGGGCACTGCTGCTCGCCGGTTGCGGCAGCGTCGAGATTGCACCCGAACCGGTCATCCCGCGGCCGCTCGTCCGGCCGATCGCGGCCACCACGGCCGTGGTGCTGGGCGGGGAGCAGCGTAACTTCAAGCACACCGAGACCCGCGCCGGCGTCGACTGGCTGGTCGCCCTGGGCGCCGGGCACAAACGGCTGGCCGAAGAGGTCTTCGGTGCGCTCTTCCCCGGCTGCGTATTCGTGGACGAACTCGAGGAAGCGCGGGGCATTGCCGGCCTCGACGCGGTGTTCGAGCCGCGCATGCTGCAGTATTCGTTCGCGACCGCCAACGAAACCGGTGCCGGTTACTACGCGGTGACCATCAACTACCGCATCAACATCTACGGGCCGGACCTGAAACTCGTCGATTCGTACACGCTCACGGGCTACGGCAACGACCGCGACAAGGCGCTCTCGAGCAGCGAGCCGCTCGCCGGCGCCACGCGCGCGGCCATGCGCGATGCGGCGGCGAAGTTCCTCGTGCAGTTTCCGCAGCAGCCCCTGGCCCAGCGGCTCGCCAGCGGCGAACCGCTGGTCGCGCCGGGGGACGCCGCTCCCGGCGAGGAGATCAACCGGGCCGACGCGGCACGCCAGATCGAGGCCGTGCCAGTGCTCGCGCCGAAGAACGAGCCGGTCTCGCCGCCCGTGGATTCGCAGCCGAAGGTCGTGCAGTTGCCCTAGCGAGGCGCCAGTCAGCCCGTATCGTCCGCCACCTGGGGCCGGCGCTTCAGCATGCGCTCGACCAGTGACACCTCCGGCGTGTCGACCGGCTCACCGTTGACGAGGCGAGGCGCATACACGGCCTTGCGCACCGCGTACGCAACGCTGTCGTGCATCGATTGCGGGGCAACGCTCGGCACGGTGGCGATGTCGGCCGTGCCACCGTCGGCCTTCACGGTGAACTTCGCCTCGATCACGAATTCCTCGTAGTCGTTGACGTCGCCGCCCTTGAAGCGCGCGATGGACGCCGAGGGTGGCCGGTAGCGCAGCTGCCGGGGGGCATCGACGAGGGCTGTCGTGCCCGCTTCCTCGAGGGCCTGCCAGGCTTCGCGGTAGGCAAGCAGCGCACCGCGGATGTTGCCGCCGATCAGCTGCCAGTCGGCGAGGTCGACCAGGGTTTCGCCGCGCAGCGCGGGATCCGGCGGCTCGGCCTTGTCGATCGCCGCAAGCGCCAGCTGCAGCGAACGCTCGCCTTCGGGATTGAGGCGGGACGGCGACTGGCTGGCGCCGGGACCCGAGCTGAACTGAAGCGGGTCGTTGACCGCCGACTGCTCGACCGGTTCGGCACCGAAAAGGTACTCGAGGCGGTAGGCGCGCGCGAGCCCGCGCAGCGGCATCACGGTGGCGATACTGCCCCGCCCCGAGGACGCCTCGGCAATGCGCAGCGCGCGATAGTGATGCGCGCGCGCGGTCGTATAGCGCCCCACGTACTCGTACCAGCGGGCCAGGTAGTCGTACGCGGGCAGCATGCGCGGATCGTCCCTGCCGTAAGCCGTCTCCGCGATGCGGAAGGCGTACAGGTGCTCCCGCTCGGCCTCGGTCAGCCTGTTGTCCTGAACATAGGCGTCGATCAGCGTGAACAGGTATTCGAGCTGCTCGAGGTTGTACAGGCCGTCGATGTTGCGCGACAGGTCGATCGCTGCCTGCAGGGCGGTCGTGGCGGCAGCAGGCTGGTCGCTGCGCGCGTAGGTCATGCCGAGGCCCTGCAGCGGCCGCAGCAGCGCCCGGTCGGTCGCGGTCGCGTTGGCCTTGGATCGCACGATCTCGAGCGCGCGCCGGTAGGACGCCTCGGCGGCCGAGAACTGGTTGAGGCGCAGCTGTGTCGTGCCGAGATTGGTGAGCGGTGCGGCGAGCGCGCGGTCATCCGCTCCGTACTGCTCGCGGGTCGCGGCGACCAGTTGCTCGGCGAGCGGCAGGGCCTCTTCGTAGCGTCCCGCGTCGAACAGAGTGCGAAACTGCTGATAGATGGCCGTGCGCTCGGCGTCGGTGACGGCACCTGCCCGGGGCGCGAGCGCAGCTCCGCAGGCGACGATCAACAGCGCCGCGAGTGCCGATTTTCCTCGCATTCGATGCTCCAGCTGCTACCCGCAAGATATCATTCCTGCAGGCGGGGGACATACCATGAACGCTGTGCACAAGACCGCCATGGTCGCCGGGGCGAGCGGTCTCGTCGGTGAACGGCTGATTTCGGTGCTTTGCGAGTCGGGCGACTATGCGCGCGTGTACGCCGTCACGCGCCGCCCGCTGGCACGTGACCACGCGCGGCTCGCCAATCGCATCGTGCGCTTCGAGCAGCTCGAGGCGCAGCTGCGCGGCATCACCTGCACCGACGCCTACTGTTGCCTCGGGACCACGCTCAAGGCCGCGGGCTCCGAGGCCGCGTTCCGGCACGTCGACTTCGACCTGGTGCTCGCCTTCGCGCGCGCCGCCAAGGCTGCGGGGGCGCAGCGCTTCGTGCTGGTGTCCGCCGCGGGTGCCGATCGCGGCAGCCGCTCGTTCTATCTGCGGGTGAAGGCGGAGGCGGAAGCGGCCGTCATGGCGATCGGGTTCGCCGCGCTCGATATCATGCAGCCGGGACTGCTGCTCGGTTCGCGGCGCGGGCTGCGGCCGCTCGAGCTGCTGGCCCAGTGGACGCTGCCGGCAATCGCACCGCTGATGATCGGCCCGCTGCAGCCGCTGCGCCCGGTGAGCGCGACGACCCTCGCGGAGGCCATGCTGGGCGCCGCCCGCTCCGGGCGACGCGGTGTCATGCGTTTCACCTGGCGCGCGATCACGACGCTTGCCGCGGGGCAGGCGTCGCGTCGCGCCGGCTGATTACTTCTTCTTCGCTACCTTGCGCCTGGCGACCGGGCGCTTGGCGACCTTCTTCTTGGCAGCCGTCTTCTTGGTGGCCTTCTTCTTCGCCTTGCGCTTCGGCAACTCGCTGGCAGCGGTGCTGCGCAGGTCCGCTGCGTGCGCGCGCTTGTAGCTCTGGATGTCCTTGAACTTGCCGCTCTTGTCGCGCACCGCGTAAAGCTTGGTGCCCTTGCTGCTGCGATGTGTCGTGCGTTTACGTTTCGCCATGAGACCTCTCTCCCGAGTGTATCTGGAAACGCGGCAACGCTAATACGCTGGACCGCGCAGCGTCAACGCTCGACGATGCGCGCGACCGGGGTCGAGTGCAGCACGCGACCCGCGTGTACGAGGAATCCGCCGACCACGGCGAGCAGTCCGCTCGGCACTCCGGCCAGTGTCGCGAGGCCGACCGCGGCAGCCGCAGTCGAGGCGAGCAGCGACACGCCGCCGCCTGCTGCCAGCCACAGCATGCCGGTGATCATGAACGCGCGCTCGAGGAAGATCAGCGCGTCTCCCCAGCGCAGCGCCGGCGGCAGCACCAGGTGCAGCGCGAAAGCGAGCGTGACGATTGCCGCGGTGATGCGGAATGCGCGCGCGCGCGTCACGCCCCGCAGTGTCACCGCCAGCGGCAGTGCGATGGCGAGACCGAGGCATTCATCGAGTGTGAGCCACTGGCCGACGAAGACGACGCGGGCGGCGAGCGAGAGGGCCGCGACGGTGAGGAAGATGCGCATGACGCTGTCCGGCACGACCAGGCGACGCACGGCCGAGGCGACCACCAGATAGCCCGCGCAACTGGTGAGAATCGCGATGAAGTCGTAGTCGAGGTCGCGCAGTGGCTGCATGCCCGCCCAGGCGTGGCCCTGGTTGAGCCGTGGCATGAACGGTACCGCGTGCATTGCGAACCACAGCGCCAGCAGCACCAGTGCGATCGGTTCGGGGCGTGCATGGCGCAGGGCGATCGCCCCGATGGGCCAGGGGCGCGAACGCAGCAGGGCGCCGGCGATGGCGCCCAACGCGCCGCCGCTGCTGTTCATCGCGACGTCGACCAGATTGGGTACGCGTGAGCGCGTCACGTGCTGCAGTACTTCGATCGTGACGGACAGCGCGCCCGCGAGCGCCACGGCACAGGCGAAGGCGAGCGGCGCGCGCCAGCGCACTGGCGCGAGGTAGGCGAGCAGTGCGCCGACGGGCAGGTAGGACAGCAGGTTGCCGGCCCGGTCGGCGCGCGCCGAATAGCCCCACGGCAGGAGCTGGCCCGGCCCGCCGCCCCACGCCGCGATGAGCCGGCCGACGTCGAAGCGAAACGGAAAGAACGACGCGTAGAAGATGAGCACCAGCGTCAGTGCCAGTAACCACGCGGCACGGCGTCTCGACTGGGTGCGCTGGAAGGAGACATAGGTCACGGCGGCAAGCATAGCGTGATGCAATTCACATCTGCGCGCTTTGCTCTGGCGCACGGGTTGGCGGATCGGTGACACGTGCCACACCGGCCGGGTGCCGTCTTTCGTTAAATTGCCGGTCATGGACCCACTCCGTGCGTGCCTCGGCACCCGCATGGGACGCCGCATCGCCGTCACCGTTGCGGTTGCCGTGCTGGCGCCGACCCTGCTCGCGGCATTCGTGCTGTTGCTGCATTCGGCGCGCACGATGGACGCGGCGGCGGCGCGCGCCCTGACGATCGACGCGCAGGCGTTCGCCGCCGAGTTCGGCGCACGCCTCGACGGCGGGCGGGCAGCCGCGAATCGTCACGATGCGGCCGTCAGCTTCGCCGCCGAGAGTGCCGCGCGACTGCCGGCCGACGCCGTCGCGACGCCGATCGGCACCGAACGACGCATTGCGCTGCTCGACGGCGCGGGTCGGCTGCTCTTCAGCACCGCGCCGCTGCCGACCGACGTCGTCGATCTGCTCGCCAACTACAGTCGTGCACCGGCCGCCACGCGCGGGGCGCTGCCGCTCGCATGGCAGGCCGCCGGAGTCGAGTGGCAGGGCGGTGCCGCGCGCCTCGAGCCGCGCGAGCCCGGCGGAACATCCTGGTCCGTGGTGGTCTTCAAGCCGCGGTCCGCATGGAGTGCCGCCGTTGCGCCGCTCGGCGGCGAGCTGGCAGCGCTCGCCCTGTTCGCGCTGGCGTCGATGGTCATCGGCACGCTCACGCTGGTGCGCCGCTACGTGCCGATCACGATGCGCTTCGCTGCCGCGCAGGGGGAGGGCGGCGTGGGCATCGCGCCCGGCCCGCGCAGCGTCGATGCCGACGAACTCGGCGACGCGATCCATGCCGGCGACCTCGCGACCGGCCGGCTTGCGGAGCGCGTGGCCGCGCTCGAAACCCTGGGCGAGATCGACCGGCTGCTGCTCGGCTCCGCCGAGCTCGAGCAGATGTTCGACACGATCCTGTCGCGCGTGCGTGCGGTCACGCGCTGCGATGGCGTCGCGATCACGCTGATCGACGCCGACTCGGCGACACACGGGCGCGTCTATTTCGCGGCACCGCAGGTCGTGGACCTGCCGGTGGTGCGGGTCGAACTCGATCCGGACATGCTGGCGACGCTCTCGCAGGCGCAGGAGGGCATTACGATCACGCGCTGCGAACCGGAGCGCCACAGCCTGCTGCGGCCACTCGCGGAGCTCGGTGCGCAGTTCTTCTGGGTATGGCCCGTCATTTCGGGCGACCGCCTGGTCGCCGCACTGTCGCTCGGCTATCGCGAGCCGCCGTCCGCCGATCCGTCGGTCGCAAACTACGGCGCCGAGTTCGCCTCGCGCCTGTCCGTGGCACTGTCGAACAGTGCGCGCGACGAGCGCCTGTATCGCCAGGCGCATTTCGATGCGTTGACCGGCCTGCCTAACCGGCTGCTGTTCCGCGACCGCCTCGCGCAGGAGCTTGCGAGCGCGGTGGCCGGCGGCTCGCGCGGCGCGCTGCTGTATATCGACCTCGATCACTTCAAGCGCGTGAACGACACGGTCGGCCACGGCGCCGGCGACCAGCTGCTCACGATCGTCGCGCAACGCCTGCGCGCCTGCGTGAAGGACGGTGATACGGTCGCGCGCCTCGCCGGCGACGAGTTCACCGTGGTGCTGCGCCAGGTCACCGATCCCGACGCCGTACGCACCGTCGCCGAGCGCATCATCGCCGCGCTCGAGGCGCCGGTGAACGTGGCCGGCCGCGATCACCTGGTGCGCGGCAGCATCGGCATCACGCTGTTCCCCGACGACGGCAACAACATCGACGAGCTGATGCGCAACGCCGATACGGCCATGTATCGCGCCAAGGACCTCGGGCGCGGTCGCGCGGTGTTTTTCGATCGCGCGCTGACTGTGCGCCAGGTGTCGGCAACCGGCAGCGGACTGTACCGCGCACTGCGCCACCGCGAGTTCTCGCTCTACTACCAGCCGCAGTTCAGCATCGACGACGGCCGCCTGGTCGGCCTCGAGGCGCTGCTGCGCTGGCAGACGCCGCGAAGCGGACTCAAGTACCCGGCCGAGTTCGTGCCCGCCGCCGAGGAGACCGGCCTGATCGTCGACATCGGCGGCTGGGTGCTCGAAGCGGCCTGCGCGCAGATTGCGCTGTGGCGCGAGCAGGGGATGTCGCCGCCGCGGCTCGCCGTGAACGTCTCGGCGCTGCAGCTGAAGTGCAACGGCTTCGTCGCGAACCTCGAGCAGCTGCTCGCGCGCCACGGGCTGGCCCCCGGCGCGATCGAGCTGGAAGTCACCGAGGCCGTGCTCGCCAACCCCGACATCGCTGAGGTGCTGCGCGAGCTCGCCGCCCGCGGCATTCGCCTCGCCCTCGACGATTTCGGCGCCGGCGAGACCGCGCTTGCGCACCTGCGCCACCATCCGATCAGCGTCGTGAAGATCGACCGCACGTTCATCGAGGAGATCGCCCACGATCCCACCGCCGCGGCGCTCGGTGCTACAGTGATCGCCATGGCGCATGCACTTCGCAAGAGTGTGGTGGCGGAAGGCGTGGAAACGATCGAGCAACTCGATTTCCTGCGCGAGCACGGCTGCGACATCGCGCAGGGCTACTACCTCGCGCGACCGCTGTCCGCCGCCGGCATCGGCGAGTTGCTCGCGGGTCGCGCGATCGCATCCCAGCTGACGAGGGACCGTCTCGTGGGGTAGCTGGCGTGA
>DAOQXO010000084.1:0-7453 GCA_035342635.1 Steroidobacteraceae bacterium
ATTTCCAGATGCTGCCGAGGCCCACCGCGGAGCCGGCCGCCGCGAGCACGAAGCCGACGCGGGAGGACCACTGCCCGCGACTGGCAGGCCGGCGGCGTGGCCGTTCGAGGACGACGTCGACCTCGACGCTGCTCATGGCGCCGCGCCCGGGATGGATTTGCGGTCGAGGCGCTTGCGCATCGAGACCGCGGGCATGCGCACGCCGTTCGGCAGGACCACCTCTGTCTTGGCGACGGGCCGATAGCCACACGCACGGTACAGGGGCACACCCGGCAGCGTGGCGTCGAGGCCTACCCGGTCGTAACCGTGCCGTGCGATCGCGCCTTCGATGTGCTGTAGCAACGCTCGTCCGATTCCCTGTCGCGCCACGTCGGGATGCACGTACATGGCCCGCACTTTCGGCGAGCCCGGGGGATTCGCCCGTTCCCCGGACGCGGCGGACTGGTAGGCGGGTGTTCGACAGCTCCAGCCGCCGCAGCCCACGATCCGCCCGGCCCGCTCGGCGACGAAGAACGTGCCATCGTCGAGCAGGTGTTGCTCCAGCGTCGGGAGGTACTGCACGAAGGATTCGACCTGCGCCTCGTCGTAGTAGCCGCGCGACAGTGTCCGGAGGGAACACTGCTGCAGCTCCACGATGGCGGGCGCATCGCCGGGCTGGGCGACGCGAAAAACGACCGGGGGCGCGGCCACTGCCGGTGTCTCACTGTCGAGATGGAACGCGATCATTTAGGATAACCTCACGTGTGCGGATAGTTGACCCGCTGCCGCGCCGCGAGACATGACCGCCGTCCGACCTTCCCGTGATCGTTACGTGAACCAGGAAGAACGGTTCCACTTCGACAACGTGGTCGTGGATGCCGTCCGCCGCGAGATCCGCGTCGACGGGCGCGTGGTCGAGACACAACCCAAGGTCTTCGACCTGCTGCATTACCTCATCGCGAACCGTGACCGCGTCGTCGACCGGAACGAGCTCATGGAGCATCTGTGGCCAGGCGTGATCGTGACCGACGCCTCGCTGACGCAGGCGCTCAAGAAGGCTCGCAGGATCGTCGGCGACGACGGCGACCGCCAGGCCGTGATCCGCACGGTGCAGCGACACGGCTTTCGTTTCGTGGCGGCGCTCGGCCCGCCCGCCGGGCGGGCGGCCGTGGAGCCGGCGACCGGCCAGGCACCGTCCACGACCGGTTCCGTCGCGGTGCTCGCCTTCGTGGACATGAGCCCGGGGAAGGACCAGGAGCACTTCTGCGACGGCATGGCCGAGGAGATCATCAACTCGCTGAGCCGCGTGGAGGGACTGCGCGTGGCGGCGCGAACCTCGAGCTTCGCCTTCAAGGGCGGCGCGGCGGACGTGCGCGAGATTGCGACGAAACTCGGAGTGGCGGCCGTCGTCGAAGGGAGTGTCCGGCGTGAAGGCGATCGTCTGAGGGTCGTCGCTCAACTCGTCGAGGCGTCGAGCGGCTTTCATCGCTGGTCCGAGCGCTGGGATCGTCCGCTCGTGGACGTGTTCTCGATCCAGGACGAAATCGCGACCGGTGTCGCCCGGGCGCTGAAGGAGCAGTTCACGAGCGCCGACCGCGCCGCGATTCCCGCCCAGCGCGCGCGGGACATGGGCGCCTACGATTTCTATCTCCGCGGACTCGAGCTGCGAGCCCGCTTTGGCCGGCGCAGCCAGCGTTACGCGCTCGAAATGTTCCGCCGGGCGCTGGGTATCGACGCGAACTATGCTCCGGCGTGGGCGGGCCTGGCCACGAGCTACATGCTGCTCTGCCAGACCGGGACATCCGAGGAGTATCGGCGCCTCGCCTCGGAGGCCGCGGCGCGTGCGGCCGCACTCGATCCGAACTCGGTCGATGCCCAGATCGCATGCGCCGCCACGGCCACCCTGCTCGGCGACCATGCGGCGGCCGATCGCGCCTTTCTGCGCGCGGAGGAACTGTGCCCCCGTTCATTCGACGCGTGGTGCTTTCACGGGCGTGCCTGCGCCGCGCAGGGCGAGTATGCGCGTGCCGCCGAGCTCTATGAGGTCGCCGCGCGCATACGCCCGGAAGACTATGAGGTCCCGCTGCTGGCCCAGCAGTGCTATCAGCGGCTCGGACGGCACGAGCAGGCGCTGGATGCGACCCGTCGGTCCGCGGCCGCGGCCGAGCGCGCGCTGGAGCTCGACCCGCACGACGTGCGCGCGCTGTCGCTCGGCTGTGGGTCGCTCATATTGCTGTCGCGACTCGAGCAGGCGCGCGAATGGCTGCAGCGCGCCTGTGCGCTCGAGCCTGACGAGCCCGATGTCCGCTACAACGCGGCCTGCGCGTTGGCAGTGCTGGGCGAGCACGACCGCGCCCTCGATCTGCTCGAACAACTGAGCGCGGGGGAAGCGGACGCATATCGCTCATGGATGGAGCACGACGCGTGGCTCGACCCGCTGCGGGGCCACCAGCGATTTCAGCGATTGTTCGCGAGAAAGGGCGGCAGTCCCGTCTAAGACCCAAACGGCGCGTCGACGCCTGACTTCCTCACGAGGTAGTAGCCGCCTGTCAGCGCGAGGAACAGCGCCGCGGTGCCGGCGATCTCCGCGCCGGACAGGTTATGGAAGTCGAGGTTGATGACGTGTCGGGCGACGGCGATGATCGCCACCACAAGAATGATCTCGAGCCTCACGCGGCGCTGCTCGAAGTACACCCGCAGCGTCTCGAGCAGCTCGAGGCCGAGCACGATCAGCAGCACGCCGGCGAACGCGCGCTGCACCGCTTCCGTGAGGAGCGGCACCGTGTCGAAGTCGGCGACGTGGTCGCGGATCGCGATGGCGAACAGGATCCAGAGCTGCAACAGCGCGGCAATGATGACCAGCATCAGCAGAACCTGGGTCACGTAGATGACCCCGCGCTCCACCCATCGCGCAATGCGTTCCATCCGCGCTCCCCCCATCCGGCGATCGGCCGAGCATAGCGGTTTGTGAAGGGGACGCGTAGCTTCGCGAAGATCATGGCGCCGTACGGGCGGGCCCCGCTGCAGGCGGGCGCGAGCGCCCCGGCTTTGAGCTGCTAGATAAGATGCTGCCGGACCGTAGGGAGAACTGATGATGTCCCCAGTCAAGACCCGTCCCGCCGAAGCGCGCGACCTCGATGCGCTGGCCGCGCTGTTCGACGCCTACCGCCAGTTCTACGAGCAGCCCGCGGACCTCGCCCTCGCCCGCCGCTACCTCGGCGAGCGGTTCGAGCGCCGCGAATCGGTGATCCTGGTCGCCGAGCATGGCGACGGCACCATCGTCGGCTTCGCGCAGCTGTACCCTGCCTTCTGTTCGGTCGCAGCGGACCGCACCTTCGTACTCTACGACCTCTTCGTCACGCCGGCGGCGCGCGGCACGGGAGCCGGGCGCACGCTGATGCAGGCGGCGGAGGCGCACGCGCGCGCGGCCGGAGCGGCGCGGATCGAGCTGCAGACCGCGAAGACCAACGTCATCGGGCAATCGCTGTACGAGTCTTGCGGCTGGAAACGCGACGAGCTGTTCTACAACTACGCCAAGAGCCTGCGCGACTAGTCATCGGCGCCTTCCGCGTAACGGGACAGGCCGGCGTCGCGAAGCCCCGCGCGGGCAGGAAATTCAAACGGCCTGCTCTGGCCGGCTGGCCTGGTTCGCGTAACGAGCCTTATGGCCAGTGTTCCGCGTGGGCGGCACCAGCGCTGCAAGTCCTGCCATCAGATCCAGCGGCACCAGATGGGTCTCGCGCGCGGCATCTGCTAAAAGCACTTGCTGGCGGCTCGTCCCGGGACCTCGTGAGATGCGCCGACCAGGCCCGGTACAACGCGCAGTGGTGGGCGGCGCACGCCGTCGCCGACGCTCGGGGGTACCGACACGATTCGATGAGCAGAAGGGTGGGCATGGCGGGCGGCCCGGTCGAAGAGTCGCAACTCTTCCTCGCGACGCTACCGGCCGATCGCGGCGAGCGGCGGCTGGCATTGGCGACGGTGCTCGCCTCGGCGGCGGTGTTCGCTGCCGTGGCGCCGTTCGCGCGCCAGCCGCTCGCCGAGATCCCGGCTTTCCTCGGCATCTACCAATCGGCGCTCGTCATCTGTGACCTGATCACGGCGGTGCTGCTCTTCGGCCAGTTCGCGATCCTGGGCTCGCGCGCGCTATTGGTCCTCGCGAGCGGCTACCTGTTCAGCGCGGCGATGGCGGTGCTTCACGCGCTGTCGTTTCCGGGCCTGTTCTCGCCGGCGGGTCTGCTCGGCGCTGGCCCGCAGACGACCGCCTGGCTGTATTTCTTCTGGCATCTTGGATTCCCCGCGGCGACGATCGGCTACGCCCTGCTCAGGGACGCATCGACTGACGGCGCGGCGCGGCGCACGCGGGCCATCGCGCTCGCGGTCGCCGCTGCCGCGACAGTCGCCGCCGCTCTGGCGCTGCTCGCCACGGCGGGCCACGAAGCGCTGCCGGTGATCATGCGCGGCCACGCCGATGCTCCGGCGAAGTACGTCGTCGCCTGGGGCACGCTGCTCTTTACGCTCGCTGCGCTGCCGGCGCTATGGCGCCGCCGCGGGCTGTCGGTCCTCGACCTGTGGCTGATGGTGGTGATCTGCGCGTGGGCATTCGATGTCGCACTGGCGGCGGTGTTCAACGCCGGCCGCTACTCGGTGGGCTGGTACGCGGGCCGCGTCTACGGCCTCGCTGCCGCGAGCTTCGTGCTGGTCGTGCTGCTGCTCGAGAACAGTAGTCTCTACGCGCGCCTGGCGCGCTCGCAGCAGGCAGCACAGCTTCGGCGCCGTGCGCTGGAGTCGATGATGGAGAGCATCGCCGACGGCATCATGATGCTGGACCCCGACGGCACGATCCGCTCCTGGAACGCCGCGGCGACGCGTATGTTCGGCTATTCGGCCGAGGAAGTCGTCGGGCGCAACATCGCGATGCTCCTGCCCGAAGATCAGCGCTCGGCGCAGGGTGAGGCGATGCGACGCCTGCTGGACACCGGCGTCGGCAATGTGATCGGTCACGTCGACTTCCATTGCACGGGACTGCGCAGGGACGGCTCGCGCTTCGAGGCCGAGTTCACGGTGACCGAGATGGGCGGCGGATCCGCGCCGCATTTCGTCGCGGTGTTTCGCGACATCACCGCGCGCAAGCAGGCCGAGGAGCGCCTCGCGCGGCTGGCGCTGCACGACTCGCTCACCGATTTGCCGAACCGGCCATACTTCGAGCAGCGCTTCGCCGAGACGGTCACGCACTGCCATCGCCGCGGCGAGCCGCTCGCGCTCATGGTACTCGACCTCGACAACCTCAAGCCCGTGAACGACACGCTGGGACATGAGGTCGGCGATCAGCTGCTGGTCGCGTTCGGCCGGCGGATGAAGTCCACATTGCGCGAAAGCGATCTGCTGGCACGGATCGGTGGCGATGAGTTCATCGTGGTCGTCGAGGACGTGAAGGGCGAGGCGGACGCCGCGGCGATCGCCGAGAAACTGCTCGCCGCGCTGCGCGATCCCCTCGACGCGGCCGGCCATTCGATCGCCGCCTCCGCAAGCATCGGCATTGCGGTGTGCCGCGCAAGCGAATCGCCGCAGGATCTGATGAAGCGCGCCGACCGGGCCCTGTACCGGGCGAAGCGTGCTGGCCGCGCGCGCTATCACATCGACGTTCTGGAGCCGGCTTGAGGTCAGATTCCCGTGACGCCGTTGCGTGCGCGTTCTGCCTCCGAAGGCGCGTCTTCTGTGCGTTGCTCTGCTGGATTCCGTCTGTCCAATCTATGAGGGCTCAATCATGCGTTTCCTCAAGATCACACTGATTGGCGCAGTGACGTTCGTGTTGCCGCTCGCGCTCATCGGCGCGTTGATCGCGATAGCCGTGCAGTTCGCATTGAGATTGCTCATGCCGATCGAGCATGTACTGCCGCGCGCGACCGTGCTGGGCGTCTCAGCCCCGCATTTCACTGCCGCGCTCGTCGTCCTGCTGGTTTGCCACCTGGCAGGCGTGTTGGCCACCACGGGAACAGGCCAGCGACTGCGCGACTGGTTTGAGCGACATGCAGCCGCAAAACTTCCGGGCTACTCCATGGTGCGCACGCTGCTCGCCGGCGTCATCCCGTCGGACAAGTCGGTCGAGGTCGCGCTCGTCGAAATGGAAAACATGCGGGTCATGGCCTTTGTCATGGAGCGGCATGCGAACGGCTGCGCCACGATTTTCGTGCCGAGCGCGCCGACACCGACAGTCGGGACCTTATTCATTGCCCGCGCAGATCAAGTGCAACGCGTCGACGTCCGTTTAAAGGACGCCATGATGTGCATTTCGCGGCTGGGTGTGGGCGCGGAGAGACTGCTGGCCGGAATGAAACAGGCGGATAGCGGTTAGCGGCACGTCCTCACGTGGGGAGTTCCCGTCGGGTCGCCCGACAGCACGAATTTCGCTGATCGCGGCGCCTTGCATCAGCCATTGCGGCCGCAGGAACAGGATCGCGCCGGGGTCAGTGATGCATGTGCTCGTGCCCCTGCCCCTCCTGGCCGGAGGGCAGCAGGTGCCACAGCGCGTTCCCCGCCGTCCACAACCCGAACGCGAGCAGCAACGCACCAGCGACATTGCGCAGCGTCGCGCGCCTGGCGAGTCCGCGCGCAACGTGCTCGAACGCGACGCCGGCGGTCACCATCGACGGCAGTGTGCCCACGCCGAACGCGAGCATGACGGCCGCGCCCGTCACCGCGCTGGCGGTCGTGGCGGCGAGGAGCAGCATCGAATAGGTCATGCCGCAGGGCAGCCAGCCCCAGGCGAGCCCGAGGGCGACCGCCCCGCCGAGCCCGCCCGCCCGGCCCTGCCGGCCCGCCCAGGGCGCGACACGGCGCCACAGCCTCGATCCCGCGGCCTCGAGCGGGCCGAGCAGTCGCCAGCCGGACACGATCTGCACGGCCGCCGCGATCATGATCGCGCCGGCCACGACGCGGAACGCGATCGACAGGGGCTTGACGTTCACGGCGGCGAGCAGGGTGCGGCCGAGCAGCCCGGCGAGCGCGCCGGCGACGGCGTAGCTCGTGATCCGCGACAGGTTGTAAGCGAGCGCGTAGCCGAGCCGCGCGCCAAAGCCGGCCTCGGGACGGCGCATGGCGAGTGCGCCCGCGATGCCGCCGCACATGCCGAGGCAGTGGCCGCTCGCCGCGAATCCCGCCACCAGCGCGGCGCCGAGGCTCACGGCACCGGGATCCACGTTCATCATCGGCCCTGCTCCCTCGGAGCGTCGTCCTGCGGCTGCGGTTCGTCCGGCGGCGGCGCCTCGTCGTCCTCGAGCACCGTCCAGCCCGGGCTGTCGAGATCGTCGAACTGGCCGCTGCCCGTCGCCCAGAAGAATGCCCACAGGCCGAGCGCGACCAGCACCAGTCCGAGCGGAATCATGACGTAGAGGATCTCCACGTCAGGCCGCCTCCGCCTGCGGGGTCGCGGGCATGCCCGATCGCCGTCGCGGCGCCGATCCGCGCGACAGGC
>DAOQXO010000084.1:7463-10809 GCA_035342635.1 Steroidobacteraceae bacterium
GCGCATGGCATTCAGCACCACCACCACGGAACTCAGCGACATGCCGATCGCGGCGAGCCACGGCGGCACGAGGCCGAATGCGGCGAGCGGCAGAGCCGCCAGGTTGTAGCCGATGGCCCAGCCGAGGTTCTGGCGGATCACCCGCTGCGTGCGGCGGGCGAGGGAGACGGTCTCTGGAAGGTCATCGAGGGATTCGCGCACCAGGATCAGGTCGGCACTGGTCTGGGCCAGCGCCGAGCCGCGTCCCATGGCGATGGCCACGTCCGCCCCGCGCAGTAAGGGCGCGTCGTTGATGCCGTCGCCCACTGCGACTACCACGGCGCCTCCGGCCTGCAGCGACTTCAGGCGCTCGAGCTTGTCCTGCGGCGAGAGACGCGCGGCGTGGCCGTCGATGCCGGTGCGTGCAGCAATGCGGGCGACCGCGCCCGGCTGGTCGCCGCTCACGATCTCCGACGGCAGTCCCAGCGCCGCGAGGCCGGCGACACAGTGGCCTGCCTCAGGTCGCAGCGGGTCCGAGAGCGTGAACGCCGCGAGCAGGCCCGATTCGTCGCCGAGGTAGACCCGGCTCTCGCCCGACTCATCGCCGGCGGCATCGGGCCCCGCGTCGGCGGTCGCCTGCGACTGCAGGCCCGCGGCGAACGCGCGTGTGCCGATGCGCAGCCGCCGCCCCTCGATGCGTCCCTCGATGCCCCGGCCGGCGTGCACCTCGACGTCGCTCGCGCGCACGGTCGGTGCGCCGGTCACCGTGAATGCCCGCGCAATCGGATGCTCGGACAGCTGCTCGAGCGAGGCCGCCCACTCGAGCGCCTGCTGGCTCGAGATCGCGCCGAGGCTGCGCACGTCCTCGACGCGCACCAGGCCTCGGGTGAGCGTGCCGGTCTTGTCCCACAGTACGCGCGTCGCCTTCGCCAGCGTCTCGATGGCGTCGGTGCGCGCGACCAGCACGCCGCGCCGCGCCAGGGCGGCGGTCGCGGCCGCGAGCGCCGTGGGCGTGGCGAGCGACAGCGCGCAGGGGCAGGTGACCACCAGCACCGCCAGCGTCGCCGGGAAGGCGCGCGACGGATCAACGAACCACCAGAGCGCGTACACGATCGCCGCCCCAAACAGGATGCGGCTGAGGAACCAGGCGGCGGCGCGGTCGGCGGCTCTGGCGAGGCGGGGCCGCTCGGCCTGCGCGCGCTCGAGCAGCGCCACGATGCCCGAGAGCACCGTGCCGCCCGCGACGGCCGTGACGCGCACGCGCAGCGGCGCGGCGAGGTTCTGCGTGCCCTGGTGCACCGCCGTCCCCGGCGGCTTGGGCACAGCGACCGACTCGCCGGTCAGCATCGACTCGTCCACGCGGCCGTCGCCCTCGAGCACCACGCCGTCCGCCGCGAACACCTCGCCTGCGCGCACCAGGAGCTCGTCGCCGACCCCGAGCTCGACGGCCTGCACGTCCTCGGTGGCGCCGGCTCGCACGCGGCGCGCGGTCATCGGCGCCAGCCGGGCGAGCGCGTCGGCCACGCTGCCGGCCCGGTGGCGCGCGATCATCTCGACGTAGCGGCCGAGCCCGAGGAAGAACACAAACATGCTGACCGAGTCGAAGTACACCTCGCCGTGGCCCGTGAGGGCGTTCCACACGCTCGCGACGAACGCGAGCAGGATGCCGAGGCTCACCGGCACGTCCATGCTGATGCTGCGTGCGCGCAGCGCATGCCAGGCACCGCGGTAGAACGGCCAGCCGGAGTACAGCGCCACCGGGACCGACACCAGCATGCTCACGAGCCGCATGTACTCGCGCATCTGCGGGTCGATGCCCGACACCGCGCCGAAATACAGCGGCACGGCGAACATCATCACCTGCATGTTGCCGAAGCCTGCGACCGCGAGGCGCTTCAGCGCGTCGCGCCGCTCGAGCAGGGCCATCTGCTCCGACGGCTCGCCCGCGAGCGGGTGTGGGCGCAGGCCCACGTGCTCGAGCACGCGCAGCAGGTCGCCGAGGCGCACCCTGGCCGGGTCCCACACCAGGCGCGCCCGCGCCGTCGCGGGGTTCACGCTCACGTCGAGCACGCCGTTCTGCTGCGAGAGCGCCTTGTTCGCCAGCCAGCTGCACGCCGCGCAGCGCAGACCCTCGAGCAGCACGGTGATCGAGCGGGCGCCGTCCGGCTCGGCCCGCGTCAGGCGCTCCACCAGTTCGGGGCGGTCATAGGCCGCCCAGCGGTCGGGCCGCGGTGGTTCGTCGGCGCGCGTGCTCGCCGTGTCGCGGTACCGGTAGTAGTCGCCGAGGCCCGCGCCGCTGATGAACTCGGCGACGGCCTTGCAGCCGTGGCAGCAGACGGCTTCGTCGCGCCCCGCGACGCGCGCGTGGATGACGAGCCCGCGTGGTATGGGCTCCCCGCAGTGGAAGCAGGGATGCCCGCTGGCGCTCATTGCGCCGGCCGGTCCCCGTCGCGCCCGGCGCTCTCGAGGATTCTCCGGGCTTCCTCGCCGCAGACCATGGTCACGCCGTCCTTGAAGCAGTCCTCGCTGACCAGCGCATCGGGGCGCGTGAGAGCGAGGTACAGCACGAGGAAGCCGCCGATGACGGCCGCCGCCGGCGGCACGATCAGCAGCCAGGGCCAGAGGTGGCGGTACCAGGGCTTGGGCGTGGAGTCGATCATGCGTGCAGCCTATCAGTCCGTCGGTGCGATGAAACGGGCCTTGCCGCTCGCGGCCAGGTCGGGCCGGCCGACCGCCTCGATGCTCACCACCAGGTCGGTGCCGCCCTGCAGCGCGCTGCGCGGCACGCGGATGCGCACCGGCACGCTCTGCACGGCGCCGGGCGCCACGTACACGGTCGGGCCCACGTAGTCGACCTCGAGGCCCTCGACGCCCGTGGCGCTGATGCGGAACTCGTGCGCGTCGCGGTCCTTGTTCAGGACCTTCACGTTGTAGACGTTCTCGATGCGGCCGTCCGAGCGCTCGCGGTAGAGCGCATTGCGATCGCGGATCACGTCCACGCCCACCTCGTTGCGGACCGACAGGGTGACGGCGAAGCCGGTGACCAGCAGTGCGAGCAGCGATGCATAGACGATCGTGCGCGGGCGGACGACGTGCCTGCGCTTGCCCTCGAGGCCGCTCTGCGTGTCGTAGCGGATCAGGCCGCGCGGGTAGCCGACCTTGTCCATCACCTCGTCGCAGGCGTCGATGCAGGCCGCGCAGGCGATGCACTCGTACTGCAGGCCCTTGCGTATGTCGATGCCGGTCGGGCAGACCTGCACGCACATGGTGCAGTCGACGCAGTCGCCGAGGCCCCTCGCCTTGTGGTCGCTGCCCTTCTTGCGCGCGCCGCGCGGCTCGCCGCGCCGCTCGTCGTAGGTGATGATCA
>DAOQXO010000085.1:0-10792 GCA_035342635.1 Steroidobacteraceae bacterium
GCATTCCTGCGCGGCGCCGACGATCTCCCCGACCTGGGCGGCCTTGGCGATCACGACGCCCGCGAACGGTGCCCGCACCGTCGTGTAGTCGAGCTGCACCTGCGCGCTGCGCACCTGTGCCTCTGCGAGGTGCACGGTCTCCTGCTGCGCGGCGAGCTGCGCGGCCAGCGAATCGACCTGCAGGCGCGCGGCCTCGACAGCCTGCTCGGCCACGAGCTGGCGCGCGAGAAGGTCCTGCTGGCGCTCGAGGTCGCGCCGCGCCTGCGCGAGTTCACTCGTGTACTGGCCGACGCGCGCGCGGGCCGCAGCCAGCTGCGCCTGCGTCTCGGCGAGTTGCGCACGCTGCGAGCTGTTCTCGAGGCGCGCGAGTACCTGCCCGGCCTCGACACTCTCGCCCTCCTCGATCAGCACTTCGGTGAGCTTGCCGGTGATCTGCGCCGACACGGTTGCCTGGCGACGCGCCGTGACATAGCCCGTCGCCTGCAGCACGGCGCTCGCCCCCGAGCCGGCCGCAGCCGGCGCGGCCGCCGTGGCCAGCTCGACGTCGACGACCGCAGTCGCGCGACTCCACCACCAGAAGGCGGCGCCTGCGAGCAGCAGCAGCGCAGTCACGCCGCCTGCGATCCAGGTGGCGCGTGGCGTGGTGCTCTCGTCGGTCCGGTCGATGCGCAGTTGCGCGAGCAGCCTGCCCTTGTCGTTCTCGTTGGTGTCGGCCATGGGCGCAGAGAATACCCTGATAGAATGCCGGCCCGCCCGCTGCCCGGGTGGCGAAACGGGTAGACGCAAGGGACTTAAAATCCCTCGGGGGCGACCCCATGCCGGTTCGACTCCGGCCCCGGGCACCAGCACGCCGCCGGCGCAGGTGCAGGTGCAGGTTTGTCAGCAAGCATTGCGTTGGAGGCTAGGGTCGGAATCGAACCGGCGTACACGGCTTTGCAG
This sequence comes from Steroidobacteraceae bacterium, assembly GCA_035342635.1. Lineage (GTDB taxonomy): Bacteria > Pseudomonadota > Gammaproteobacteria > Steroidobacterales > Steroidobacteraceae > CADEFQ01. Next base: position 940 of record DAOQXO010000085.1, read on the forward strand.
GCCGCTGCATGACCACTCTGCCACCTAGCCGGCGCGGAAATCTGGAGCGGGAAACGAGGCTCGAACTCGCGACCTCAACCTTGGCAAGGTTGCGCTCTACCAACTGAGCTATTCCCGCTGCGTGGTGAGGGCGGGAATTGTAGTGGTGCCAGTTGCCAAGTCAAGGACTTACGGCCCGGGCGTCAACCCGATCGCATCTCCGGCCAGGCCGCGCGCAGATAGAGCCACATCGACCACAGCGTGAGTACGGCCGCAAGCACGGTCAACACGAGCCCGATGTCGTAGATCGGCAGGCCGAACAGGTCCCAGCGGAACAGCATCATCGACAGGCCGGTGACCTGCAGGATCGTCTTGTGCTTGCCGATGCGCGAGACGGCGACCTTCTTGCGCTGGCCGATCTCGGCCATCCACTCGCGCAGCGCCGAGATCGCGATCTCACGCCCGATGATCACGCTCGCGATGATCACGACGAACCAGCGCGGGTCCTTGCTGACGATCAGGACCAGCGCGACCGCGACGATCAGTTTGTCGGCCACCGGATCGAGGAAGGCGCCGAGCTTGGAGGTCTGGCCGTACTTGCGGGCGAAGTAGCCATCGAGCGAGTCGGTGATGCCGGCGATCGCGAACAGCAGGCCCGCGGCCGGGTCGGACCACCGGAACGGCAGGTAATACAGCGCAACCACGAGCGGGATCGCGAAGATGCGCAGCCAGGTCAGGGTGTTGGGAAGGTTCCAGATCATCATGCACCAGGGTGCAGGTGATCATATAGAGTTTGCGCGAGCGCGGGGCCTATGCCGGGCGCACGCGCGAGGTCGGCGACACCCGCCTTCAGCACGCCCTGCAGGCCGCCGAAATGCTTCAGCAGCGCGCGCCGACGGGCGGGGCCCAGTCCCGGCACGACCTCGAGCACCGATTCGTTGTAGCGTCGCGCGCGGCGCTTGCGGTGCCCGGTGATCGCGAAACGGTGCGCTTCGTCGCGGATCCGCTGGATCAGCCGCAGTGCCGGCGAGGTCGGATCGAGGACGCGCGGCGCCTCCTCGCCGTACACGAACAGGCGCTCCTGCCCTGGCCGGCGGTCCGCGCCTTTGGCCACCCCCACGAGGGTCAGGTCGGCAAAGCCCAGTTCGGCGAGCACGTCGCGCACCTCGCCCACCTGACCGCGACCGCCGTCGATGAAGAGCACATCAGGAGGCGGGATCTCGCCGCTGCGCACGCGCGTATAGCGTCGCGTGAGTGCCTGACGCAGCGCCCCGTAGTCGTCACCGGGCGCAATGCCGGTGATGTTGAAGCGCCGGTACTCCTTCTTCAGCGGGCCATCGGGCCCGAAGACGACGCAGGATGCGACGGTGCCCTCGCCTCCCGTGTGGCTGATGTCGAAGCACTCCATGCGCTCCGGTGGCGCGGGCAGGTCGAGGGCAGCGGCCAGAGCGGCGCGCATTTCGGCCACGCCCTCGCTCTGTGCGCGGCGCATGCGCAGCGCCTGCGTGGCGTTCTCCACAGTGAGGGCCACCCAGCGCGCCGCCAGCCCTCGCGACGGACGACTCACGCCGACGCGGCGCGAGGCGCGTTCGCCGAGCGCCGTGGCGAGGGCTTCGGCATCGGGCAGCCGGAGGTTCACGTAGATCTCGCGTGGCGGCTCGGTGGTGGCGTAGTACTGCATCAGGAACGACGACAGCGCTTCTTCCGGTTCGGCGAGCCCCGCGCCGGGGAAAGCGGTCGACGTGCCGAGGTTGCGCCCGCCGCGCACGAGCATCGTGCTCACGGCGTACTCGGTCGGTTCACCGACGATCGCAAACACGTCGCTGTCGCGGTCGCTGCCGGCCGTGACCACCTGCTGTGACTGCAGTTCGCGCACCGCGGCCAGCTGGTCGCGGATCTGTGCCGCCTGCTCGAAATCGAGCGTCGCGGCGGCCGCCTCCATGCGCGTCGTGAGCTGGCGCTCCACCTCGCCTCCCCGACCGTCGAGCAGATCCACGGCGGCGGCCACGTCGCGCGCGTAGTCCTCGCGCGTGATGAAGCCGACACAGGGCGCCGTGCAGCGCCCGATCTGGTACTGCAGGCAGGGGCGGCTGCGATGGGCGAAGAAGCTGTCGCGACAGTTGCGGATGCGGAAGAGCTTCTGGATCTGGGCCAGCGTCTGGTTGACCGCCGCCGCGCTCGGAAACGGCCCGAAATAGCGCCCGTCGCGATGTCGCGGTCCGCGATATGACATGAATCGCGGAAACTCATGATTCGTGCGCAGCAGGATGTACGGGAAGCTCTTGTCGTCGCGCAGCAGGACGTTGTAGCGCGGCCGATGTTCCTTGATCAGGTTGTACTCGAGCAGCAGCGCCTCGGTATCCGACCGGGTGATCGTGACCTCGACGCGGGCCACCTGGCCGACGAGCGCGGCGACCTTCGGCGCCAGGGCGCGCGGGCCGAAGTAGCTCCCGACCCGATCGCGCAGCCGCTGCGCCTTGCCGACATACAGAAGCTCGCCGTCGGCGCCGTACATGCGATAGACACCCGGCCGCCGCGGCAGCGTTGCGACGAAAGCGCGGGCATCGAACTCCCCGCTCATGGCCCCGGCACTGACAGTCCGGACAGCGTGGCTGCGCGCGCGAGCACGGTATGGAACATCGCTGCGGTCAGGCGCCGGGTCTGGGTGTTGTAGCGGCTGCAGTGGAAGGAGTCGATGAGCCAGCGACCGCCCGGCAGCGCATGCTCGGCACCGTGCGCGAATGTGAATGCCGCGCGTTTGATGCCGAGCGCGGCGAGCACCGCGTCGTGAGCGATGCGCCCGAGCGCGAGCACGGCGCGCACCCTGGCGAGTGCCGCAAGTTCTGCGTCCAGGTACCCGAGGCAGTTGCGCGTCTCGGCGGGTGTCGGCTTGTTCTCGGGCGGCACGCACTTCACGGCGTTGGTGATGCGCACCTCGAAGAGCTGCAGCGGATCGTCCGCCGCCACCGACTGCGGCTGTGAACCGAGGCCGAGCGCGTGCAGCGTCTCGTACAGCAGCAGGCCGGCATGGTCACCGGTGAACGGCCGGCCGGTGCGATTCGCCCCGTGCAGACCGGGGGCGAGACCGACGATCAGCAGCCGCGGATCGGCGTCACCGAAAGCCGGCACCGGCGCACTGTGGTACTCGGGGTAGCGGTAGCGCGATTCGTTGCGATACGCGACGAGTCGCGGACAGCGGCTGCACTGGGCGTCGAAGCACGCGGCGGCGTCAGGCACGGCCGCGCTCAGTCGTCCATGTGACGGATGATCGCCTGCGCGAATCCGGAGCAGCTCATCAGCCTGGCGCCGGGAATCAGCCGCTGGATGTCCTCCTCCACATTGCGGCGCGCGGCGATGTCGCGCTTCGGTGCGCGGATCGCCTCGCGGAGGCGAGCGAGGTCGTAGGTGAGTTCCTTGGCGGCGATGGTGTTCGCGACCCCCTTGACGATGAGGTCGGCCGCCTCGTTCCACTTGAGGTAGCGCAGCATCATTTCCGCCGAGAGGATCAGCGAGCCCGGGTTGACGCGATCCTTGCCGGCAAAGCCCGGGGCCGTGCCGTGTGTCGCTTCGAAGACCGCGAGGCCGTCACCGATATTGGCGCCCGGAGCGATGCCGATGCCGCCGACCTGCGCGGCGAGCGCATCCGAAATGTAGTCGCCGTTCAGGTTGAGCGTGGCGATGACGTCATATTCCTCGGGTCGCAGCAGCACCTGCTGCAGGAAGTTGTCGGCGATAACGTCCTTCACCACGATGTCGGTGCCGGTGAGCGGATTCCTGAAGCTGAGCCACGGACCGTCGCCGATCTCCGTGGCACCGAATTCGTCCTTTGCCAACTGGTAGCCCCAGTTGCGGAACGCACCCTCGGTGTACTTCATGATGTTGCCCTTGTGCACCAGGGTCACCGAGACGCGGTCGTGTTCCACCGCGTACTGGATCGCCTTGCGCACCAGGCGCTGGCTGCCTTCCTTCGATACCGGCTTGATGCCGATGCCAGAGCTCGCCGGGAAGCGGATGCCGGTCGCGCGCAGCTCGGTCTGCAGATAGTGGATCAGCTTCTGCACTTCCTGCGAGCCCGCCGGGTATTCGATGCCGGCGTAGATGTCCTCGGTGTTCTCGCGGAAGACCACCATGTCGGTGAGGCTCGCGTCCTGCATCGGGCTCGCGACACCCGGGAAATAGCGGATCGGGCGCACGCAGGCGTAGAGGTCGAGATGCTGGCGCATCGCCACGTTGAGCGAACGGATGCCGCCGCCCACCGGGGTCGCCAGCGGTCCCTTGATCGACACGACGTATTCGCGCAGCGCGTGCAGGGTCTCGTCGGGAAACCAGCTGCCGTAGATGCGGTTGGCCTTCTCGCCCGCGTAGATTTCCATCCACGCGATGCGGCGCCGGCCGCGGTAGGCCTTCTCTACCGCGGCCTCCACCACCGCCAGCATCGCGGGCGTGACGTCGATGCCGATGCCGTCGCCCTCGATGTACGCGATGATCGGGCGCTCCGGCACATTGATCGTCGCGTCGGGATTGACGGTGATTCGTTCACCGCCGGCTGGAACCTTGATGTGGTCGTACTTCATCAAGGAATTTTACCAGCACGGCGGCGTATTCGCGTCAGGCGCTCCTGAACTGCTGCTCCTCGGTCGATCCGGTCATCGCAGTGACCGAGGACTGCCCGCCGGTGACCGCCTGGGTGACCTCGTCGAAGTAGCCGGCGCCGACCTCGCGCTGGTGCTTGGTCGCCGTGTAGCCGAGCGACTCCGCGGCGAACTCCTCCTGCTGCAGCCGTACGTAGGCCGTCATCTGGCTTTCGCGATAGCCCTTGGCCAGCTGGAACATCGAGTAGTTGAGCGCATGGAAGCCCGCGAGCGTGATGAACTGGAACTTGTAACCCATGGCGCCGAGCTCGCGCTGGAATTTGCCGATCGTCGCGTCGTCGAGCTTCTTCTTCCAGTTGAAGGACGGTGAGCAGTTGTACGCGAGCAGCTTGCCCGGAAACTGCCGATGGATGCCCTCGGCGAAGGTCTTCGCTTCCTCGAGGTCGGGGTGGCCCGTCTCGCACCAGATCATGTCCGCATAGGGCGCGTACGCGAGGCCGCGTGCCACCGCCTGCCCGAGGCCGGCCTTGACGCGGAAGAAGCCTTCGCTGGTGCGCTCGCGCGATTCAATGAACGGTGCATCGCGCTCGTCGATATCGGAAGTCAGCAGGTTCGCCGACTCGGCATCGGTGCGCGCGATCAGTACGGTCGGCACGTCGCAGACGTCGGCCGCGAGGCGCGCCGCAACCAGCTTGTTGATCGCCTCCTGCGTCGGCACGAGCACCTTGCCGCCCATGTGGCCGCACTTCTTTGCCGAGGACAGCTGGTCCTCGAAGTGCACACCCGCGGCACCCGCCTCGATCATCTGCTTCATCAGCTCGAAGGCGTTCAGCACGCCGCCGAACCCGGCTTCGGCGTCGGCGACGATCGGCTTGAACCAGTCGATCGAGTCGTCGCCCTCGGCGTGGTGCAGTTCATCGGCGCGCCTGAGCGTGCTGTTGATGCGCTTGACGACTGCCGGCACCGAATCGGCCGGATACAGCGACTGGTCCGGATACATCTGTCCGGCCAGGTTCGCGTCGCCCGCCACCTGCCAGCCCGACAGGTAGATCGCATCAAGGCCGGCCTTGACCTGCTGCATGGCCTGGTTGCCGGTCAGCGCGCCGAGTGCGTTCACGAAGGGCTTCGTGGTGACGTACTTCCAGAGTTTTTCGCTCGTAAGTCGTGCAATCGAGTGTTCGACGTGGACGGTGCCGCGCAGGCGCACCACGTCCGCGGCGGTATAGCCGCGCGTGATACCCCGCCAACGGGGGTTGTCCTGCCAGTCGCGGGTCAGGTCGGTGGCGCTACGCATCGCAGAATCTCCGTGGTGTCAGTCGAGCCGCCGGTAGGCGGAAAGGGTGAGGAAGCTTTCGAATTCGTCCGCTGCGGTGATGGCATCGAGCAGTTCGGCCGCGGCATCGAAGTTGCCGCCGGCATACTGCGCGGCGCCGAGCGTGGCCGCGAGGCGTGCCTTTTCGGCCGCCAGCAGTTCGCGGAACATCGCGAGCGTGACGCGCCGACCATCGTCGAGCACGCCGCCCGGATGGCGGATCCACTGCCAGATCTGCGCGCGCGCGATCTCGGCGGTCGCCGCGTCCTCCATCAGGTTGTTGATCGGCACGCAGCCATTGCCGGACAGCCAGGCCGCCAGGTACTGCAGCGACACGCTGACGTTGTTGCGCAGCCCCTCGAACGTGATCGTGCCCGTCGGCACGGCGAGCAGGTCGCGGGCGCTGACCTGCACGTCCTCGCGCAGGCGCGCCACCTGGTTCGGGCCCGGCATCAGCCGATCGAACACCTCCATTGCCACGGGCACGAGCGCGGGATGCGCGACCCAGGTGCCGTCGTCGCCGTCGCCCGCCTCCCGCTCCTTGTCGGCGCGCACCTTCGCGAGCGCCTGCTCGTTCGCCTGCGGGTCGTTCTTGATCGGGATCTGCGCGGCCATGCCGCCCATGGCGAACGCGCCGCGGCGGTGGCAGGTCTTGATGCACAGCAGGGAGTACGAGCGCAGGAAGTGCGTCGTCATCGTCACCTGCTGCCGGTCGGGCAGCAGGAAATCGGGGCGGCGCGAGAATTTCTTGATGAAGCTGAAGATGTAGTCCCATCGTCCGCAATTGAGCGCGACGATGTAGTCGCGCAGCTCGTGCAGGATCTCGTCCATCTCGAAGGCCGCGAGGATGGTCTCGATCAGCACCGTGCAGCGGATCGTGCCGTGCGCGAGCCCGAGTTCGCGCTCGGCGAAGGCGAACACCTCCGCCCACAGCCGCGCCTCGTGGTGGCTCTCGAGCTTCGGCAGGTAGAAATACGGCCCCGTCCCGCGCGCCAGCAGCTCGCGCGCGTTGTGGAACAGGTACAGGCCGAAGTCGACCAATGCGCCTGGCACCTGTTTGCCATTGAGCAGCAGGTGCTTTTCGTAGAGATGCCAGCCGCGCGGCCGCACGATCAGCACGGCTGTCTCGGCATTGAGCCGATACTGCTTGCCCTCGGGACTCACGAAACTGATGGTGCGGCGGACCGCGTCGCGCAGATTCGTCTGGCCGTCGATCACGTTGTCCCAGCCGGGCGAGAGCGAGTCTTCGCAGTCGGCCATGAACATGCGCGCGCCCGAATTGAGCGCGTTGATGATCATCTTGCGTTCGGTGGGCCCGGTAATCTCGACGCGCCGGTCCTGCAGATCGGCGGGAATCGGCGCCACGCGCCAGTCGCCTTCGCGGATTGCGCGCGTCTCCGGCAGGAAATCCGGCAGTTCACCGGCATCGATGCGCCGCTGGCGCGCTTCGCGTGCCTCGAGCAGGGTCGCCACCCGGGGCGCGAAGCGGTCCGCAAGAGCCGCGACGAAGGTCAGGGCCTCGGGCGTCAGGATCTCGCCCTGCGCCGCGCTGACCGATGCCTTGATCTCGAGCGCTGCTGCGCTGCCTTTCGCCATGTACTGCTCCCCGGTGGGCTGGTGCGATTGCGCGACCCTGGCAGGCAGTTTATGGTATCTGGGAGTGATTTACACAATAGAAATTTGACACAGTAAACTTTACATTATGGCTGCAACGACCGTCCGCCAGGGCGCCCTGCTCGGTTCGAAGCTGCGTGCCCTGCGCAAGCGCAATGGACTCACGCTCGATGAGCTTTCGGCGCGCTGCGTGCATCTCGATCCGGACATCGCACCCTCGGTGTCCTATCTCAGCATGCTCGAGACCGGCAAACGCACGCCCTCCCCGGCCGTGCTCGCGCTGGTGGCCAGTGTGTTCGGCAGGCCTGCCGAGTGGTTTCTCGACGGCAACTTCGAAGGCACGCCGGCCGACGAGCGCAACGAGAGCGCGGGTAACCTCGATGCCACGGCATTCGAACCCTCCTTCCTGTTCTCGCCGGCGATGTTGCGCCATGCGCTGCCGGAGCTGCTGCTGCAAACCGGCACTTCGGGCCACGCCTTTGCACAACTGTTGATCCGGGTCTGGCAGGAGACCCAGCAGAATGACTTTCCGGACATCGAGCGCGCGGCGGAGGCTGCCGGAGGGCGCGAGATGCCGCTTTCGCTCGATGCGCTGGTCGCGATCTGCGAGCGCCACGGCCTCGAGATCCGCTGGGTCGACGATGACCGGCGCCGCTTGAACCGCGGGCTCGCGCGAGCACGCTTCGAGGCCCCGGGTACGATCTTCGCGAGCCGCCGCCTGCGCGTGCGCGAGGAGCGGCTGAAATACGAGCTCGCGTTCTTCCTCGGCCACAGGATCCTGCACAACGGCGATGGCGCGATCTCGGCGGCCTATGTGGATCGCACCGACACGGAAGCGGCTGCGCCCGCCGCGGCGGGGCTCGGCCCGCGCGACACGCTGCATGCCTGGCGGGAATTCGAGTGCAGCTTCTTTGCCGGCGCGCTGCTGTGTCCGCGCGCACCGTTTCGACAGCTGCTGGTTCGCGAGTCGCATCGCATCGCAGTGCATCGCAAGCTCGGCGTGGGTCCCGCTGTCTTCATGCGACGCATGACCGCAGTCTCCCCTTACCGCCACTGGCACTTCTTCGATGGCTATCCGCCCGGCTATCTGCGCACCGTGTACCGCGGCAACGGCATCGCGCTGCCCTGGGGCAACCTCTCGGTCGTGCCCGACCCCTGTCCGCATTGGGCGGTATTCCGCCTGCTGCGCGCACATGCCGCCGGCGAGGCGGCGCCGACGCGGCCCACCTCGCAGATCTCCGCCATGGACGACGGCGGCCAGCTGCGACTCTTCTGCTGCCACTCGCTGTTGACACGCGATGCGGCCGACGCCACGCGCGTGCTGTCGGTGGGCATCGATCTCGCCCCGGCGCTCGCCGCGCAGGGGATCGATGCTGCAGGCGTCATCTCGCAGGTCTGGGATGCGTGTCAGCGCGGGGGCGGCGCTGCGGCAATCCCGGAGGATGCGGCCACGGGTCTGCGCACGGTGGCGCATGTGCTCAAGATCGGCTGGATAGCAGATGCGCTCGACACATCGGCACAAATCATCTGCCCGCGCAGTGCCGCGTGCCCGCGCGGCAAACCCTGCAGCTGAGCCGCTGGAGCCTTGCTGCGCCCGAGGCCCGGGTGCTGGTGCCTGACTAGCCGCGTCGCGCGTGCGCGCGCTCGGCGATCAGCAGTGCGAGCTCGAGGCTCTGCTCGTAGTTGAGCCGCGGATCCACCGTGGAGCGATAGGCGCGCTGCAGGTCGGCGTCCGACAGGCCGCGCGCGCCGCCGGTGCACTCGGTCACGTCCTCACCGGTGAGTTCGATGTGCACTCCGCCCAGCACCGAACCCAGGTCGCGGTGGATGCGGAACGCCAGGTCGATTTCCTTCAGGATGTTGTCGAAGCGGCGCGTCTTCAGGCCGCCGGTGCTCGTTTCGGTATTGCCGTGCATCGGATCGCAGATCCACAGCACGCTGTGGCCGGTCTGGCGCACGGCATTGATCATGCGCGGCAGCGTGCGCTCGATTTCCTTCACACCGAAGCGATGGATCAGCGCGAGGCGGCCCGGCACGTTCTGCGGGTTCAAGGTGGCAACCAGGCCCTGCAGCCACTCGTCGTCCATCGCCGCGCCGATCTTCACGCCGATCGGATTGGCGATGCCGCGGAAGAACTCGATGTGCGCGCCGTCGAGCTGGGCCGTGCGCATGCCGATCCACGGCATGTGGGTCGAAAGGTCGTACCAGCGATTCTGGCGCGGGATGAAGCGGGTCTGCGCCTGCTCGTAGTGCAGCACCAGGCCTTCATGGCTCGCGAAGAACCCCGCGTGGGTGGCCTCGTGCACGCGTCGCCCGCTCAGGCCCTCGAGAAAGTCGAGCGAATCGGCGATCGAGG
>DAOQXO010000086.1:0-10724 GCA_035342635.1 Steroidobacteraceae bacterium
CCTCGCTGCCGATGCCGCGCGCTGCGTACACGCGGCGCAGAACGGGATGCAGCGTGACGCCGAGCGATTGCGCTGCGGATTCCGGTACCGCGCGTCGCTCGATGCGGAGAGTCATGCCGGCACCGTCCACTCGACCGCGCGCCGCCAGGGCTTCACCAGATCGAAGCGCGAGAAGCCGAAGACGCGCTCGTCGATGACGAGCCGTACGCGGCGCACCCGCCGCGCAGCGAGCGCATCGAGCGCCGGGGCAAGCCAGGCCGATGCGATCGGCTCATCGCCGCGTACCACGACGACCGTATCGCGATCCGGCGTCACGCTGATCGAGGCGAATTCCTCACCATGGCCGGCCAGCGACTCGTCGGCCGCCCGCCACAGCCCGTGCAACCAGCTGTCGATGCCATAGCCCCGCGGCCACGGGGCCATGGGCCTCGCGGGCGCCTGCGCGGGCACGGTGGGCCCGCCGCCCCACAACCACAGCGACGTCACCGGCGGCGCGCCGCGGGGACGCGGCGCACGTACGAGCGGATGCTCATGCAGCCACATCTCGATCTCGCTGCCGAGCCGGCGCAGCGGGGCTGCGTCCTCGCCCGTCGGCAGCCAGGGGCCGATATCCGCACCGAGCACGCGCGCCGGATCGTGGGTGCGCGCCTGTGCGACGAGTCCCGAGAGCAGGAACCCCTCGGCGCCGGCGGGCTGCAGCGCAAGCCGCGCGCCCTGCGCGTCCGCGCCGCCGAGTCGCGCCGCGAAATCCGCGGCGAGCTGCGCGGCCTGCTCCGCTGCCAGCAGCACGCAACCGTCCGGCGCCATGCGCACGTGATCGAGTGCGGCGAGGAGCGCGACCGGCGTGGCGAACCAGGCGTCGCCCCCGGGAGCGCTGCGGCCCGCGGCAAGCTGCGCCGGCGGTTGCCGCGCGAGATCCTCGCGCCCGAGGCGCCGCGCAAGCCAGCCGCGCCAGTCGCCAATCGCGAGCGGCGCGGGCCGCGCACGCGCCAGCGGCCGCGTGAGGGCGGCACGATCGGCAGGCGACGGTGCGGGCACGATGAGGACGAGTTCAGGCACGATCGCGTATCGTACCGAAGTCACCTGCCGGGCGACCGACGATGAAACTCACGATTGACTCGCGCGCCGACATCAACCTGATCCGCAGCCACGCGCCGGGCGAAGTGCGCGTCGGCGATGCGTTGCTGCGCGCGCCTGTGCTGATCAGCGCGACGGCGATCATTGCCGACTGGCCCGTGCGCTCGATCGCCGAGCTCGACGAGGCGCAACTCGCGCCGCTGCTCGCGCTCGATCCCCAGGTCGTGATCATCGGCATGCCGGCACCGGCAGGCTGGCCGCCGGCGGCGGTGCGCGCACGCTTCGGTGCCCGGCGCATCGGTCTCGAGGTCATGGAATTCGGCGCAGCGTGCCGCACCTACAATGTGCTGGCACAGGAGGATCGGCAGGTCGTGCTGGCATTGCTGCCGTGAGTCGCCCGGTCGGGCGCATCGAGAGAAGACACAGGGCGGAAAGCTCGTAATCACCCCAATCGTCCGCAGCTGACAGACCCGGCCGATTGTCGTCGTCTGTTCTTTTTCTTCTTCGTTCTATTTCTTCTACGCCGACTCCCCCGTAAATCCCTGTGTCTTCTCGCGATGCGCCAGATTGCGCGACATGTTAGCCACGCGCGCACGATGATGGCAAGCGAGCTTAAAATATTCTGACAATCAGTGTATTAGCGAGTATTTCTCATGTGGTTCCCTCAAGCAGCGGCACGAAGGCCACCGGTCCGAGGTTCTGGCGCTCCATCTTCAGTTCGCGCCGCGTGAAGCGCACGAGCTCCTGCTCACCCTCCGCGCCGACCGGCACGATCAGGCGCCCGCCGACCTTCAGCTGCTCGAGCAGCGCGTCCGGCACGCGCAGCGGAGCTGCGGCCACCAGCATGCCGTCGTAGGGTGCGTGCGCCGGCCAGCCGCGATAGCCGTCACCGTGGCGGAAGCGCACGTTCTTGATGCCGAGCTCACGGATACGCTCCTTGGCACGCTTCAGGAGCGGCTCGATACGCTCGATCGTGTACAGCTTGTCGACCAGCGGCGCGAGCACCGCGGTCTGGTAGCCGCAGCCGGTGCCGACCTCGAGTACGTTGAACAGCGGCCCGCCCTCGAGCAGCGCTTCGGTCATGCGCGCGACGATGTAGGGCTGCGAAATCGTCTGCCCGTAACCGATCGGCAGCGCCGTGTCCTCGTAGGCACGGCTGGCGAGCGCCTCGTCGACGAAGATGTGTCGCGGCACATTGCGGATGCGGTCGAGTACCTCGGGACTGCGGATGCCCTGTTCGCGCAGGCGCTGCACCAGCCGGTCGCGGGTGCGTGCGGAAGTCATGCCGATGCCGGAGAAGCGCACGTCAGCCACGTGGCCGCCCGTCGAGCCACTGAGCCACGCTGCCGAGCGCCGCATGGCGCGTCAGGTCGATCTGCAGCGGCGTGACCGACACGAAGCCCTCGCTGATGGCGTGGAAATCGGTACCCGGCCCCGCTTCCTGCCCGGGGCCGGCCGGACCGATCCAGAACACCGGCCGGCCCCGCGGGTCGCTCGCGCGGATCACCGGCTCGGAACGATGCCGGTTACCGAGGCGCGTGGCGCGAAACCCGCGTAGCTGCTCGTAGGGCAGGTCCGGCACGTTGACGTTGAGGATCATGCCGCGGTCGAGCCGCTGGTCGATCAGCCGCTCGACGATTTCGCGCGCGACGCGGCCCGCGGTCGCGAAGTGGCGCGGACCGCCCTGCTCCGTGCACAGCGAAACCGCCACGGTGGTGAGACCGAGGAAACGGCCTTCGATCGCCGCGGCGACCGTGCCGGAGTAGAGCACGTCGTCGCCGAGGTTGGCGCCGTCGTTGATGCCCGAGACGACCATGTCGAACTCGAAATTGAACAGGCCCGAAATGGCGAGGTGTACACAATCGGTCGGTGTGCCGACCACATACAATACGTCGTCCTCGGCCTCGTGCACGCGCAGCGGCACATCGAGCGTGAGCGAATTGCTGGCGCCGCTGCGATTGCGGTCGGGCGCCACGACCGTCAGCTCGGCGACACCGGTCAGGGCGTGCCGCAGGTGGCGGATGCCCTCGGCGCGAAAACCGTCGTCATTGGCAAGCAGGATCTTCACTCGGCGCGGGGACTTTCGGAATTTTCGGGCGCGTCAATATACTGAAAGCGTTCCGGTGGAGGAAATCGTGTCGAAAAAACCGCCCGACGACGACGCACGGCTGTTCCGCGAAGCGGTGCGCGATGCGCGGCAACTGCGGGCGGAGCCGCGCGCCACGGCCCGCCGGCGCCCGGCGGCGCGTGCGCGCTTCGCGAACGCGGACCGTGCGGCGGTACTCGCCGAATCGCTCGGGCCCGCGCCGCCGGAGGCGGACGTCGAAAGCGGCGAGGAACTCACCTTCCGCCGCCCCGGGGTGCAGGACGCCGTGATGCGCAAGTTGCGTCGAGGCCAGTATCGGGTCGAAGCCGAGATCGACCTGCATGGCTTTACTGCAGCCGAAGCGAAGCTGCATCTGCGTGCGTTCCTCGGGGAGGCGATCGGTTCCGACCTGCGCTGCGTGCGCATCGTGCACGGCAAGGGCCTGCGCTCCGGGCATCGTGGGCCGGTGCTCAAGTACACCGTGAACGGCATGCTGCAGCGGATCGACGCGGTGATGGCCTTCACCTCGGCGCGCCAGGTCGATGGCGGCACGGGCGCGGTCTACGTGCTGCTCGCACGCTGACGACGGGCAGTGTGGCCGCTGCCGCACGCGCGTGGCTGCTCATTTCTTGGCAAACAGCGCCTTGAGGCGCACCTGGGTCTCCGCCGAGAACCACAGCTCCGTGGCGCTGTCGGCGAAGGTCCCGTCGTCCTCGTCGAACAGCGCAATGAGTGCCGCGCGCGCCGTATCGCGGGTCGCACGCATCGCCGCCGAGGGCAGCGCCAGCAGCTGCTGCGCATAGGCGTGCGCACGCGGCACGACGTCGGCGGGCGCACAGATCTCGTCGACGAGACCGCAGGCTAGCGCGTACTGCGGATCGAGCATCGCGCCGCGCGTCAGCAGCACGCCGGCACGACCCTCGCCGACGAGGCGCGCGTACGCGTGATGCAGCAGCGCGCCGGGCGTGAGCCCGACCGCAACCTCGTTGAGGCCCAGGGTGAAAGGCCCCTCGGCCATCACGCGATAGTCGCAATGCAGGACGAGCACCGTGCCCCCCGCCGGCGCATGCCCCGTGATGGCGGCGATGACCGGCACCGGTGAGCGGGCAATCACCTCCTGCGCGCGACCCAGCGCCTCGAACAGGCCCCGCATCCCGGCGCGATCGATGCGCAACAGCGCGGGCACGTCGAGGCCCGCCGAGAAGATGCCGGGCTGGCCTGACAGCACGATGGCGCGCGCGCCGGCGGCTGGCGCGGACTGCACCGCATCGGCCAGCGACTCGATCAGCGCGGTGTCGAGCGCATTGACAGGAGGGCGCGCGAGGCGCAGCTCGCGCACGCCCTGTTCATCGATTGTCTCAAGCATCGAGCACCTCACGCAGCACGGTCGTGGCGAAACTGCCCGCTGCGAGCCGGAATTGTAGTACGAGTGTGTCGCCTTCGAAGACATGCGTGACATCGCGTACCGCGGCCCGCAGCGGCCGGCGCGCCATCGCAACGCCCTCCTCTTCGAGCGCCTGGCACACCGGCGCGAACTGCTCGCGAACCGCGGCCTCGAGCGCCGCGATGCGGCCCGTGACCCGTGGGTCGCCCACGCCCCACAGCGGCCCCGTCGGATGCAGGTCGAGAGCCGCGACGCGCGCATCGAGTGCCTCATCGGGCGCCTCGACGGCGAACACGCTACCCTTGCCATCGAGATTCGCGACATCGCCCGCCTCGATCCGCGCCCAGCTGCCCTCCGCCACGCGCCTCGCGAGGACGGCGTTGAACACCAGGCTGCGCGCCGCGGAGAGCGTAAAGGCCCGCTCGCTACGAAAATCTCCGGCCTGCACGCGCGCGAGGTTCGACAATGCGCGCCCGAAGCGCTGCGGCCCGAAGTAATCGGGCACGCCGCGCGCGGCAAGAGCATCGAGCCGGGTGGCGAGTGCACCTCGATCCCCGTCGATGTCGCGGATGCGCAGTTCGAAGCGATTGCCCGCCAGTGCCCCGCGCGGCAGCTTGCGGGTGTGCGCATGCGCCTCAAGCACGACGTAGCCTTCACCCTCGTGGCCGAGCCATTCGCCGGGCGAGCACTTGCCGCGCGGCACCGTGAACCACTGTGTCGTCACCGCATGGCGGTCCTTGAGGCCGGCGTAGCCCACGTCGAACGGCCGGCACGCGGCGCGGCGCGCGAGTTCGCGCGCGACCCACTCGGTATTGGCGCCGCGCTTGCGCACGTGCAGCAGCAGGTGCGGTCCGTCACCTGCCGGCGCGAACCCCAACAGCTCATCGACACGAAAATCCTCGGGCTCGACGCGCACGCGGCCGCGCACCGGGGGCATACCGAATGCACGCGGCGGATCGAGCGCGAGTGTGCGCCAGACGTCGGGAACCACTGGCGCCATCAGCGCGCCGCTTCGTCTATCAGGACGGCCGCCTGCGCGGCCAGGCCCTCGCTGCGGCCGATGAAGCCCAGGCCTTCGGTCGTCGTGGCCTTGATGTTGACGTGGTGCTCGTCGACGCCGAGCAGTTGCGCCACGCCGTGGCACATCTGCGCACGATAACGCCCGATGCGCGGCGTCGTCGCGAGGATCGTGATGTCGGCATTGACCACCGCGTACTGGCGCGCATGCAGCAGGGCCATCACGCTGCGCGTGAGCTCGCGGCTGTCGGCACCCTTCCACCTCGGATCGGTGTCGGGAAAGTGCATGCCGATGTCGCCGAGTCCCGCCGCACCGAGCAGCGCGTCGCACAGGGCATGCAGGGCGACATCACCGTCGGAGTGGGCGATCACGCCGCGCGTGTGCGCGATGCGTACGCCCGCGATGACGACGCTGTCGCCGGGCCCGTAGGCATGCACGTCGGTGCCGAATCCGATCCTCATGCCGCTGCGCCGTTCATGGGGGCATTGTGGCCCGCAACAGGGCATCCGCCAATGCGAGATCGGCCGGGGTCGTCACCTTGATGTTGCGCACGCTGCCTGGCACCAGCAGCGGCGCCTGGCCCTGCCATTCGATCGCCTGGGCCTCGTCGGTGCATTGCCTTCCGGCGGCCTGCGCGGCTGCAAGCGCCGCGGCGAGCGGTCCCAGCCTGAACATCTGCGGCGTGAGCGCCCGCCACAGACCCTCGCGCGGCTCGGTGCACGCCACCCGCGCGAGCTCGTTGCCGCGGCTAGGCGCGGCGCGCTTGAGCGTGTCGGCGAGCGGCACGGCGAGCAGCCCGCCGACCGGATGCGCGTGCACCGCGTCCACCAGCGCATCGATCTCGGCGCGCGACACGCAGGGCCGCACGGCGTCGTGCACCAATACCCATTGGTCGTCGTCGGCCCCCGCCTGCAGCGCGCCGAGCGCGCGCCGCACGCTGTCCGCGCGCTCTGCACCACCGTCCACGGCGCCGACCGGACAGCCACCGCGCGCCTGGCAGCGAGCCGCGACCTGCGGCCAGGCGGCGTCTCCCGGGGCGATGGCGACGACGATGCGGTAGCAGCGTGCATCGGCCAGGAATGGCGCGAGCGCATGCTCGATGACGGTGGCACCGGCGAGCGGCTCGTACTGCTTGCGCAGAACACCGGCGCCATATCGCCGGCCGGCGCCAGCGGCCGGCACTACGAGCGCATATCGCATCGGGGAGACGCCGCCGGCCGGCTACCGGTGGGCAGTGCGGGTACGCGGCTCCGCGCCCGTGGCAGAGCCCGGCCGGGGCACGACCTGGTAGAAGGTTTCGCGCGGCGCGACCATGCCGAGTTCGCTGCGGGCCCGCTCCTCGAGCGCGGTGAGGCCCTGCTTGAGATCACGGACTTCGGCGGCGAGGCGCGCATTGCGCTCGACAAGCGCTTCGTTCTCGCCGCGCTGGGCGGCGACGTCGGCTTCGAGGCGGCGCATTTCGCGCAGCCCGTCCGGCGAGGCGAAGAGGCGGTACTGCAGCAGCAGCACTACGATCAACAACGCTCCCGCCAACCACTTCATGGCCGCGTGACTCTACCAGACCTCATGCCACGGGGACAGTGAATGCCTGGCGGCCGGCGTAGCTGGCGCGCTTGCCGAGCGCGGCCTCGATTCGCAGCAGCCGGTTGTACTTCGCAACGCGGTCCGAACGCGACATCGAACCGGTCTTGATCTGCGTGGCGGCGGTCGCCACCGCGATGTCCGCGATGGACGTGTCCTCGGTTTCGCCCGAGCGGTGCGAGACGATCGCCGCGTACTTCGCCGCCGCGGCCATGTCGATCGCCGCCAGCGTCTCGGTCAGCGTGCCGATCTGGTTCGGCTTGATCAGGATCGCATTGGCGATGCCCTTGGCGATGCCCTCGCGCAGGATCGCCGTGTTGGTGACGAACAGGTCGTCGCCGACCAGCTGCACCTTGCTGCCGAGCAGGCGCGTGAGCTGCGCCCAGCCGTCCCAGTCCCCCTCCGCCATGCCGTCCTCGATCGTGATGATCGGGTAGCGGGCGACGAGCGAAGCGAGGTAGTCCGCGAACTCGGCCGGGGTGAACTCGCGGCCCTCACCTTCGAGCACGTAGCGGCCATCGCGGTAGAACTCGGAACTCGCGACGTCGAGGCCGAGGTAGACGTCACTCCCGAGCCGATAGCCCGCGGCGTCGATCGCCTCGGCGATCATCGAGAGCGCCTCGGCGTTCGAATCGAGGCTCGGCGCGAAGCCGCCCTCGTCGCCCACCGCGGTGGTCAGTCCACGCGCCGCGAGCAGCTTCTTCAGGTGCTGGAATACCTCGGCGCCGCAGCGCAATGCCTCGGCGAGGCTCGGCGCACCGACCGGCAGGATCATGAACTCCTGGATGTCGAGGCTGTTGTTGGCATGCGCACCGCCGTTCACGATGTTCATCATCGGCACGGGCAGCACCGGCGCGCGCGCGCCGGCGAGCGATTCGTACAGCTCCTTGCCGGCATCCAGCGCTGCGGCGTGCGCGTTGGCGAGCGAAATCGCAAGCAGGGCATTCGCCCCGAGCCTGCCCTTCGTGTCGGTGCCGTCGAGTTCGATCATCGCCGCATCGAGGCCGGCCTGGTCGGCCGGATCGCGTCCCTTGAGCGCCGCGGCGAGCACGCCGTTGACGTGTTCGACCGCCTTCAGCACGCCTTTGCCCAGGAAGCGGCCGGCATCGCCGTCGCGCAGCTCCACCGCCTCACGCGTGCCGGTCGATGCGCCGGACGGCACGGCCGCACGGCCGCGCACTCCGCTGTCCAGCGTGACATCCGCCTCGACGGTGGGATTGCCGCGTGAATCGATGATCTCGCGGCCACGGATGTCGACGATGCGACTCATAGCAGGGATTCCTCGTAGGGCTGTGATTTGACGGCGCCATCGAGCGCCTTGAGTGTGGTGAGGAGCGCTTCCATGCGGCCGAGCGGCCAGGCATTCGGTCCGTCGGAAAGCGCCTTGTCGGGATCCGGATGGGTTTCCATGAACAGGCCCGCGATGCCCGCGCCGACGGCCGCGCGTGCGAGCACCGGCACGAACTCGCGCTGGCCGCCCGAGGCCGTACCCTTGCCGCCCGGCAGCTGCACCGAATGTGTCGCGTCGAACACGACCGGACAGCCGGTGTCGCGCATCACCGCGAGCGAACGCATGTCGGACACCAGGTTGTGGTAGCCGAAGGTGAACCCGCGCTCGCAGACCATGATCTCCTGATTGCCCGTCGACCGCGCCTTGTCGACGACGTTCTGCATCTCCCAGGGCGAGAGGAACTGGCCCTTCTTGATGTTGACCGGCCTGCCCTGCGAGGCGGCATTGACGATGAAATCGGTCTGGCGGACGAGGAACGCGGGCGTCTGCAGCACGTCGACCACCGCGGCCACCTCGGCGAGCGGCGTATCCTCGTGCACGTCGGTCAGCACCGGAAGGCTGAACTGGCGCTTCACCTCGTCGAGCACCTTGAGCCCCGCCTCGAGACCCGGGCCACGGAAGCTCGTGCGCGAGGAGCGGTTCGCCTTGTCCCAGGACGCCTTGAAGACGAACGGGATCCCGAGGCGGGTGGTGATCTCCCGCAGCTGGCCCGCCACGTCGAGCGTGAGCTGGCGGCTCTCGATGACACACGGACCCGCGATCAGGAAGAACGGCTGGTCCGCGCCGATCTGCGCACCCGCGAGCTTCACGGGCGGCGCCTCACGCGCCCGCCGCGGCCGGCAACTGCGCGGCGCGGTAATTGCGTGCCGCCCGCACGAAGCCGCTGAACAGCGGATGCCCGTCGCGTGGCGTCGAGGTGAACTCGGGGTGGAACTGCGTCGCCACGAACCAGGCATGCGTGGGCAGTTCGACGATCTCGACGAGGCCGTCGCGCGAAAAACCCGAGAACGCCAAACCGCCCTTGCGGAAGCGCTCGAGATAGGTGTTGTTGAACTCGTAGCGGTGTCGATGGCGCTCGCGGATCACCTCGCGCCCGTAGGTCGTGCGCGCGAGCGTGCCCTCGCCGAGCAGGATGTCCTGCGCGCCGAGGCGCATCGTGCCACCCTTGGCCGACTGGTCGTCGCGCGCCTGCGTGCCCTTATGCGCATCCTGCCATTCGGTGATCAGCGCGATCACCGGATCCGGCGTGGCGCGATTGAATTCCGTGCTGTTGGCCTGCAGGAGGCCGAGCACATTGCGGCCGTACTCGATGACGGCAAGCTGCATGCCGAGGCAGATGCCGAGATAGGGGATGCCGTTCTCGCGCGCGTACTGGATCGCGCGGATCTTGCCCTCGACGCCGCGCTCGCCGAAGCCGCCCGGCACCAGGATCGCGTCCATGCCCTTAAGGGCGTGCATGCCGCCCGCGTCGAGATCGCTCGCCTCGATGTAGTGGATGTTGACGCGCGTGCGCGTCTTCAGGCCGCCGTGCACCAGCGCCTCGTTCAGCGAGATGTACGAGTCGCGCACCTGCACGTACTTGCCGACCATCGCGATATCGACCTGGCCGTCCGGATTCGCCTTGGCGGCCACGACCTGGCGCCATTCGCCGAGATCGGTCGGCGGCACTTCGAGGCGCAGTTTCTCGACGACGATCTGGTCGAGCCCCTGCTCGTGCAGCAGCATCGGGATCTTGTAGATGTCGTCCGCCTCGACACCGGTGATCACCGCGCGCTCCTCGACATTGGTGAACAGGGCGATCTTGCGACGCTGCTCCTCCGGCAGCGGGTGCCTCGCGCGGCAGAGCAGGATATCGGGCTGGATACCTATGCCGCGCAGCTCCTTGACCGAATGCTGGGTAGGCTTGGTCTTGATCTCCCCCGATCCGCCGACCACCGGCACCAGCGTGAGGTGCATGTAGACGCAGTTGTTGCGCCCGAGCTCGACCCCGACCTGGCGGATCGCCTCGAGGAACGGCAGCGACTCTATGTCACCGACCGTACCGCCGATCTCGACCAGGCAGACATCGGATTCGCCGGCACCGAGCATGATGCTGCGCTTGATCTCGTCGGTGATGTGCGGGATCACCTGTACCGTGGCGCCGAGGTAATCGCCGCGCCGCTCCTTGGCGATGACGCGCTCGTAGATGCGTCCGGTGGTGAAATTGCTGTTGCGGCTCGTGGTGGTGCGCACGAAGCGCTCGTAGTGGCCGAGGTCGAGGTCGGTCTCGGCGCCGTCTTCGGTGACG
>DAOQXO010000087.1:0-10719 GCA_035342635.1 Steroidobacteraceae bacterium
CCGACGAATATCCGCCATCGCCGAGACGCTGGAAGACGCGCTGTGCGAGCGTCGTGGCCTGCGGCTGCGCGCTCATCGGCGCGGCCCGAACAGCCACAGGCGGCGCGCCCGCGGCTCGGTGCCGGCGCGCATGCGCGCTATGTTGGCGCGATGGGTGACGACCACGAGCAATGCCGCCGCCACGCCGAAGGCCAGCATCGGGCCCCGCGGGCCGATGTGCGCAAACCACACCACCAGCGGCAACGCGGCTGCGGCCAGCATCGAGGCGAGTCCGACGAAGCCCAGAATCGCCACCGTGGCGAGCCACACGCCGAGCACCACGCCGAGCGCCAGCGGCGACAGCGCGAGCAGCGCGCCGACCAGCGTCGCGGCGCCCTTGCCGCCCCGGAATCCGTGCCACACCGGCCAAACGTGACCGACCATTGCCGCGAATGCGCAAGCGGCCGGCAGGCCGGCCGGCACGGCGCCGAAGCGCGCCGCCGCGAGCGGCAGCAGCGCCGCGGCGATCCAGCCCTTGCCGAGGTCGATGACGACGACGGCCAGCGCGAAGCCGATGCCCTGCGTACGCAGTGCATTGGTGCCGCCCGCATTGCCGCTGCCGAGCGTGCGGATGTCGATGCCACCACGCAATCTGCCGACGAGCAGTGCGCCGCTCACCGACCCGAGCAGGTAGGCGGCGACGATCGCGACGACGCTCACCGGAACACCTCCGCCAGCATGCAGCGCACGCTGCCGCCGCCCAGCTGCTCGATCGTCGGCACCGGTATCGGCAGCAGCACATCGCTGCAGGCGGCGAGGCGTGCGTAGCGCTCGGGTGCGAGCTGCGCACGCGCCGTGGCCGACAGCACGATGACGCCACTGTCGCCGAGCGCCTCGTCCCAGGTGGCCAGTTCGAGCAGATTGCCGGCAAAGGCTTCGATCTCGGCGAGGCTCAGCTCGATGATCTCCCGGCCGCTGGCCGCGAGCCGCGCGAGTACGCGTGCCCGATCGGGCTCGGCGATACACCCGGCGCCGATCGCGACGAAATGCCGGCCGATGCCCATGAGCACGTTCGTGTGGTAGAGCGGCACGCCGGCGCGATCGACCGCCGTGAACAACTCGGGCGAGTAGCCCATCGCCTCGCACCACTCCGCCAGCACGCGCTCGTCCGTGCGCGCCGAGCGACACGCGTAAGCGACGCGCCCGACATGGTCAAGTACCAGGCTGCCGGTGCCCTCGAGGTAGCGGCCGTGGCGTTCGTGCGCCGTGAGATCGAGCGTACGCCGGATGTCGAAGCCAGTGGCCTCGGCGACCCGCTGCAGGATCTGCGCGCGGCGCTCGAGGCGGCGGTTCGGTGCGCACATCGGGTAGAGCACCACGGTACCGTCCGCGTGCCAGCTCACCCAGTTGTTCGGAAAGACGGCGTCGGGCTTGGCCGGCTCGGGCGTATCTTCCGCGACGCAGACGTCGATACCCTCGCTGCGCAGCGCGCCAACCATCGCATTGAACTCGGCGCAGGCGCGCGCCTGCGCCTCGGCCGGCGTGAGCGCCGCCTCGCGCTGCATGCGATTGGTTGCCGCCGTATCGGGATTGAAGCCGAACGCGGCCGGCCTCACCAGGAGGACCGTGTCGGTGCACTGGGTCGTCATCGGAATGTCGGCAGGCTTTACAGTTCCCGGTCGGGGGATGATCGTGACGCGGCAAAGATAGTTTATCTTCAGAGAGTTAGCACGCGTGGCACGCGCGTTGCTGCCTACCTGCCAGCTCTTCGAAAGAGAGCGTCCGCATGGGGGGTCGAGCGCGACCGTCAGGTTGCGCCCGGGGAATGCCCCGCGATCGAAATCGCGGGGCGTTCTTTTTGGCGCCCTACTTGCCGCGTCCGAGCCAGCGGTACGCGACGCCGCCGAGCGCGGCCCCGATCATCGGTGCCACCCAGAACAGCCACAGCTGCGAGATCGCCCAGCCGCCGACGAACACGGCGGGTCCCGTGCTGCGGGCCGGGTTCACCGATGTGTTGGTCACCGGAATGCTGATCAGGTGTATCAAGGTGAGCGCAAGGCCGATCGCGATGCCGGCGAAGCCCGGCGAGGACAGCTTGTCGGTCGCGCCCATGATGATCAGCAGGAAGAAAAAGGTCATCACGACCTCGCACAGGAAGGCTGCGCCGAGCGCGTAGCCGCCCGGGGAGTGCTCGCCGTAGCCATTCGACGCGAGCCCGCCCGCGAGCACATCGGTGCCGTTGCCGCTCGCGATCGTCAGCAGGATCCACGCCGCGGCGATGCCGCCCAGGACCTGCGCGACGACGTAGGGTACGACGTCACCAGCCTTGCAGCGGCCGCCGACGAAGAGACCGATCGTCACCGCCGGATTGAGGTGACAGCCGGAGATGTGGCCGATCGCATAGACCATCGTCAACAGGGTCAGGCCGAATGCGAGCGCGACCCCGACCAGCCCGATACCGACCTCCGGGAACTTCGCGGCCAGCACGGCGCTGCCACAGCCACCGAGCACGAGCCACAGGGTGCCGAGGAATTCCGCGGCAACACGATTGAGCAACGGCATTGCGAACCCCCTTTTTGTTGTCAGTCCGGCCGGATTATGGCCCGCCATGGCGCCCCTGTCGCGCGCAGCGCAGAATGGCGCCACACATGACCGAACATGTCCCCACTCTCTCCGCCGGGGCGATCGAGACGGACGCATTCGCTCGCGCCATCGCCACCGCCTACGAACGCTACGGCTTCGTGGTGATCGCCGACCACGGGATCGACCAGCCGCTCATCGACGGCTGCCTCGACGCCTGCCGCGCCTTCTTCGCGCTGCCCGATGAGGTGAAGCGCCGCTACCACCTGCCCGGCACCGGCGGCGCGCGCGGTTACACGCCCTTCGGCGTCGAGACCGCAAAGGGCGCCGACCATCACGACCTGAAGGAATTCTGGCACGTCGGGCGCGAGCTGCCGCCGGGTCATCGTCACGCCGCCTCGATGCCGCCGAACCTGTGGGTCGCGGAAGTGCCGCGCTTTCGCGAGCGCACACTCGCGCTCTGGGAGGCCTTCGATGCGCTCGGCCGTCGGCTGCTGACCGCCATCGCGCACGCGCTCGGCCTGCCGCGCGATTATTTCGAGGACAAGGTCGATCTCGGCAACAGCGTGCTGCGCGTGCTGCACTATCCGCCGACCGCCGATACGACGGCGGGCACACGCTCCGCCGAGCACGAAGACATCAACGTCATCACGTTGCTGTCCGGTGCCGACGAACCCGGCCTCGAGATCAAGACGCGCGACGGCCACTGGCTCGCCGTCAACCCGCTGGCCGGTTCCATCGTCTGCAACGTCGGCGACATGCTGCAGCGGCTGACGAACGGCGTGCTGCGCTCGACCACGCACCGCGTCGCCAATCCGCCGGCGACCCACGCCGGCCGCGCACGCTATTCGCTGGCCTATTTCCTGCACTTCAATCCGGACTTCGAGATCCGCACGCTGCCGTCCTGCATATCGGCCGACATGCCCGACCGGTATCCCGAATCGATCACCGCCGACGCCTACCTGCAGCAGCGCCTGAAGGAGATCAAGCTGCTCTGAACCTGGCGCAGCGCCTCAGGGTGCGCGCTTCAGCGCCGAGTACTTGCACTCGAGCGGTGTACCCGTGCAATCGGCACCGACCAGTGCGCGCTCCCAGGAGCCATAGGCCGGATTGGGCAGCAGGAACCAGCGCTTGCCGAACAGCGGCGCGAGTTCGCTGCGGCGAGCCGCGAACTGGCCGCGATCGACGAAGTCGCGCAGATCGTCACCGAACAGCGCCACGATGCGGTACTCGCTCGCCAGCGCTGCGCGGCGCGGACCCTTGTCGCTGCCGTGCCAGGCGGGTTTGCCGTTCAGCAGGAGGAAGCTGTCGACCCTGTCGGCGTCGGGAAAACCGTGGGTCGCGAGATTGCGCATGGTCGCCGTACGCTGCGGGCACGGATCCTCGCCGACGGGCGCGGGCGCCGGCGGGCATTCGCGGTTGGTGACGTAGAAAATGCGGTGGCCGGCGCGCTTTGCCGCGGTCAGGAACTCGAGCGCCCCCGGGATCGGTGGTGCGACCGCCTCCCGCACCCACGCGTCCCAGCTCTGCGGCGCGTATACCCTGCCCTCGAGCAGCAGGCGCGCCTGATGGTACGAATTGTCGAGCACGGTCTCGTCGACATCCAGCACGATCGCCGTCGGCAGCGCCGCGAGGGCCTGCGCCGGCGCGTCCGCCTGTTCGAGCGCGGCCGTGCCGGGTTCGATCAGCGCGGGCAGGCGGCTCATCGCCTGTGCGTACACCTGCGCGGCGAGTGCGCGGTACTCCTCCGACGACTGCATCCACAGCACGGCATCCAGCGTCCCGCGCCACAGCTGCGCGCCATCGTCGTCACGGGCTCCCGGCACGGTGGCGCAGCCCGCGAGGCCGGTCAGGCCCGCGACGATGAACGCCGCACCGATCGCCCGCGTCACGTCGATCGCCCGTTTCACTGCGCCTCCCGCGTGCCGCCGAGCCAGGCCACGATCAGCTCCGCCGCATCCTCCGCCGACGTCGTCGCGGTATCGATGCGCAATTCAGGGTGCTCCGGGACCTCGTAGGGCGAATCGATGCCGGTGAAGTTGCGCAACTCGCCGCGGCGCGCCTTGGCGTACAGCCCCTTCGGGTCGCGCCGCTCGGCATCCTGCAGCGCGGTATCGACGAAGATCTCGACGAACTCACCTTGCGCGAACAGCTCGCGCGCCATGCGCCGCTCCGAGCGGAACGGCGAAATGAACGACACCAGTACGATCAGCCCGGCATCGGTCATCAGCCGCGCGACCTCGGCGACACGGCGGATGTTCTCGACCCGGTCGGCGTCACGAAAGCCGAGGTCACGATTGAGGCCGTGGCGCACGTTGTCCCCGTCCAGCAGGTAAGTGTGGCGACCGAGCGCGTGCAGCTTGCGCTCGACCAGGTTGGCGATCGTGGACTTGCCGGCGCCCGAAAGCCCGGTGAACCACAGTACGCGCGGCTGCTGGGCCTTCTGCGCGGCGCGCTGCCGCTTGTCGACGTCGAGAAACTGCCAGTGCACGTTCTGCGAGCGGCGCAGCGCGAAGCGCAGTGTACCGGCGCCGATGGTCTCGTGCGTCAGCCGGTCGATCAGCACCATGCCGCCGGTGTCGCGATTGGCGGCGTAAGGGTCGAACGCGACCGGCTGGTCGAACGAGAGCGTGCAGATGCCGATGTCGTTGAGCTCGAGCGTGCGCGCGGCGAGCTGCCCGGATGTCGCGACGTCGATGCGGCACTTGAGGTCGGAGACCGTGCCCGTGACCGTGCGTGTTCCGACCCGCACCGAATAGGCGCGACCAGGCAGCATCGGCGCCTCGTGCATCCACACGATCGTCGCCTCGACCTGGTCCGCGACGACCGGCCGGTCCGCCGCGTGGACCAGCATGTCGCCGCGACTCACGTCGATCGCACTCGCCAGGGTGAGCGTGACCGCCTGGCCGGCGACCGCCGCGTCGAGGTCACCGTCACGCGTCACGATGCGCGCGATGCGCGACTCGGCACCGGAGGGCACCGAGACCACAGTGTCGCCGCGACGCACGACACCGCTCGCGATCGTGCCCGCAAAGCCGCGGAAGGAGGAGTCCGGCCGGTTCACCCATTGCACTGGCATGCGAAACGGCTTGCCGCTGCGGTCCGCGTCGACGTCGACCGTCTCCAGCCATTCGAGCAGCGTGGGTCCCTCGTACCAGCCGGCCACGTCACTGCGCGCGGCCACATTGTCCCCGCGCAATGCCGAGAGCGGCACGCAGGCAATGGTGGTGAAGCCGAGCGGTCCGGCGAAAGCGCGAAACTGCGCCGCGATGGTCTCGAAGGCGTCACGCGACCAGCCCACGAGATCCATCTTGTTGACGGCGATCACCACATGGCGGACCCCGAGCATCGACACGAGGCAGCTGTGCCGCTGGGTCTGCGTCAGCAGTCCGAGCTGCGCGTCGATCAGCAGCACGGCCGCATCGGCGGTGCTGGCGCCGGTCACCATGTTGCGCGTGTACTGCTCGTGTCCCGGCGTATCGGCGACGATGAATCTGCGCCGCGCAGTGGCGAAGTAGCGGTACGCGACGTCGATCGTGATCGCCTGTTCGCGCTCGGCGGCGAGCCCGTCGAGCAGCAGCGCGAAGTCGGGTTCGCCCGCCTGCCTGCCCGAGCGCTTCGAATCGGCCTCGAGACTCGCGAGCTGGTCGGCGCGGAGCGAGTCCGTCTCGTAGAGCAGCCGGCCGATCAGTGTGCTCTTGCCATCGTCTACGCTGCCGCAGGTGATGAAGCGCAGCAGGTCCGCGGAGGCTCCCATCAGAAATAGCCCTCGCGCTTCTTGCGCTCCATCGAGGCCGTCCCGTCGTGGTCGATCAGCCGCCCCCGACGCTCCGAGTAGCGCATCGTGCGCATCTCCTGCACGACCTCAGCCACAGTGCTCGCGGTGCTCTCGATGGCGGCCGTGAGCGGATAGCAGCCCAGCGTGCGAAACCGCACGCGGCGCAGCTTCGGTCGCTCGCCCGCCGCAAGCGGCAGCCGCTCGTCGTCGACCATGATCAGTTGGCCACCGCGCTCGACCACGGGTCGCTCGGCCGCGAAATACAGCGGCACGACCTCGATGCGCTCGCGCTCGATGTACTGCCAGACGTCGAGTTCGGTCCAGTTCGACAGCGGAAAGACGCGCAGAGTCTCGCCCGCGCCCAGCTGCGTGTTGTAGAGGTTCCACAATTCGGGGCGCTGGCGCTTCGGATCCCAGCGATGCTGCGCCGAACGCAGTGAAAAAATGCGCTCCTTGGCGCGGGACAATTCCTCGTCGCGCCGCGCGCCGCCGATCGCCGCATCGAAGCCTTGCGCGTCGAGCGCCTGGCGCAGCGCCTGGGTCTTCATCACGTCGGTGTACACCGCCGGGCCGTGCACGAACGGATCGATGTGCCCGCGCAGGCCGTCCGGGTTCGTGTGCACGAGCAGATCCAGCCCCAGCCGGCGCGCGGTCGCGTCGCGAAAGGCGATCATCTCGCGGAACTTCCAGGTCGTATCGACATGCAGCAGCGGCAGCGGCGGGCGCGCCGGATGGAACGCCTTGAGCGCAAGATGCAGCAGCACCGAGCTGTCCTTGCCGATCGAATAGAGCAGCACCGGACGGCTGCACGCGGCAACGACTTCCCGCAGTATGTACAGGCTCTCGGCTTCGAGTCGGTCGAGATGCGTGAGGCGCGGCAGCGCGGTCATGAGTGCAGATTACCACCGCACACGACCGTCGAGACGGCGCGGTGGGGGTCCCGTAGAATCGGCCTGCCATGAAACTTCACCAGCTTCGTTACCTCGTCGCGGTGGTCGAGAACGGCCTCAACATCACTGCCGCCGCGGAGCGGCTGCACACCTCGCAACCGGGCGTCAGCAAGCAGCTGAAGCTGCTGGAGGACGAACTCGGCTTCCAGATCTTCATGCGCGAGGGTCGCGCGCTGACGCGCATCACGCCGACCGGACAGCAGGTCATCGAGCGTGCCCGGCGCGTGCTCGCAGAGATCAAGGCGATCAAGCGCCTCTCGGAGGATCTGCGCAACGAAGCCGGCGGCTCGCTGTCGATCGGCACGACCCACACGCAGGCCCGCTACGTGCTGCCGGAAGTGATCGGCGACTTCCGCAAGCGCTATCCGGACGTCGAGCTGCATCTGCACCAGGGCACGTCCGAGCAGATCGCCGAAATGATGGCGCGCGACCAGATCGACTTCGCGATCGCGACCGGCTCGCAGGAGATGTTCCCCGACACCACGATACTGCCGATCTACCGCTGGCACCGGACCGTCGCCGTACCGAAGGGCCATCCGCTCACGCGCGATAAGCGCCTCACGCTGAAGGGGCTGGCGAAGCACCCGATCATCACCTATTCGTTCAGCTTCACGGGCCCCTCCTCGCTCAACGAGATCTTCGCCGCGGCGGGTCTCGCGCCGCAGATCGCGCTCACCGCGCGCGACGCCGACGTCATCAAGACCTATGTGCGCCTCGGTCTCGGCGTCGGCATCGTCGCCTCGGTGGCCATCGAGCCCGGGGCCGACAGTGACCTCGTGGCCATCGACGCCTCGCACATCTTCCCGACGCACACCACCTGGGTCGGGTTCCGCCGCGACACCCTGTTGCGCAAGTACATGTACGAGTTTCTGCATGCGCTCGGCGGGCACCTCGATCGGCGCAGCGTCGACCGTGCCCGCGAGTTGCGTACCGCCGCGGAGGTCGCCCAGTACTTTGCCGCGGCGAAACTGCCGCTGCGCTGAGCCTTCGCCGGCCTGGCGCGAAGCCCGGGTCGCGCTATAGTGGCCGCTCGACCCGCCGGAGCGGGCTACGGGGGTGCCATGGATCGGACCGCCTGCATCGGGATTCGTGTCGCATCGATTGCGCTCGCCTGCCTCGCGTGCGCCACAGGCTGCGGCACGCTGGCGCCGGTGTCGTCCGGCGGGCGTGCCGGTGAAACACTCGGCGCACACGCCTGGACATTGCCCGAATGCCCATCGCTGGCCGCGGCCCCGAAGGCGGGCGTGCTGACCGGCGCGCTGATCGCCACGGGCGTCGACCTGTTACTCGAGCAGATCGCGGGTTCGCTCGCCGCCGCCGCCGTCGCCGATCGCGACGGGCTGGCCTACTCAGGCGTCGATACGCGCTATCTCTACTTCGCCCACGCGGCACAAGCGCCCGGCAAAGCGGAGCCGCTTGCGGCGCATGCAGGCTGTGTCGTTGTCGCCGTAGCGGATCGGGCGGGCGCGCGACCGGGCAGCTGGTGCGCGGCACACGAGACGGCGGGCGCGGGGAGCGACGCATTCGCCGCAGCCTGCGGGACGCCAGGGCGCGCCCTGCTCGCCGCGGTCGGTGACGACACGCCGCCCGGTGGCGGCGACACTCGCGCCGTCCCCGTTCTGCCGCACCTCTATGCGGAGATCCGCCTTCAGCCCTCGCGCGATGGCGCCGCGATCCGGCCCGAGGTCGTGAATCTGCACTACCCGAAGGCGCTGCAGGCGCGCGCCTCGGCCTCACGCGATCTCGCGTTCACGCTGCAACTGCGGCTGCCCGAGCAGGCGCGAGGCGCAAACCTCTTCGTGTTGCTGCGCGACCTCGAGCCCGGCAAGCCGCGCTATGAAGCCGGCGACCTGGCGAGCGACGACAGCCTGTGGACCGTCGCCGCGGCCTATCAGGGCCGCACACCGACGACGGCGGACATCGGCGCCGGCCTCGGGGCCGTCAACATCCTGACCGAAGTGCGCGAGACGGGAGACACGAACCGGTTCCTGCAGGCACTGGCGGCGAGCTTCGCCGCGACCCGATCGGAATACGAGAAAGCGTTACAGTAGCGGCCCCCGCTTCCGGAGGAATGTCATGCGCCATCGCTGCCTGCCCGGCCTCGCCCTTGCGCTCGCTGCATTCGCACTCGCGCCAACGGCGGATGCGCGCACCGCGAAGCCACCGCTGTACGGCCAGGACTGGGTCGCGATCACCGGCAAGCCGCTCGCGGCCACGGCCGGCGCCAAGATTTTCGAGCGCGGCGGCAACGCCGTCGACGCGGCCTGCGCGATGATCGCCGCGACCTCGACAATGTGGGACGTGCTCTCCTGGGGCGGTGAAACGCAGGCGCTCGTCTTCGACCCGCGGACCGGCAAGGTGACCGGTGTCAACGCGCTCGGCGTGGCACCGAGCGGCGCAACCGCGCAGTTCTTCAGGGACCAGGGCATGAAGTATCCGCCGGACTTCGGGCCGCTCGCTGCGGTAACGCCCGGCACGCCCGGTGGCATCATGGTGATGCTCGCGCAGTACGGCACCATGAGCCTCGCTGAAGTGCTCGAGCCCGCGATCCGGCTCGCCGACGGTTATCCGATCGACGCCGAGACCGCCAACCGTATCGAGAGTGCCAAAGCGCAGCTCAAGCAGTGGCCGGATTCGAAGCGCGTGATGCTGCCGCACCTCGGCGAAGCACGCGAGGCGGCCCGCGCGGGTGAGATTTTTCGCCAGCCCGAACTCGCCGCAACGCTGCGCAAGCTCGTCGCAGCCGAGCGTGCGGCACTCGATGCCGGCAAGGACCGGTCGGCCGCGATCCACGCGGCTTACGAACGCTTCTATCGCGGCGACATCGCTGCCGACCTCGTCGAGGCCACGCGCGCGCTCGGCGGCCTGTTTACGCGCGAGGACCTCGCCAACTGGGAGGTGAAGCTCGAAGAGCCGGTGCACGTGAACTACAAAGGGATCGAAGTCTACAAGCTGACCAGCTGGGTTCAGGGCCCGGCGATGCTGCAGGCCCTCAATCTCCTCGAGAACATTGACCTTGCGGGCATGGGCTACAACAGTGCCCGCTACATCCATACGCTCTACCAGGCGATGAACCTCGCGTTCGCCGACCGCGACTTCTACTACGGCGACCCGTACTTCCCGCCCGCCGAGCCGGTGCAGGGCCTGCTGTCGAAAGCCTATGCGCGCGAGCGCGCGAAACTCATCCGCCCGGATCGCAATGATCCGGACATCCGCCCGGGTGATCCCTATCCATTCCAGGGCGGGCGCAATCCCTACACGCGCAGCCTCGAGCAGTGGCACACGGTGCCCGCGGAGCGCGTGTCGGCACCGCCCACGGCGTCACGCCTCGAGCAGCTCGAGCGCCAGTTCATGAGTGGCACGACCACGGTGGTCGCGGCCGACAAGGCCGGCTGGGTCGTGACCGTGACACCCAGCGGCGGCTGGGTGCCG
>DAOQXO010000088.1:0-10627 GCA_035342635.1 Steroidobacteraceae bacterium
ATCACGCTGCTGGTGCCCTCGATCGGCGCGGGCGGCGCCCCGGAGCCGCGACTGCGCGAGTTCGCCGTGGCCGGTCTGTTCGAGGTCGGTCTGCAGGACCATGACGGTACGCTGGTCCTTGCGGCATTCGACGACGTGCGTGCGGTGCTGCCGCGCGCCGGCAATCCCGGTTCCGTGCACCTGCGCTTCGACGATGCGCTCGCCGCGCCCGCGCGCGCCGCCGCGCTGCGCACGGCGTTCGCCGGGCAGGCCGAGGTGCGCGACTGGACCCAGGACCACGCCAACTACTTCCGTGCGATACGCATCGAGAAGACGATGATGTCGCTGATCCTGCTGCTGATCGTCGCGGTGGCAGCGTTCAACATCGTGGCCATGCTGGTGATGGTGGTGACCGACAAGCGCACCGACATCGCGATCCTGCGTACGCTCGGCACGGCGCCGCGGCGCGTGATGGGCGTATTCGCGACCCAGGGACTCGTGATCGGCTGGTTCGGCGTCATCGCCGGCATTGCGCTCGGCGTGCTGATCGCGCGCAACGTCACGCCGATCGTCGCGTTCCTCGAGCGCGCCTTCGGCTTCCAGATCATGGACGCCGACGTCTACTACATCACCCGCATCCCCTCGGTGCTAGAGTGGCACAACGTTGCGTGGATCGGCGGCGCGGCGTTCCTGCTGACCGCGCTGGCCACCGTTTATCCGGCATTGCGCGCGGCGCGCGTCGCGCCCGCCGAAGCGCTGCGTTACGAGTAGCCGATGACACGCTTCTACGAATGGTGGATCGGCACGCGCTACCTGTCCTCGACGCACCGGCGCGGTTTCGTGTCGATCGTTGCGCTGATTTCGGTGATCGGGCTGATGCTGGGGGTCGCCGTGCTGATCGTGGTGCTGTCGGTGATGAACGGCTTCGAGCGCGAGCTGCGCACGCGCATCCTCGCGGTCACCGCGCACGCGACGCTGATGGGTCTCGAGGGCACGCTCGACGACTGGCGCGAGGCGCGCGCCGTGGCCCTGGGCACCGAGGGGGTGCGCGCTGCCGTGCCCTATGTCGAGGCACAGTCGATGCTCGCCCACGGCAGCGTGATCACCGGCGCGCAGGTGCGGGGCATCGACCCGGACGAGGAGGGCAAGGCCGACGGCCTCGAGTCGCGCATGACGAGCGGCAGCCTCGGGGCGCTGTTTCCCGGCAGCTGGAACATCGTGCTGGGAGATGCGCTCGCCGCGGAACTTGGCGCGCAGGCCGGCGACACGCTGGTACTGATCGCACCGGAGGGCTCGGCGACGCCGACCGGCGTGATGCCGCGCATGCGCCGCTTCACGGTCAGCGGCATATTCAGTTCCGGCATGTACGAGTTCGACCGCGGGCTCGCGCTCGTGAACCTGCAGGACGCCGCGCGGCTGTATCGGACCGGCGATGGCGTCACCGGGCTGCGCCTCGAGCTCGACGATGCGTTCGCCGCCCCGCGCATCGTGCGCGAGGTGGCGCTCGGCCTCGGCGGGGGCTTCTATGTCAGCGATTGGACCCGCAATCACGCGAATTTCTTCCGCTCGATCGAGATCACCAAGTCGCTGATGTTCGTGATCCTGCTGATGATCGTCGGCGTCGCGGCATTCAACATCGTCGCGACGCTGGTGATGATCGTCAAAGAGAAACAGACCGACATCGCGATCCTGCGTACCCTCGGTGCCGGACCGCGCAACGTGCTCGGTGCGTTCACGGTCCAGGGCGTGCTGATCGGGCTTGCGGGCACCGCGCTCGGCGCCGGCCTCGGCATGCTGGTCGCACGCAATCTCGAATCGCTGGTGCGCAGCCTGGAGCGCGCGCTCGGCACCCAGTTCCTCGATGCCCGGGTCTATTACATGAGCGATTTACCGGCTTACGTCGAATGGCAGGATGTGCTGCAGGTGTGTGGAGTCGCGTTCGCGCTGTGCGCGCTCGCGACGCTCTATCCGGCGTGGCGCGCCGCGCGCACCGCGCCGGCCGAGGCGCTGCGCCATGAGTGAGGCCGTCCTCGATGCGCGCGGCCTGCGGCGCGAGTTCAGGCAGGGCCCGGTGCTGCTCGAAGTGCTGCGCGGCGCGGACCTTGTGGTCGGTGTCGGCGAGCGCCTCGCGATCATCGGCGCCTCGGGCTCGGGCAAGACCACGCTGCTGCAGGTCATCGGCGGGCTCGACCGTCCGACGGCCGGCACGGTGCTGGTCGACGGCCGCGATATCCATGCGGTCGGTGAGCGGGAACGCGGCGAATTGCGCAATCGCGCGATCGGATTCGTGTACCAGTTCCATCACCTGCTGCCGGAGTTCTCGGCGCTCGAGAACGTGGCGATGCCGCTGCTCGTGCGGCGCGAACGGGTCGCCGTCGCACGCGAGCGTGCCGCCGCGCTGCTCGATCGCGTCGGGCTCGGGGCACGACTCACGCACCGTCCGCACCAGCTCTCCGGCGGCGAGCGCCAGCGCGCCGCGGTGGCGCGTGCGCTGGTGACCGAGCCGCGCCTCGTGCTGGCCGACGAGCCGACCGGCAATCTCGACGGCGCCAACGCCGAACAGGTCTTCCAATTGATGCTCGAGCTGAATCGTGAGCGGGGCACGAGCCTCGTCGTCGTGACCCACGACCCGCGCCTGGCGGCCCGGATGGATCGCGTGCTGCGGCTCGAGGACGGGGTGCTGGTCCCGGCCTGAGGCCGCTCAGCGTCGAAACGGGCCGAACGGCCCCGTTTACCGTCTGGTGCGTGCCGGTCGCGCGCGATATTTCTGGCGCACGTGAATGCGCCAGAACAGCTCGAGCAGCGCCCAGCCGAGCAGCCCGCCGACCACGGCGCAGGCGAGGCAGCCGACCAGGAACGGTTTCCACAGCGGCCCGAGCCCGTATTGCAGCCAGGTCCACGAGAGCTCGAAGCGAAAGGGCTGCGGTATGTGGCCGAGCATCAGGGCGCCGACCCGATAGGCGAAGTAGTAGACCGGCACGAACGTAAACGGGTTGACCAGGAACACGGTCGCCACGAGTACCGGCGCATTGATCCGTGCGGTGATCGCCACGATCGCGGCGAGGATCAGGTGCACCGGCAGCGGCACGAAACCGATGGCGATGCCGGCGCCGAATGCCGCAGTGACCCCGCGCCGCTGCAGCGACCACAGTGCCGGATCCGCGATGCGCGTGCCGAACGGGCGCAGATACCAGTGGCTGCGGATCTGCTCCGGCGACGGCGTGAATCGGCGGATCATGTGGCGGGGCATGTGGCGCGCCACTCTAGCAGGGCGGGCGAGCCATGACACTCGCCGCCGCCGGTGCGTTCCTCGCCGGCGCATTGCTGGCGCTCGCCGTGCCCACGCCGTACCCGCCCCATGCTGCGCTGGCCGTGCTGCTGGCCGCACTTGGCGCCGCGCTGGCATGGCGGGCAGGGTGGCCGCTTGCCACTGTGCTTGCGGCGTGGCTGCTGGCGGGGCTTGTCTGCGCGGCGGTCACCACTTCGCTGCGGCTCGCCGAGCGCTGGCCGCAGTCGCGTAGCGGCGAACGCGTACTCGTCACCGCACGCGTTGCCTCGATCCCGGTCGACGAGGAATACGGTACCGCCTTCGACGCGCTCCTCACCCTCGATCCGCGGGCCGGCGGACAGCGCCTGCGCGCCCGCATCGTCTGGGTGCACCCGCAGCCCCGACCGCAGGTCGGCGAGCGATGGCAGCTCGCGGTGCGCCTGCGAGCGCCGCGCGCCGCCCTGAACCCGAACGGCCCCGACATGGAGCGTGTCTGGTTCCGGGATCGCGTCGGCGCGCTCGGCACGGTGCTGCCACGCAGCCCGCTCAACATCCGACTCGACCCCGGTCATGCGCCGCTCGATCGACTTCGCGCCCGCATCATGCGGCGCATCGCGGCCACCGTGGTCGATCGCGACGCGGCCGCATTGCTGGGCGCACTGGCGGTGGGCGTCACCGGCGACATGTCGCGCGAACAGTGGCGCGTGTTCAACGCCACCGGCACCACGCATCTCGTGGCCATCTCGGGGATGCACGTGACGCTGTTTGCGGTGATCGCGATGGCCGGCGCGCGGCGCGTGTGGCGGGTGGCGGGACGCTGGTGCACCCGGCTGCGGCGCGAGAGCTTCGCGGCGGCGCTCGGCATCGTCACGGCGGCCGGCTACTCGCTGCTCGCCGGTTTCTCGGTCCCGACGCAGCGCACGCTCCTCATGTTGTCGGCGTGGCTCATCGCGCGCCACCTCGCACGCGCGCACGGGGCGCTACATGCCTTCGCCGTGGCGCTGGTCGCGGTACTGCTGCTCGATCCGCTCGCGCCGCTCGCGAGCGGCTTCTGGCTCTCTTTCGGCGCCGTGGCGGCGATTCTCCTCGCCACCGGCGCGCGCCTCGGCCGCGCCCACTGGCTGCATGAGGCCGTGCGCGTGCAGTGCGCGGTGACGATTGCCCTCGTACCCGTCACGCTGGCGGCATTCGGCAGCGTGTCGCTCGCGAGCCTCGTGGTAAATGCCGCCGCGATTCCGCTGTTCACGCTGCTGCTCGTGCCCCTCGTCCTCGCGGCCACGGCTGCGATGGCCCTTTGGCCCGCGCTCGCCACCCTGCTGCTGCAGCTTGCGGCCTGGCTGCATGCGCAGCTGTGGCCGTGGCTCGAAGCCGCGGCCGACTGGCCGCATGCGCTCGTGCAGCTCGCGCCACCGGCATGGGCCTACCTGCTGGTCGTGCCCGCCGCAGGCATGGCGGTGCTGCCCTGGCCACGCGGCCTGCGCGCCACCGCGGCGGCGGCAATTCTGCCGCTCGGCTTCGCGCGCGCGCTCGTGCCCGCTGCCGACGAGATCACGGTTGCGGTGTTCGATGTCGGGCGCGGCCAGGCCGTCGCGATCCGCACGGCCGATGGCGTGCTCGTGCATGGCACCGGCGACAGCTTCGGGACGGAGGGACGGCGCATGGCGCGAGTGGTCGTGCCATGGCTACGCACGCAGCGCGTGGCCCGCGTCGATGACCTCGTGCTGCCGCACCTGTACCGCGATTACGCGGTCGGCGCCGCCGAGCTCGATATCACATTGGGCATCGACCGCATCCTGGTGGCGCGACCCTGGCCCGGCGGTCCGCAGCGCGCGGTGACCTGCGATGCGCACGCGGGCTGGACCCGCGCAGCGGCGCACTTCGCACTGACTGCAACTTGCGACATGACGGTGACGGTCGGTGCGAACCGGCTCGAGGTCACCGGCAAGGAGGTGTTCCTGGACACAGGCGCGGGTCGCCAGCACCTCGACAGCGAGGTCCGCGGCGCGATCATCCTGACCCTGGGCAAGGCGGCCGGTGCGGTTCGGCGCCGCGATGCCCGCGACGGCTATCCATGGCCATGGCGTGCTCCGGTATGATGCGCACGGGTCGCAAAACAGCGAGGATCGAGCGGATGTGGGAAATCGTGCGCGCCGGCGGGCCACTCATGTGGCCGATCATCCTGTGTTCCATAGGCGCTGCGGCGATCATCCTGGAGCGCTTCTGGACCCTGCAGGACAAAAGGGTCATTCCGCCCGACCTCACCCGCAAGGTCTCGCAGCTCATCGAGGGCAACCAGATCAACGACAAGGTGATCGCCGCGCTCGAACAGAATTCGCCGCTCGGCCGCATCCTCGCCGCGGGGCTCGCCAACCGCCACCGGCCGCGCGAGATCATGGTGGAACGTCTGCAGGACACGGGCCGCCACGTCATCTATGAGCTCGAGCGCTTCCTCAATTCGCTCAACATGATCGCGGGCGTCAGCCCCTTGCTCGGCCTGCTGGGCACCGTGACCGGCATCATCAAGGCGTTCAACGCCATCCAGGCGGGCGGCATGGGTGACCCGCGCATGCTCTCCGGCGGCATCGCCGAGGCACTGATCACGACCGCCGCGGGCCTGTCCGTCGCGATTCCCTCGCTGATCGGTTTTCGGCTGCTGCGCGGCAAGGTGGACCGCATCGTGATCCAGATGGAGAAGGACGCATTGCGCCTCGCCGACGAAGTCGATGCGGCGGCCGGTCGTGGCAGGGCGGGCGCCGCGTGAACTTCAAGCCGCGCCGCACGGACGAGCCCGAGCTCAACATGACGCCACTCATCGACGTGGTGCTGCTGCTCGTCGTCTTCTTCATGCTGTCGTCGACCTTCGTGCAGGAAGGGCGCCTGCGCGTGCGCCTGCCCGAGGCGCGCGACGTGCCGGTGACCCGTCCCGCGCAGGAGCCCATCGTCGTGAGCGTGACCGAGGGGGGTGGCTATCGCGTCAATGAGCGCGATCTCGTCAACGCAGGCGCCGATACCCTGAGGGCGGCGCTGCTCGCGGTGGCAGGGGAGGAGCGTGGCATTCCGGTCACGCTGCGTGCCGACGCGCGTGCGAGCCACCAGGCCGTGGTCACCGCGATGGACGTGCTCGGCAAGCTCGGTTTCGCCGAGATCAACATCGCGACGGTGAACGACGCGGACGCCGCCGGCCCGTGACCGCATCGCCGCCCGTCGTCGCGAATCCCGGGCAGGTCTATCGCCGCCTGCTCGGCTATGCCCGGCCCTACCTCGGGACTTTCCTGATCGGCGTGTGCGGCATGGTCCTGTTTGCCTCCACCGATGCGCTGCTCGCCTGGCTCGTCAAGATCTTCCTCGGCGGTGCGTTCATCGAACGCGATCCGCGCATCATCTGGATCGTGCCGCTCGGCGCCGTGACCCTCTTCCTGCTGCGCGGCCTCGGCGACTATGTCTCGACCTATTTCCCGGCCTGGGTCGGGAGGCAGATCATCAAGGCGTTGCGTCGCGAGCTGTTCGCCAAGTATCTGCGCCTGCCGGTGTCGTGGTTCGATGCGACCTCGACCGGCGAGGCGCTCTCGCGGCTCACCTTCAACATCGAGCTGGTGGCCGAGGCGACCACCAACGCCGTCACGGTGATGATCCGCGACACGTTGACGATCATGGCGCTGCTCGGCTGGCTGTTCTGGCTCAACTGGCAACTGGCCGCGTTCGCACTGGTGCTCGCGCCGCTCATCTCGTGGCTGATCCGGGCCATCAACCGCTCCTTCCGCCGCTACAGTACGCGCATCCAGAATTCGATGGCGGACGTGAACCGCGTTGCGAAGGAGTCGCTCGACGGCCAGCGCGTCATCAGGGTGTTCAATGCGCAGCGCCAGCTCGAACAGAGTTTCGAGGTGGCGAACGAGCTGAACCGCCACAGCAACATGCGCCTGGTCAATGCGCGCGCGATGAGCAATCCGGTAGTACAGTTCGTGGCGGCGCTCGGGCTCGCCGGCGTGCTGTACTTCGCCATCAGCCAGGTGCAGGCGCATGCCATGCGGGTCGACGACTTCATGTCGTTCCTGACCGCGCTGCTGCTGATCACGGCGCCGCTGCGCCGCCTCGTGAATATCTTCGTACCGCTGCAACAGGGCATCGCGGCCGGTGCGAGCATCTTCGCGGTGCTCGACAGCCCGGACGAGGACCAGGGTGGGACGCTGCGGGTCGAGCGCGCGCGCGGCGACATCGCCTACCGCGACGTGAGCTTCGCGTACCGGACGGACAAGGGACAGGTGCTCGAGCACGTCGATCTCGAGGTGCGCGCCGGACGCACGCTCGCCATCGTCGGGCGCTCGGGCAGCGGCAAGTCGACGCTGGTCGCGCTGCTGCCGCGCTTCTACGACGTCGACTCGGGCAGTGTGCAGCTCGACGGCCGCGACGTGCGCGAGTACGCGCTCGATTCGTTGCGTGACCAGGTCGCGGTAGTGAGCCAGGACGTCGTGCTGTTCAACGACACGATCCGGGCGAACATCGCCTTCGGCCAGCCTGGCGCCACCGCGGCGCAGGTCGAGGCGGCGGCGGAGGCCGCGTTCGTGATGGACTTCGTGGCCGACCTGCCGCAGGGCCTCGATACGCTGGTGGGCGATCGCGGCGCGCTGCTCTCCGGCGGCCAGCGCCAGCGCATCTCGATTGCACGCGCGATCCTGAAGGACGCACCGGTGCTCGTGCTCGATGAGGCCACCTCGGCGCTCGACACCGAATCCGAGCGTCACATCCAGGCGGCGCTCGGCCGCCTGCGCTCGGGGCGCACCACGCTGGTCATCGCGCACCGGCTGTCGACCGTCGAGCAGGCCGACGAAATCGTCGTGATGGACGAGGGTCGCATCGTCGAGCGCGGCACCCATGCCGCGCTGCTCGCGCAGGATGGCATCTACGCGCAGCTGCGTCGCCTGCAGTTCAACGCCTGAGGCCGGACGGGCGCCATGGAGCAGTGGGTCAACTCGATCTGGTATGGGCGCTCATTCGTGGCCGTGCTGCTGCGCCCGCTGTCGTGGCTCTATGCCCTGGTCGTCGGAGCGCGACGCAGGGCCTACGCATGGGGGCTGTTCAGCACCACGAAGTTGCCGGTGCCGGTCGTGGTCGTCGGCAACCTGACTGTCGGCGGCACCGGAAAAACGCCGTTTGTCGTATGGCTGGTCGCGCAACTCGCGGCCGCGGGGCACAAGCCGGGGGTGATCTCGCGCGGCTATGGTCGCCGCGGCTCCGCCCCGCGGCTCGTCGACGTGGACTCGAGCGCCGGCGAGGCCGGGGATGAGCCGCTGCTGATCCGCCGGCGCACCGAGCGGCCGGTCGCCGTCGGCAGCGATCGTGTGGTGGCGGGCCGGCTGCTCGGCACGCAGTCGGTGGACATCATCGTGGCAGATGACGGCCTGCAGCACCTGGCCCTGGCGCGCGACTGCGAGTTCGTGCTGATCGATGGTGCGCGCGGCTTCGGCAACGGACTGATGCTGCCGGCCGGTCCCTTGCGCGAGCCCGCCGGGAGGCTGCGCCACGTCGACGCCGTAGTCATGGTCGATGGCTCGAACGAGCGCAGTCTGGCCGGGCGGCCCGTGTTCCAGATGCGGCTCGTCGCCGAGCACATCGTGCCGCTCGCGGGCCCGCAGGATGCGAAGCTCGCGCTCGCGAGCCTCGCCGGCCAGCGCGTGCATGCGGTTGCCGGCATCGGCCATCCCGAGCGGTTCTTCCGCACGCTGCGCGCCGCCGGGCTCGATGTGGTCCCGCATGCTTTCCCCGATCACCACGACTACACGTCGGCGGACCTCGCCTTCGACGACGACCTGCCGATCCTCATGACCGAGAAGGATGCCGTAAAATGCACGGCGTTCGCGTCATCGAGGACCGGGTATGTGCCGGTCAGTGCCGCGTTCAGCGAGGCAGACGCCAGCGCGCTGCTGGCGCTGATCTCGACCAGGGCTTTCGCCTCTTCACGCTGAGGATCCGCATTGGACACCCGATTGCTCGATATCATCGCCTGCCCGCTCTGCAAAGGACCCGTCGTGCATCGCCGCGCGGAAGCAGTACTCGTGTGCCGCGGCGACCGGCTCGCCTATCCGATCCGTGACGGCGTGCCGATCATGCTGGTCGAGGAGGCGAAGCCGCTCGCGGTCGACGACCCGCTGCTCGAACGCTGAAGCCGGCATGTTCCGCGTCGTCATCCCGGCCCGCTACCAGTCGTCGCGCTTTCCGGGCAAGGCGCTCGCGCTGATCGACGGACAGCCGATGATCGTGCGCGTGCACGAGCGCGCCCGGCTGACCGGCGCCGCCGAGGTGATCGTCGCGACGGATGACGAGCGCATCGCGGCCGCGGTGCGCGCGGCGGGTGCCGACGTCTGCATGACCGCGGCGTCCCATGCGTCGGGTACCGATCGCATTGCCGAGGTCGCACGCCTGCGGGGCTTTGCCGGTGAGGACATCATCGTGAACCTGCAGGGTGACGAACCGCGCATGCCCGCGGCGATCGTCGACCAGGTTGCCGCCGCGCTGGTGGAGCATGCGGGCGCGGATATTGCCACCGCGGCGTACCCGGTGCAGGGTCGCGCGGACTATCTCGATCCGAATGTCGT
Source organism: Steroidobacteraceae bacterium (assembly GCA_035342635.1). Taxonomy (GTDB): domain Bacteria; phylum Pseudomonadota; class Gammaproteobacteria; order Steroidobacterales; family Steroidobacteraceae; genus CADEFQ01. The sequence goes on from DAOQXO010000088.1 coordinate 9,841, forward strand.
GAAGGTCGTCACGGACGGCGCGGGCAGGGCGCTCTATTTCAGTCGCGCGCCGATTCCGTGGAATCGCGACGCGGCGGGAGCCGCCGATGCCCATCGCGGTGCACGGCGCCATATCGGCCTCTATGCCTACCGCACGGCCGCGCTGCTGCGCCTCGCGGCGCTGCCGCCGACACCGCTCGAGCGGCTCGAGCAGCTCGAGCAACTGCGTGCACTGGAGCACGGCATGGAGATCCGCGTGGTCGACGCGGCGGAACCGCCGGGTGCCGACGTCAATACACCGGAGGATCTCCTGCGGACATAAAGCTCCCTGGCGGGCAGGGTGTGCCGCCGCAAGAGGCACCGGCCGCGTCCAGGTCGTCCATCGACCGTCGCGGACTCGCCGCGGCAATCGGTGCGTACGCCATGTGGGGCCTGTTCCCGCTCTACTGGTATCAGCTGAAGACGGTACCGGCGGTGCAGACCGTCGCCCACCGGGTGGTGTGGTGCGCCGTCTTCGTCCTCGGCTGGGTCGCGCTGCGCCACGAGCGTGGCTGGTTGCGACGTGCGCTCGCCGCGCCGCGCGTGCTGCCGCTGCTCGCCGCGAGCAGCGCGCTGATCAGCCTCAACTGGGGCATCTATATCTGGGCGGTGACGCATGGCCGCGTGCTCGATACGAGCCTCGGCTACTTCATCAACCCACTGGCGAACGTGCTGGTCGGCGTACTGCTGCTGCGCGAGCGCCTGCGCGCGACGCAATGGGCCGCGGTGGGCCTCGGCGCACTCGGCGTGCTGTGGCTCACCTTCCGTC
>DAOQXO010000089.1:0-10610 GCA_035342635.1 Steroidobacteraceae bacterium
GCGCTGCGCAGCGCTACGCGGACTCAGGGGTGCCAGTGGTGATCATTGCCGGCGAGCGCTATGGCACGGGTTCCTCGCGCGACTGGGCGGCGAAGGGCCTGCGCCTGCTCGGTGTGCGCGCCGTGCTGGCCGCGAGCTTCGAGCGCATACACAGATCGAACCTGTGTCACATGGGCATCCTGCCCATCGAACTGCCTGCCGGAATGAGTCCCGGTTCGCTTGCGCTGGCGCCGGGTGACCGCATCGAGATCGATATGCCGGCAGATGCGCTGGTCCCCTCGGCGCCTTGCGTTGTCGGCACACGCTATCAGGACGGGCGCACGCATCGCTTCACGGCGCGCGCTGCGGTGGAGACGCTCGCGGAAGTGGCGGCGCTGCGTGCGGGCGGGTTGTTGCCGCTCATGCTCCGGCGCCTGTCACTGACAGCTTCATGAAAGACACGACCTCCAGAATCGGAGTCAGTGACAGGAATGCTCCCGTTCGCGCGGGTGCACGGGGGGTCGCTGCGTGATGCTTTCAATTCTCGCCTTCGGCATGGTCGCCACCTTCATGACGCTGATCATGACGAAGCGACTGTCGGCGATGATCGCGCTGATCATCGTGCCGGCCGTATTCGCGCTGTTCGCGGGCTTCTGGAGCGGGCTTGGCGACATGATGCTCGCCGGCATCCGCGATATTGCGCCGACGGGCGTGATGCTGCTGTTCGCGATCCTCTACTTCGGCATTATGATCGATGCGGGTCTGTTCGATCCGCTGACCAGCAGGGTCGTGAAGCTCGCGCATGGCGATCCGCTGCGCATCACGATGGGCTCGGCGATTCTGGGCCTGGTTGTCGCCCTCGATGGCGACGGCACTACGACCTACATGATCACGCTCTCGGCGCTGCTGCCGCTGTACAAGCACATGAAGATGGATATCCGGGTGCTCACCTGCATACTGATCATGGCAGTTGCGGCGATGAATCTGGTGCCGTGGGGCGGTCCGACAACGCGCGCGGCGATTGCACTCGGTGTCGATCCCCGCGAACTGTTCCTGTCGCTGATCCCGCCGGTGCTGGCGGCCGTCGGCTGGGTTCTGTTCACGGCATACGTGCTGGGCCGCGCGGAGCGCAAGCGCCTCGGTATCACGGAGCGTATGGCGATGCCGTCACCCGGCGAACTCGACCTGTCGATGCCTGACAGCGACGGCACGCCGTCCACGCGCCGCCCGCGGCTGTTCTGGTTCAACGCGGCGCTGACCGCATTGCTGATGGGGATCCTGCTGTTCGGGGACGTGCCGCTGCAGGTACTGTTCATGTTGGCATTCGCCATTGCGGCAATGGTCAATTATCCGCAGGTCGAGATGCAGCGGGAGCGCGTGGCCGCGCACGCGTCGAATGCCCTGGCGACGGCCGGGCTGGTGTTCGCCGCCGGGATTTTTACCGGCGTGCTGTCGGGCACGAAAATGGTCGATGCGATGGCGAATACCGTCACCGGCGTCGTGCCGGACGCGCTTGGTCCCTATATGGCGTCGATCACCGCGCTCGTCAGCATTCCGTTCACTGTGCTGATCTCGAACGACGCTTTCTATTTCGGCATGCTGCCGGTGCTGGCGCAGTCGGCCGAGCACTACGGCATCTCGACGATGGAGATCGCGCGTGCCTCGCTCGTTGGCCAGCAGATCCATCTCCTGAGTCCGCTGGTCGCTTCGACCTACCTGCTGGTGGCGACCGCGGGCGTCGAGCTTGGAGATCACCAGCGCTTCACGATGAAGTGGGCGCTGGGCGCGTGCGCCGTGTTCATGCTGGACTGCCTGCTGTTCGGCCTGTTTCCATGGCATGCGTGAACTGCGCCTATCGCGCCTCGAGCGCTGCCTGCCACCTGGCGAGGAATCGCTCCCTCCTGATGCGATCGAGGTCGGCGAGCAGCGCCGGACCCAGTCGGACCGGGCGTGCGGCCGCGGCCGGCGGCTTGCTCCCGGGCAGCGGCTCGACGTCTTCGCGCGACGGGGCCATGTAGGCGCGCGCCAGATGGCCCTGGCCCTCGGCGGAGAGCAGGAAATCGAGCAGCAGTTTCGCAGCGTTCGGCTGGCGTGCCTCGCGCGCAATGAGCGCGATGCGCGACACCACCAGCGTGTAGTCCCGCGGCATGATGACGCCGATGTCGGGATTGCGGGTGGCGAGCTCCAGGGCATAGGAGCCGAGCGCGTTGTAGGCAAACAGGCTGCGCCCGCTCTCGATGTCGGCGAGCAGCGGCCGGCTGGACGTATGGAGCTTGACGTCGACGGCGCCGAGCGCGCCAGTGAGCGGCATGAGGTCGCGGCTGACGTGATAGGCCTGAGCGAGCTGCAGATAACCGAAGCCGGAGAGGCGCGGGTCGTAGGTGGAAACGCGGTTCCGGTAGAACTCGGGCCGGGAGCGCAGCAGCCGCTCGAATGCGGCATGGGTGGTCGGTACGTCCTTCGCCGGCACCAGCCGCTTGTTGTAGGCGATGACGACAGGCTCGGCCGTTACGCCCCAGGCTTCGTTCTTCCAGATCGCCCAGTCCGGCAGCCAGGGTTTCTCCGGCGAGGCGTAGGCCTGCGCATAGCCGTCGTTCACGAGCTTGATCTGCAGGTCCATCGCGGAGCTCCAGATCAGGTCGCCGGTCGGTCGGCGGGCCCGTGACTCCGCGATCACCCGCGCATACAGGTCCGGTGATTCGAGTTCGTGGTAGTCGACGCGCAGGAACGGATAGCGCTCGCGGAATGCGCCCAGCGCGCCGACAACCTCATGTTCGTCGGTGGTCGAGTAGACGACAACGACGCCTTCGCGCTGCGCCGCCGTGATGATGCCGTCGTAGGAGCGGGGATAGCCACGTGGCTGCGCCGCCGCCGCGACCGCGGTCGCGGCTGACAGCAGCAACGCGAATTTCCACCGGCGTGCGGCGATGGACGGGCGGTGGTGACCGCAGCGCGGAATTTTGCGTATCGGGCCGGCCACGCCCACACTCTGCGGATCGATCGCTGTTCTGTCAAAGTGGGTGACATGGCGCGGATACTGCTGGTCGAGGACGACGAGGCGCTGGCTCGCGGGCTGGTTGCGATCCTGCGTGGCGAGGGCTATTCGGTCGATCCGGCACACGATGGTGAGAGCGCGCTGGCCATGGCGCGCGACGAGCCCTATGCCGTCGTCATGCTCGACATCAATCTGCCCGGCATGTCCGGCTTCGATGTGCTGAAGACCCTGCGCGCGCGTGGCTGTCACGCGCCGATCCTGGTGCTGACCGCGCGCGACTCGCTCGACGACCGGGTCAGGGGACTCGATTTCGGCGCCGACGACTATCTGCTGAAGCCGTTCGAACCGCCGGAGCTGAGTGCACGCCTGCGCGCGCTGCTGCGCCGTTCGGCCGCCGATCCGTCGCCGGTCATCCGTGTCGGCAACCTGGAAATCGATCGTTCCCGGCGTGTGATACGGGTCGCCGGCGAGCCGGTGGATTTGCGCCGGCGGGAATGGGTGGTGCTCGAGCGGCTCGTCGTCCGCGTCGGCAAGGTCGTGTCGAAGGAACGGCTGGCGGCCGAAGTGTTCGGCTTCGACGATATCGTGGCGCCGAACGCGATCGAGGTCTACATCGCCCGCCTGCGCCGCAAGCTGGGGCCACACGGACCCACGATACGCACGATGCGCGGCCTCGGGTACGTCATGGAGGATAGTCCGGCCGGTGAGGCATAACCTGCGCGTTTCGCTCACCGCGCGCCTGCTGGTCGCGCTGATCCTGCCGACTGCCGCGCTCGCGCTGGTGCTGGGAGTGGGCGGTGCGCTGTTCATCGGCCGCATCGTCGAGAGCGTCAACGACCGGCCGCTTGACGCGTCGGTGCGCTCCATCGCCGACACGCTCGCACTCGAGGATGGCGAGGTGACGCTCGACCTGCCACCGTCGGCGTTCGGCATGCTCGAGAACGAAGAGCGCGACAATGTCTATTACAGCGTCCACGTCGGCGACGAGCTGCTGACGGGCTATCCGGATCTGCCGCGCATCGGCGACGCGAACGCGAGGATCGACGAGACCCGGTTCGCCTATTCGACCTACCGCGATACGCCGATCCGCGTGGCCACGATCGAGCGACGCGTGCCGCGCGTGGAGGCGCCGATTATCGTACAGGTTGCGGAGACACTTGATGGCCGCAAGAGCCTGAGCCGGCGGATGCTGGGCGGGCTGTTTGCGCTCGAGGCGCTGTTGATCGGACTGCTCGTGCTGCTGCTGCCGATTGCCGTGCGCTGGGGGCTCTTTCCGCTGGCCGAGGTCCGCCGCGGCCTCGACAGCCGTTCGGCCACCGACTTCACACCGCTGACGCTCCAGCAGGTGCCGGTGGAACTGCGGAGTTTCGTGACCGCGTTCAATGGGCTGCTGCTGCGCCTGCATGCGGCGGTGGAAGGCATCCGCTCCTTTACCACCGATGCATCGCACCAGATGCGCACGCCCCTGTCCATACTCAGGGCCCACTTGCAGGTGCTGAAACGGCAGGGACTGCAGACGAAGGAGGGGCAGGCCTCGCTGGCCGACATCGATGTCGCCACGGCACGGTTGCAGCGGCTGCTGACGCAGCTGCTCGCGCTGGCGCGTGCGGAGGGGAACCGGGAAAGCGTCGCCCGGCTCGGGCGGCCTGTCGATCTTGCCGCGCTTGCGCGCTCGGTTGCGGAGGAATACGTACCGGCGGCGTTGCGCGACGGGGTCGACATCCAGTTCGACACCGATGGCCGCACCACCGTCCGGACCGTGGCGGAGTTCGCGCGCGAACTCGTCTCGAATCTCATGGATAACGCCATCCGCTACAACCGCAGGGGCGGCACCGTTTGGCTGCGGGTCAGCGCGTTGCAGGATGCGGTGCGCATCGTCATCGAGGATGACGGACCCGGCATTCCACAGGAGATGCAGGCGGATGTCTTCAAGCGTTTTCGCAGGCTCGATCGCGACCGGGCCGTGGAAGGCAGCGGCCTCGGCCTTGCCATCGTCAGGGAGTTGGCGGACGCCCTTGCGGCAAGCGTGCGCATCGCAAGCAGGCCGGGCGGCGGCCTGCGTGTCGAGATCGACTTTCCGGGCGTGGCGTGAGTCCGCTTGCAGACGGCGCGTCAGCTTCCTGCAAGCTGCATGGTGTTATCTCGGCAAGGGTCACGGCAAAGAGGGTAACCGCAGTGCCAGGAGTATTCCGCCATGCCATCCTGTGCGCGGCCCTGGCGTGGGTCGGTCAGGCAAGCGCCGCGGCCGCGGACAGCGATGCTGCGCGTGACGGGGAGAACCGCTTCATCGCGCTCTACAGGGAACTGGTCGAGACGGATACATCTTTTTCGAGTGGAAGCTGTACGCTCGCGGCCGAGCGGATGGCAGCGCGCCTGGTGGCGGCCGGATACCCGGGGGCGGATGTGCGGGTCATTGTGCCGCCGGGGTTTCCGCGGCAGGGCAATCTCCTCGCGCGCGTCCCGGGGACGGATGCCAGGCTGCCCGCGATTCTGCTGCTCGCGCATATCGATGTCGTCGAGGCGAAGGCGTCTGACTGGAAGCGCGATCCGTTCACGCTGGTCGAGGAGAACGGGTACTTCCATGCGCGCGGCGCAGTGGATGACAAGGCCATGGCGGCAGCCTTCGTCGACGCGTTCATCCGCTACCGGGAGGAGCGCTTTCGCCCGCGGCGCACGCTGAAACTCGCGCTGACCTGCGGTGAGGAGACCGACGCAGTGTTCAACGGCGTGCAATATCTGCTCGCGAACGAGCCGGAGGCGCTCGCGGCCGGTTTTGCGATCAACGAGGGTGGCTCGGGCCGCCTCGATGCGAACGGCCAGCCGCTGTCCTTCGGTGTCCAGGTCGGCGAGAAGATCTATCAGGACTACACGCTGACCGCGACGTCGCCCGGCGGACACAGTGCACGCCCGACGGACGACAACGCCATCGGGCGCCTTGCAGCCGCCGTGGCGCGCATCGACGGGTATCGCTTTCCAGTCCACATGACGGCGGCGACGCAAGCCTACTTCCGCCACTCCGCCGCGCTGTACGTGGGGCAGATGGCCAGCGACCTGGTGGCGGCAGGGAGCGCAACGGCCGATGCCTCCGCACTTGCACGCATAGCGGCCGCGGATCCGCTATGGAACGCCTTCCTGCGGACCACATGCATTCCGACGCTGATCAGCGGTGGCCATGCCGAGAATGCCCAGCCGCAGCATGCCGAGGCGAACGTGAACTGCCGCATCATGCCCGGCGAGAGCGTCGAGGACGTGCGCGACCGGCTGGTCGAGATCGCGGCCGACACGAAGATCGCAATCACGCTCGCCGACGAGCCCGGGCCTCAGCCCGTGGCCCCGCCGCTCGAGGTGCGGATCATGCGGCCCGTCGAGGCGATCGTGGCTGACATGTGGCCGGGCGTCCCGGTGATCCCGAGTCTCAGCAGCGGCGCCACGGACGGGCGCTTTCTCAATGCGGCAGGCATTCCCACGTATGGCATCTCGGGAGTGTTCCGGGATCCTGACGGCAACGGTGTCCACGGGCTCGACGAGCGTATCCGCGTGAGGTCGCTGCTCGACGCGCGTGCGTTCCTGCATCGGCTGGTCAGGGCCTACGCCAGCGAATGAGCTGCCGATGATCGACCGCGCCGCACTCTTGAAGCTGCACCGCTGGGTCGGCCTGACCGTCGGCGTATTGCTCTTCGTGCAGGGACTGACCGGGACTCTCCTCGTCTTCCGGGAGGAGATCGAGCACCTGCTGTACCCGGAACTCGTCGTCACGCCCGCCGCGACGGCTGTTCCCGTTCAGCAACTCGTCGATACGGTACGTGCGGCCACGCCGGACGCGACCCTGCAGCGTATCCGGTTCGCCGAAGGCGCCGCTGCAGCGCTGTTCGTGATGGGTGGCGAAGACGATCGGCCCCGTCTTGTCGCCGTCGATCCGTGGCGCGGCGAGATCCTGCGCCAGGGCGGCTATGCGCGGTGGCCGACGGAACTGCTCTTTCGCGTTCACGACGAGCTGCTCTCGGGGCGGACCGGAGAGATCATCGTCAGCATCGAGGGCATTGCGCTGGCTTTTCTGGTGATTGCCGGCTTCATCCTCTGGTGGCCGGGGCGTCGGCGGCTCAGATCCGGTTTTCGCGTCATCACGGGACAGGGCGCGGATCGCGCGGTGCGCACGACGCACAGGGCACTCGGGGGTGCGATCGCCGTGGTGCTGCTCATGTCCGGGTTGACGGGAGCGCTGCTGATTCATCGCGCGACACTCCAATCCGTGCTGCCGATGGTCCCGCGCCCGAAATTTGTCGTGCCGGAGCAGGCCGGTCAGCCGCTGATGGCAATCGACACGCTGCTCTCCCGCGCGCGATCCGAGCATGGACCCTTGCCGCTACGGGAGCTGCGCTTCTCGGGGAGCAAAGGCCAGGTCATTGCGTACTACTTCCAGGACCCGTCGTCACTGCGGCCCAATGCCACCCGGCAGTACTTCTACAATGCCTATGACGGCAGCGAACTCGGCCGCTACGAGCCCGCGAAGCTGCCTTTGCTCAATACGGCCTACGACTGGTTGTACACGATTCACACCGGACGCGCGGCCCGCGCTCCGGGACGAGTCCTCGTGCTCACCGGGGGCCTGTCGCTCGTGTTCTTCGTCACGAGCGGTGCCTGGCTGTGGCTTTCCGCCCGGCAACAGCGACACGCGCGTCGCATGAAGGCCGCAGCTCGCCTTGCCCGCGAGCCCAGGTGAAAGGGCCAGGAGATTCACGCGCTTGAGCCGGTAGCGGTCAGTAGACGATCTGCATGCGGGCGAGCAGGCGGCCCGAATCGTCCGGCAGGTTGGGTGCATCGCCAAACATGTAGTTGATCATCAGCCTGATATCGCTGCCCTTGATCAGGTAGTTGAGGCCGCCGACCCAGTTTTCGGTGGCATCGCCCGCCACGTCGAGGTTGGGGTCGAAGACCTCCCGCCGCAGGACGGCTTCGAGGCGCTGCGGAAGGAGCATGTAGGTGGCGGTGAGATGCCAGCCCTGGGCGTCGAAGTCGGCAGCGGGTGTCGCATTGTCCGGCTTGAAGTTCTCGCGCAGCAGTTCGCCGGACAGGGTGGTGCGCCCGAGCGACCATCGTGCGTCGATGCCCCAGCCGGACCGCTCGCCACGGAAAATGGCATCGGGCAGGCCACTGCCGTTCAGGTCGAACCCGAAGCCGGGCCTGAGCACCAGCGCGTCGTCGGAACGCATGGCATTGATGCCACCGGTCAGGCGGCCCGCGCGGGACGACTCGAACAGCGTGCCGTAGACGCGCGCGGCACCGAGGAAGCCGTCATTGTCGTTGAGGCTCGAGTTCGAACCGTTGCCATTGCCGAGCGTCACGGTGTAGCCGAGCCGCTTGTCGAGGAAGCTGCCGTACAGGCCAAGGCCCGGCTGGCGGCCATCCGCAATGCGATCGCTCGCGAGGAAGCGCTCGATCGTGGGCGTCGTAGGATCGCTCGCGAGCTGCTCGGCACCGAACGCGGGTTTGAGGTAGCCGATGCGCAGATTGGCCGCGGGGTACTTGTTCCAGTTCACATAGATTTCGTTGGCGGACACCCGCAGCCCGCTCGCCGCCGAGTGCGAGTTCGCACCGAAATCGCCCTCTACGCGGAAATCGAAGTGCTCGGCGAATGCGCCGGTGACCGAAACGCGCCCGCGGCGAATGTAGAAGCGGTCATTGACGCCGACGAAGCGCGCGTCTCCGGCATCACCCGCTTCGTACTGAGCCTGCACGAAGCCGCCGAGCGTCAGCCTGGCCACTTTGCCTGCGGCCAGCACCTGCGCAGGGGCGTCGTTGTTCGCGGGCGCAACCGAGACCACCGGTGCCGCAGTCTCCGGAGCGATTGCTGGCGCGGGTGTGCCGGCCCCGGTACCTGCGGCGATCAGGGCTCGCAGCTGGGCGTTCTCCTCCTTGAGCTGGGCGTAACCGGCTTCGAGCGCCTGCAGGCGCTCCTCGATCGTCGGCGTCGCGGCCTGCGCAGCGGAGAGGAAAATGGGCGCCACGAGCAGCGCGGCGCACAGCGTGACCAGGCGGGGGCGTGAGGGCATGGGCTCGTCCTGCGGTGAGAAACCGCGGACATTATGCCGTGTCCCGCGTTATCCGAAGATTATGCGGCGTCGCCCGTCCGCGCTGCGCGCCGGCGATCGCTTTCCTTCAGCACACGCTTGCGCAGGCGGATCGATTGCGGTGTGACCTCGACCAGTTCGTCGTCGTCGATGAATTCGACCGCCGCCTCGAGCGTCAGCTCGATCGGCGGGGTCAGCAGGATCGCGTCGTCCTTGCCGGCGGCGCGGATATTGGTCAGCTGCTTGGTCTTGGCCGGATTGACGACGAGGTCGTTCTCGCGGCTGTGGATGCCGATGATCATGCCCTCGTAGATCTTCTCGCCGGGCGTCACGAACATGCGGCCGCGCTCCTGCAGCTTCCACAGCGCATAGGCCACCGCGGTGCCGGCCTCCGCCGAGATCAGCACGCCGTTGCGGCGCGCCGGCACATCGTCCTTCATCGGGGCGAATTCATCGAACACATGGCTCATCAGGCCGGTGCCGCGGGTGAGGCGCAGGAACTCGCCCTGGAAGCCGATCAGGCCGCGCGCCGGAATGCGATAGTCGAGGCGCACGCGGCCGCGGCCGTCAGATGCCATGTCCTGCAACTCGCCGCGGCGCTGCCCGAGGGCCTCCATGACGCCGCCCTGGTGCGCCTCATCGACGTCGACGGTGAGGATTTCGTACGGCTCGAGGCGCTCGCCGCCGACTTCGCGCACGACGACGCGCGGCCTCGACACGGCGAGCTCGTAGCCTTCGCGCCGCATGTTCTCGATCAGGATGGTCAGGTGCAGTTCACCGCGGCCCGCCACCAGGAACACGTCGGTATCCTCGGTATCCGAGACCCGCAGCGCGACGTTGGTCAGGAGCTCCCTGGTGAGCCGGTCGCGGATCTGGCGGCTGGTGACGAACTTGCCTTCGGTACCGGCAAGGGGCGAGTTGTTGACGCGGAAGTTCATCGTCAGCGTCGGTTCGTCGACGCGCAGGGCCGGCAGCGCCTCGGGCCGCTCGACATCCGCCAGCGTGACGCCGATGCCGATGTCGTCGATACCGTTGATGAGCACGATTTCGCCGGCCGCCGCGGCTTCGAGCGGTACGCGCTCGAGGCCGCGAAAGCCGAAGATCTGGTTGACGCGCGAGCGCACAGGTGCCTTGTCGCCGTCGAGGAGCAGCACGTCGTCGCCGGCGTGCAGGGTGCCGCGCCGCACCCTGCCGATGCCGATGCGCCCGACGAAGCTCGAGTAGTCGAGGGCCGAGATCTGCAGTTGCAGCGGGCCTGACGGATCGCCCGCCGGCGCCGGCACATGCGCGAGGATCGTGTCGAAAAGCGGCCGCATGTCCGTACCCTGCGCGCCGGCCTCGAGCGTCGCCCAGCCGTTGAGGCCGGAGGCGTAGACGATGGGAAAGTCGAGCTGCTCGTCGGTCGCGCCCAGCTTGTCGAACAGGTCGAAGGTCTGGTTGACGACCCAATCGGCGCGCGCGGCCGGCCGGTCGATCTTGTTGACGACGACGATCGGCTTCAGGCCGAGAGCGAGCGCCTTGCGGGTCACGAAGCGGGTCTGCGGCATCGGGCCCTCGACCGCGTCGAC
>DAOQXO010000090.1:0-10407 GCA_035342635.1 Steroidobacteraceae bacterium
TGGATCCGATGCATACTGTAAAGTCTCGCGAGGGCAAGGCCGGGGTGACGCCGCCCGCCGCGGACCGGGGACGCTGATGGGCGAATCGAACGCAATCACCGAGTACCTGCTCCAGTTTTCTCCCGATGCCGTGATCGTCGTCGATGATCAGGGGCGTATCCGCTTCGCCAATGAGACGGTGCGTGAGGTGCTCGGCCACGATCCCGGGGCACTTCTAGGCAGGCCTCTCGATCACCTGATCCCCGAGCGCCTGCGGGAGCGTCACGGGCAGCTCACGGCAGGTTTCCTGAGAAGCCCGCGCAAGCGGGAAATGGGCGCGCAAGTGCCGGACCTCCTCGCGTTGTGCGCTGATGGCACGGAGCTCGCCGCCGACATCCGACTCTCGCCGTTCCGGGTCGACGGGAGGCTATACGTGGCGGCAGCGATCCGCGACAACAGCGAGCGTCGGCAGTTCAGCGAGAAACTCAGCGCCGCGCGCGATGTCGCGGAGCGGGCCAATCGCGCCAAGAGCCGTTTTCTCGCCATGGCGAGCCATGACCTGCGCCAACCGATGCAGACCCTGCGCCTGCTCAACGCAGCCATGCTGAAGATGAGCTCGCCGCCCGACGTGCAGGAGATCCTGTAGCACCAGGGGCAGGCCATCGAAAGGATGACCGAGCTGCTGAATGCGCTGCTCGACATCAGCCGGCTGGAATCGGGCGCCATTACACCTCTCCAGACGGACGTGCGGCTGAAGGATGTGTTCGCCGAATTGCGCGACGAATTCGAGCCCATGGCCGAGGAAAAGGGTATCCGCCTGCGGATCGACGGCCCGGCGCCCGTCGTATCGACAGACCGGATCCTCTTCAGCCAGATTTTCCAGAACCTGCTCGGCAACGCGTTCAAGTACACCGAACGGGGCTCGGTGTCGCTGAGCGCCGCCTTTGAAGAGGATGCTTTCGTGATCACCGTGGCGGATACGGGGGTCGGCATTCCTGCGGACAAGCTCGGGCAGATCTTCGACGAGTACTTCCAGGTCGACGGGCGCGGCGCGCAGCGCGCGGGGGTCGGCCTCGGTCTCGCAATCGTGAAGGAAATCGCGCACCTGCTCGGGTTCTCCGTGCGCATCTCCTCCGAGGTCGGCGCCGGCACGCAGGTGCGCGTCTACGTGCCCGGATCGCTCGTCCTGACGCCGACGCCGGTGCACGAGCCGGGCGTGGAGCCGGCGAAGGTGACGGGGGCGTTGCGCAAGCCGCGTGTGATCCTCGTCGAAGACAACGACGGCGTGCGGATGGCGACCGAGTTGTTCCTGAAGGTCCAGGGCCACGAGACCGTGAGCGCACGCTCGGTGTCGGAAGCGGAACAGTTGACCGCGTCCATGCGCGCAGGCGACGTCGTAATCGCCGACTACCACCTGGAGGGGTCGTGCAACGGCCTCGAACTGCTGGCCAGGCTGCGCGAACGCGTCGGCGAGGAGGTGCCGGGCGTCATCCTGAGCGGCGATCTGCCGGCCGTGATCCGATCGATCAGCGCGCCGGTCCCGCGTTGCCGGTTCCTCGGCAAGCCCGTCGACACCGGCGCCCTGATCGAAGCCATCCACGAACTGAGCGCTCCGCCCGACGATCCCGATCGGGCTGCCGCAGGCTGACGCAACAGGGCGAGTCCCGGCCTCAGCTGCATCAGCCCAGATATGCTTCGGTGCCGTACCGGCGCATCATGCGATGGCTGTTGAAGCAGGACGCGTTCTTGCTGATGGCGCCCTTCATGACCTTGATCCAGCCGCCTGGATTGTCGGCGCCATCGTAGTAGAGCGGCAGGACCACCCGCTCGAGCTTGTCGTAGAGCGAGGCCGAGTCGGCCTCGGGATCACCGTCGCTGCCGATCGACCAGCCAGTCAAACCCTCGATGCACCCATCGATCCACCATCCATCCAGGATGGAAAAACTCGGCACACCGTTGAGTGCGGCCTTCATGCCACTGGTGCCCGACGCCTCCAGCGGGCGCAATGGCGTATTGAGCCAGACGTCCGAGCCGGCGACCATCGTAGCGGCGAGTTCCATGTCGTAGTTCGGCAGGTACGCCATGGCGATCCTGCCCTTCAATGCACGGATGTGCGAGTGCAGACGCGCGATGAGCGCCTTGCCGCCCTCGTCGCGCGGATGCGCCTTGCCCGCCATGACGATTTGCAGGGGGTGTTCGCGCGCGATTGCCATCAGGCGATCCAGGTCGCTGAACAGCAGGTCCGGCCGCTTGTAGGCGGTCATGCGACGGGCAAAGCCGATGATCGGCACCTGCGGATGCATTTCGACGCCTGAGACTGCACGTACGGTGTCGATCAGTCGTTGCTTGCATTGTCTGTGCGCCTCCCAAAGGTCGGCATCCGGAATGCAGCAATCGGCGCGCACGAGTATCTCCGGCTCGTGGCACCAGCCGGGCAGATAGCGATCATAGAGGCGGCGGAAGCAGTCCGCGGCCCAGGTGTGAGGGTGTATGCCGTTCGCGATGGCCCGCACCTCGTAGCTCGGAAACATCCTGCCGGAGACTTCCGCGTGGCGCGGGGCGACGCCGTTGACGTACTCGCTCAGGTTCAGCGCGAGGCGGGTCATGTTGAGAGACTCTTCACCGGCGAGCCTTTTCAGCATGGCGAGATCGATCGACGTTCCGAGCGTGCGCATCACGAGATCGTAGGGAAAACGGTCATGGCCCGCCTCCACCGGCGTGTGGGTCGTGAAGCGGCACAATGCACGGACCCGCGGCAGGTTGAACGGCTGTTCACCGGCGCGCAGATCCTCGCGCGGATGGACGAGTCTCTGCAGCAACTCGATGCCGAGCAGCGCAGAATGCCCCTCATTCATGTGATAGAGGGAAACGGTGAAGCCGAGTGCATGCAGCATGCGCACGCCGCCGATGCCCAGCACGATTTCCTGTTTCAGGCGGTAGGCGTCGCCGCCACCGTAGAGATCGCGCGTGATGGCGCGATCTTCCGGCTGGTTCTCTGGCAGTTCGGTGTCGAGGAGCAATATCGGCACGCGGCCACGCGCGCCGGTCTCGAGCACGTACAGCCATGCGGAGATCCAGACCGGCCGGCCCTCGATCTGCACGGCGATCTTCGCGTCGAGCGCTTGCGCCCACGCCTGCGGTTCCCACTCGCAGGGATGTTCCACCTGCCGGCCGTCGGCGTCGATCTCCTGCCGGAAATGGCCGGCGCGGCTGACCAGGCTGACCGCGACGAGCGGCAGTTCGAGGTCGGCCGCCGATCGCATGGAATCACCCGCCAGCACCCCGAGACCGCCTGCATAGGTGGGGATCTCCCTGCGCAGCGCGATCTCCATCGTGAAGTACGCGATGCGCGGCCGATCCGTGAATTCCGCAGGCATCAGCGCTGTCGCTGCGACGAGGTCGCCTGCGCCGGCGGATCATGCCCTGGCGCGGCGAGTGCGAGCAGGCTGCGGACTTCCTCGTCGGAGGTCTGCGGGAACCTCTGGTACCACTGGCCGACGGCGAAAAACGAGTCGGGAACGAGGATGCACACGACCCGATCCGCCAGCTCACGCAGCTTCTCGCACGCGCTGCCGGAGGAGACGGGCAGGGCCACGACGATCTCGCGTGCGCCGAGCTGGCGAGCCGCGCGCACGGCAGCCACCATGCTCGAACCCGTGGCCGCCCCGTCGTCGGCGAGGATGACGGTCCGGCCCTCGATGACGGGCGCCGGGCGGTCGTTGCGGTATGCGCGCTCACGGCGGCGCAGTTCGTCACGCTGGGCGGCGACTTCGGCTTCGAATCCGGGCGGGCGTCGGAGCCAGCTCGGCAGGTCTTCGTTGATCACGATGATATCCCCGGAGGCGATGGCGCCGAGCGCGAGTTCCGGCTGGCCGGGGGCACCCAGTTTGCGGACGATCAGCACGTCGAGCGGCGCTGCGAGGGTCCGGGCGACCTCAAAGCCGACAGGCACGCCGCCACGCGGCAATGCCAGGACGATGACGTCGTCCCGATGCCGGTATTCGCCGAGCTGCTCGGCGAGCTGGCGTCCGGCGTCGACCCGATCGACGAACGGCCTTGTGAACATGGTTTCTGTTTTCACGCCCGGTCGGCCCGTATCGGGGAGCACACCCTCTCTGCATACTATGGCAGATGCCGCGGCGGATCATTCGGGGTAACCGGAATGCACCTGCGGTGATCCACGGGTATGCGACCCTGCAAACGGGGTCGAGGACGAGGAGCCGTCAGGAGGGCCGATGTCGCGAGGCGATGAAGGCGGTGACGCGAGCCTGCAGGAGAAGGTCGCGGCACTTCGCTTACCTCGCACGTATGAGGAGCGGCCCGGAACGATCACCGCCATCGAGACGCACTATGCGTGGGTATTCCTGACGGATGGGTACGCGTGGAAGCTGAAAAAGCCGGTGCGCACCGCGTTTCTCGATCTTGCGAGTGTCGGGGCGCGCCGGCTCAATTGCGCGGATGAAGTGCGACTCAATCAGCGGCTGGCGCCGGACGTCTACCTCGGTGTCGTGCCGTTGACGCAGGACGGGGACGGCGTGCTGCGCCTGGGTGGCAACGGGGCCGTGGTCGATTGGCTCGTGAAGATGCGACGGCTGCCGTCCGCGCTGATGCTGGACAGCGCCATCGCCGCAGGACGCGTCCCGGCTGAACGGTTGATCGGCGTGGGCCGCCTGCTGGCACGGTTCTACCGCATGCAGCCGTGCATCGAGTTCGATGCGGCCGGCTACGTCGGTCGCATCCGATCGCAGGTGCAGCTGGATCGACGTGACCTGCTTGCGCCCGGACTCGGGCTCGAGGCCGCGGTCGTCGAATCGGTGGTCGCGTTGCAGGTGGAGGCGTGCAGGAACGTCGAACCCGAGCTTCTGTCGCGTGCCCGACAGCGGCGCATCGTGGAAGGGCATGGGGACTTGCGCCCCGAGCATATCTGCCTGGCCGACCCCCCATGCATCATCGACTGCCTGGAATTCTCGCTCGACCTGCGTACGCTCGATCCCGGCGAGGAACTCGCGTTCCTGTCGATCGAATGCGAGCGGCTCGGGGATGCATCGGCGGCGGAAAGGGTCCTGGACGGCTATCGCGGCGAGTCCGGTGATCTGCTCTCGCACCGTCTGCTCGATTTCTATCGCAGCCGCCGCGCCACCGTGCGCGCCAAGCTGGCGGTGTGGCACCTGCTCGATCCCGCATACCGCGAGCGCGCAGACTGGCGGGCACGAGCCTGGGAGTACCTCGAGGCCGCGCGACGCTACGCGATGCGCACGTTGGGCCGGGACGCTCAGTCTGGCTGATGCGCCAGCTCGCCGATGGTGCGGGCGAGCAGAGGCGCAATGGGACATACCGTGAGGCGTGTACGCAGCAGGGGGACGAAGGCGTCGGGCAACGCGATGGAGTCGCTGACCATCACGGAGTCGGGCCCCTCGTCGGTGAACAGCTGGGTCGCGGCCGGCAGGAACGCGGCATGCGTCGCGATGACGTCGATGCGCCGGGCCCCGGCACTGCGCGCGGCGTGCACGGCGCGCAGTAGCGTCGTTCCGGAGGCGATGAGGTCATCGTAGATGACGACGTTGCTGTCACCGACGTCGCCGGTGAAGGTTTCACCGGATACGACACCGAGGGCGCGCCGCTTCTCCATGAACGAAAAATCGACGCTCCGGCCGCAAGCCTGCTCGAGTGCCTCGCGAAACCGCTGTGCCCGCTTGACGCCGCCCGGGTCGGGCGATGCCACGACGAGCCTGGTTGCGGCGTCGCGCTGCGCCAGCTGCGCGGCAAAGACGCCGGCCGCCTCGACCCGGATCGTCTCGCAGCGAAACGCATTGTCGAACGCGGCCTCATTGTGGACGTCGAGCACGATCACGCGATCCACGGCCACAGCCTCGAAGAGAGCCGCGACATAGCGGGTGGTCACCGGATCGCGGGGCTGCGTGCGGCGATCCTTGCGGGCGTACGCGAGATAAGGCACGCAAGCCGTCACCCGGCCGGCGCCCGCATCTTTCAGTGCGCCGATGAAGAACAGCAGGCGGCAGAGCTTGTCGTTGGCGGAAGCCTGCGCATCGCCATTCAGGCTCTGGATCACGACCACGTCGCGGCCGCGCACGTCCTGCAGGGGGCACATCTTGTGCTCGCCACCGTCGAATTCGCGTTCCTCACTGGCGGAAAGCGGCGTGCCCAGCGCATCGGCGATCCGGCCGGCGAGCGCTCCGGAGTGGTGTGGCGCGAAGAGCAGCATTGTATTCATCTTATTCCAGATTCGCTCCGCCGGCCGGCCGCCATAGTCATTCTCCGGGCCCGGCTTCGGGCATTTACCCAACCGCTGTGGCGATAGCGGTTATCCATTGCCGCCTCGTGAACAACCCTGATTGGTGCCGGGCGCGATCCCGTCGAGACTCGGCAATGCGTCGGGAGAGATGAGAATTGATCAATACGTGCAAAGAGGGGTGGCTGCCGTGGGCGGCGCATGCGGTCAACCTCGAGAAGCCACATCGGGTACGGGCGAGGTATATGTGACGGCGGCCATGCCCGACGTGCCGCGCTGGCCGCCGATCACCGGACCCCGCAAGGGCGCGGGCCCGATGGCGAACCTGCGCGATTATGACAGCGCCCGTCGCGCGTTCTCGTGGGCAGCGGTGCGCGCCGAGCTCGGGTTGGCGCCGGATGGTCCATTGAACATGGCGCAGATCGCCATCGACCGGCCCGCGCAGGCCACGCCGGACAAGCTCGCGGTCCGCTTCATCGACGCGCGTCTGAACACCGTCGACTTCACATACCGGGCGCTGCAGCGAGAGGCGAATCGCTTCGCACAGCTGCTGGCAAGCCATGCCGTCGGACGCGGCGCGGTCGTGGCGACGCTGCTCGGGCGCAGTCCGGAACTCTTCATTGCCCTGCTGGGCACGCTCAAGGGCGGTGCGACGTGCACCTCCCTGTTCTCGGCATTCGGTCCCGAGCCGATCCGCTCGCGCCTCGACCTGGCGGCCGCCAGCGTGCTCGTGGCCACGGCGCGCCTTTACGAGCGCAAGGTGGCGCCGATCCGGCCGTCCCTGCCGTCCCTGCGGCACGTTTTCGTGGTGCGGGACGACGCGGCGACCCCGTTGCCCGCTGGCACCATCGAACTGGCTGCGGCCCTCGCACAACAATCGGATGAGCTGGCCACTGCGTCGACACATCAGGACGACGCGGCGTTGCTGCACTTCACGAGCGGGACCACCGGCAAGCCCAAGGGTGTCGTGCATGCGCATCGGGCGGTGATCGCGCACTATGCCACCGCGCGCCTCGCGCTGGACCTCCGCCCCGACGATGTGTTCTGGTGCACGGCGGACCCGGGCTGGGTCACCGGCATCTCGTATGGCGTGATCGCAGCGCTCAGCTGCGGAGTGAGCCTGCTCGTGGACCGCGAAGAGTTCGATGTCGAGCGCTGGTACACGCTGCTCGACCAGCAGCAGGTTTCCGTCTGGTACACGGCTCCGACCGCGATCAGGATGCTGATGAAGGCCGGTTTCGCGCCGCTGCGGCCGCATCGCTTCCCGGCCCTGCGGTTCATCGCGAGCGTCGGCGAGCCGCTCAACCCCGAGGCGGTCATGTGGGGGGTCGATGCCTTTGGCCTGCCGGTGCACGACACGTGGTGGCAGACCGAGACCGGGGCCATCATGATCTCGAACTTCCTGTCGGAGCCGGTCTGGCCCGGCTCCATGGGGCGGGCCATGCCCGGCGCGGACATTGCGATCGGGCGGCGCACCCCGGACGGCGCGATCGAGCTGCTCGGCGCGGATCAGGTTGGCGAGATCGTGCTGCGACCCGACTGGCCGTCGATGTTCCAGACCTATCTGAACGATGAGGCGCGCTATCGGGGCAGTTTCTGCGACGGTTGGTATCTCACGGGCGACGAGGCCAGGTGCGACGCGCAGGGCAGGTTCTGGTTCGTCGGGCGCAGCGACGACGTCATCAAGTCCGCCGGGCATCTGATCAGTCCGTTCGAGGTGGAATGCGTGCTGAACCTGCATCCGGCAGTCGTGCAGTCCGCCGTCATCGGCCTGCCAGATCCGATCGCGGGACAGATCGTCAAGGGCATCATCGAGCTGAAACCGGACATCCCGCCCGATGCGGGGTTGCGCCGCGAAATCGTGGCGCATGGGCGGCGCCTGCTCGGAGCGGCCATCGCGCCGCGCGACATCGAGTTCACGGCCTCGCTGCCACGCACGCGCAGCGGCAAGATCATGCGCCGCCTGTTGCGGGCACGCGCGCTCGGTCTGCCCGAAGGGGACCTGTCCATGCTGGAATCGGGCGCATGAGCGCGCAGCCGGCCGGGCAGCATGCAGTGACGCGCGAGCACGGCTTGCACCTGTTGCGCGAAATGTTGCGCATCCGCTGCTTCGAGGATCGCTGCGCCGAGCTGTACGGCGCCGGCAAGATCCGCGGCTTCCTGCACCTGTACAACGGTCAGGAGGCGGTCGCCGTCGGCGTGATGCAGTCGCTGCGGTCCACCGACGCGATCGCGGGGACCTATCGCGAGCACGGTCACGCCATCGCACGTGGTATCGCCCCGCGCAGGCTCATGGCGGAGCTGTTCGGCAAGGAGACGGGGTGTTGTCGGGGACGGGGCGGATCGATGCATATCTTCGATGCGACGACGCGGTTCTACGGGGGCAGTGCCATCGTCGGCGGATGCCTGCCGCTGGCCGTGGGCCTCGCGCTGGCGGAAAAGCTTCAGGGCCGCGACGGCATCGCGGTCTGCTTCTTCGGCGAGGGCGCGGCCGCCGAGGGGGAGTTCCACGAGTCGATGAACCTCGCTGCGCTGTGGAGCCTGCCGGTCCTGTTCGTCTGCGAGAACAACCTATACGCGATGGGGACCGCGCTCGCGCGTTCCCAGGCCGCAACCGACCTGGCGGCCAGGGCCGCGAACTACCGCATGCGCGCGCAGGCGGTGGACGGCATGGACGTCCTGGCCGTGGAGGCGGCGGCGCGGGAACTGGTGGCATTCGTGCGGACGGAGCGCGCGCCCGCGTTCCTCGAGGCGCGCACGTATCGATTGCGCGCGCACTCGATGTACGACCCGCAGCTCTATCGCAGCAAGGCCGAGGTCAGGGAATGGGAGGAGCGCGGGCCGCTGGTCACGTTCGCGCGCCGTATGGAGGCGCAGGGACTGATGTCCGAGGATGACCTGACGGCCTTGCGAGAGGAAGCCAACGCGGAGGTGGACGATGCGGTCCGGTTTGCGGAGCAGTCATCGTTCGAGCCGGTGGCCGACCTGCAGCGCTTCACCTACGCGGAGGTCGCCCATGGCGGCGATTGAGGCGAACACGCGTCGCATCACCTACCGCGACGCGGTCAGGGAGGGGCTCCGCGACGCATTGCGGCGCGATCCGGCGGTCTTCCTGATGGGAGAAGACATCGGCAAGTATGGCGGCTGCTTTGCCGTCACGAAGGGATTCCTCGAGGAGTTCGGCGAGGCCCGCATCCGCGACACGCCACTGTCCGAATCCGCGTTCGTCGGCGCGGGTATCGGCGCTGCGCTCGGCGGCATGCGGCCCATCGTCGAGATCATGACCGTCAACTTCAGCCTGCTCGCGCTCGACCAGATCATGAATACGGCGGCCACGCTGAGCCACATGTCGGGGGGACAGTTCAACGTGCCGCTGGTCATCCGGATGGCGAGCGGAGCGGGTCGGCAGGTGGCCGCGCAGCACTCGCACAGCCTGGAAGGGTGGTACAGCCACATCCCCGGCCTGCGCATCGTCACGCCGGCCACGCTCGACGACGCGGCCGGCATGCTGGCCACTGCGCTCGCATGCCCCGATCCGGTGATCATCTTCGAGCACATGGCGCTATACAACATGGAAGGCGAACTGACTGCGGCGTTCGGGCCCGCCGACATCGACCACGCCGTGATCCGGCGGGCGGGCAGGGACGTGACGCTCATCACCTACGGCGCGTCGCTCTACAAGTGCCTGACGGCGGCGGAACGACTGGCGGCGCACGGGATTGAAGCCGAGGTGATCGACCTGCGTTCGCTGCGACCGCTCGATGAGCGGACCTTCATCGATTCCGTGAGCCGCACGCATCGCGCGGTGATCGTCGACGAGGGGTGGCGCAGTGTCGGGCTCGCCGCGGAGATCGGCATGCGGATCATGGAGGGCGCCTTCTACGAGCTCGACGCGCCGGTGCAGCGCGTGTGCGGCGTGGAGGTGCCGATGCCGTACGCGAGCCATCTCGAACAGGCGGCCCTGCCGCAGGTCGAACAGATCGTCGCGGCGGTCACGGGGATGATGGCCGGTGCGGCGGGTGGTGCGGGTGCCGGCTGAGTTTCGCATGCCCTCGCTGGGGCCGGACATGGAGTCCGGCACGCTGGTCGAGTGGCGGGTCAAGCCGGGTGACGTCGTGAAGCGCGGCGACATCGTCGCGCTCATCGAAACGGACAAAGGCATCATCGACGTCGAGATC
>DAOQXO010000091.1:0-10319 GCA_035342635.1 Steroidobacteraceae bacterium
GACCTTGGCGAGCGCGCGCATCGGGTTGCCGGGATTGGCGGTGACTCGGAACTCGACCTGGTCCAGGCCGTGCGGCGCAGGCTCCGGGGATTCGAGCGGCGACACGTCGATCTGGAAGGCGCCGCCCGCCATGCCGAGCGTCTGCATGCGCCCCGTGATCTCCTTCGAGAGCGATTTCGCCGCGGCCTTGCGTCGCGACGAGAGTTGCCCGGCGCGCGTGCGCCAGGCGGCGAGGGCATCCGCCTGCTCCTTGCGCAGGGTGGCGAGCTGCGTGTCGGCGTGCTCGAGGCCGGACAGCTCGGAGCGCAGTTGCGTCAGGCGGTTCGGCAGTTCGGCGACGCCCACGCGGTGTTTGCGCGCCAGTTCCTCGAACGCTGCCAGGCGTTTCTCGACTTCGCCCAGGCGCGCGGTGTCGAGATCCAGGCCCTCGGCATACTGCGACAGCTCGCGCGCCGCTTCGCGCAGGTTGATCAGCGCATCCTCGACCATCGGCGCGATGCCGGCGAGCCGCGGATCGTGCGCGCCGGCGGCCTTCAGCGCCGCGAGTGCGCGGCTGGTGGAGGCATGCGCGTTCGCCTCCTCGCCCTCGTACAGCAGCGTGATCGCCCCCTGCGCCGCCTCGATCAGGCGGCCGCGGTTCGCGAGCCGCGAGCGCTCCTCGGTCAGCTGCGCGAGCTCGCCTTCCTTCATATCGAGCGCCTCGAGCTCGCGCGCCTGGAACTGCACGAGCTCGGTGCGTGCATCGCGATCGCGCACGCGACTCTCGAGATCGAGCGTACGGTTGAGCAGCGTGAGCCATACGCGCTGCAGTCCGGCGACTTCGGCGGCGAGCCCTTCGAGGCCGCCCGAGGCATCCAGCAGTTCGCGCTGCGAGGCCGGTCGCACGAGCGACTGGAACTCGTGCTGGCCATGGATGTCGACGAGCAACACGCCGACCTCGCGCAGCAGTTGCGCCGGTACGGACTGGCCGTTCAGGTAGGCGCGGCTTCGTCCGTCGCTGGAGACGACCCGGCGGATCGTCAGTTCGTCACCCGCATCGATCGATTGCTCGCGCAGCAGGCGGGCGAGCGGCGCCGACGGATCGCCGACATCGAAACTCGCGCTGACTTCGGCGCGCTCGGCGCCATGGCGCACGACCTCGCTACCGGCGCGGCCGCCGGCCAGCAGCTGCAGCGCATCGACGATGATCGACTTGCCGGCGCCGGTCTCGCCGGTGAGCACGGTGAGCCCCGGGCGAAACTCGATTTCCGCGGCATCGACGATCGCGAAATCCCGGATCTGCAGGTGAGTGAGCATGTGGTTTACCGGTTGTGCTCGTTGCCGCCGCGGCCCCAGTGCAGCTTCGAGCGCAGAAGGCGGTAGTAATCGTAGCCCTTCGGGTGCAGCAGCCGGATCGAGTGGGGTGAGGGTCCCACGGCGAGGCGGTCGCCGGCGAGCAGGTCATCGAGGACTATGCCATCGACGGTGACGTGCGCGCGCGTGTTCGGCCGGTCGACCAGCGCGATCTCCACGGTCGAGCGGCGCGGTATGACGATCGGGCGGTCGGACAGCGTGTGCGGGCAGATCGGGGCGACGACCACGACATCGAGGTGCGGCTCGACGATGGGCCCGCCGCAGGAGAGCGCGTAGGCGGTCGAACCGGTGGCGCTCGCGATCACGACGCCGTCGGCGCCGTGCGTGTTGACGAAGCGGCCGTCGATCCATGACTCGAAATCGATCATGCGGCCGGTTTCGTGCTTCTGCACGACCACATCGTTCAGGGCCTGCTGCACCAGCGGCGCGCCCTGCGCGCGCGACAGGCGCGCCTCGAGCAGCGGCCGCACATCGATGTCGCAGGAGCCATCGAGCACGGCATCGATCGATGCGGTGAGGTCCTGCGGCAGCACGTCGGTGAGGAAGCCGAGCCGGCCGCGATTGATGCCGAGCAGCGGCACGTCGCGACCCGCCACGAGTCGCGCCGCGTAGAGCAGTGTGCCGTCGCCGCCGATCGCGAGCACGGCGTCGGCGCGCCCGGCGAGTTCGGACTCGGCGACCCGCACCACCTGCGCCGTGCCGGCCTCGAACCGGGCAGACTCGCCGTCGTCGGCAACCAGTGTGGCCACGCCGCGCTCCGCCAGGTGGGCGACTGCGATCGCGGCGCTCTCCGCGACGCGGGGGTCGGAGAAGCGCCCGACGAGGGCAAAGGTCTTCCGGGCTCGGGGCATGCTTCACCGGGTCGTGGCAATGCGGACCTTTTTAACATGCGGGCCCGGGCCGGCCAACGAGTCGTATGGCGACCGATTGCACGGTTTCGCGATCTCCGCTAGCGTGGATCGATATGTCGAGCGATCACCGAGACGAGGCCCTGGGCGAGCGGGCGCAGCACCTGCTGCGGGTTCTGGTCGAGAGCTATATCCGGGACGGCCAGCCGGTCGGTTCGCGCACCCTGTCGCGCGAATCGGGCCTGGCGCTGAGTTCGGCGACGATCCGCAACGTGATGTCCGACCTCGAGGCGCTCGGGTTCGTCTCCTCGCCGCACACCTCGGCGGGGCGCGTCCCGACCGACAAGGGCTATCGCTTCTTCGTCGATACACTGCTCAAGGTGCAGCCGCTCGATTCGGCCGACGTGGCCGAGATCAAGCGCCAACTGTCGGCTGGCGTCGACGATCCGAAGGCGCTGGTCAACGTCGCCTCGCGCCTGCTCTCGAGCGTCACGCACCTCGCGGGGGTCGTCACCCTGCCGCGCACCGCCGTGCAGGCCGTCTCGCAGGTGGAATTCGTC
This sequence comes from Steroidobacteraceae bacterium, assembly GCA_035342635.1. GTDB lineage: Bacteria > Pseudomonadota > Gammaproteobacteria > Steroidobacterales > Steroidobacteraceae > CADEFQ01. The sequence continues at coordinate 2,762 of DAOQXO010000091.1, forward strand.
GGCCTGTCCGAGAATCGCATCCTCGTGATCCTGGTGTTCAACGATCGCGAGGTGCAGAACCGCATCATCAAGGCCGATCGCCACTACTCGCCCGATGAACTCAAACGCGCTGCCAACTACCTCACCGAGCAGTTCCGTGGCCGCAGCCTGAACCAGGGACGGCAGGAGATCCTGCGCCAGCTGAAGGAAACGCGCGAACGGCTGCACGAGGTCATGGGCAGCGCGATCGCGGTCGCCCAGCAGGTCATCGCCCCGGAGGAATCGCAGCTCGAGTACGTGATCGCCGGCGAGACCAACCTGATGGACTTCGCCGAGCTCTCGAGCGTCGAGCGCCTGCGACGCCTGTTCGAGGCGTTCAACGAGAAGCGCGACTTCCTGCATCTGCTCGACCAGAGCCTGCGCGCCGAGGGGGTGCAGATCTTCATCGGGCACGAGTCGGGCTACCAGGTACTCGACGATTACAGCATCGTCACCGCGCCTTACTCGGCGGACAACGAAGTGGTCGGCGTGCTTGGGGTCATCGGTCCCACGCGCATGGCCTATGAACGGGTGATTCCGATCGTGGACCTCACGGCCAGGGTGCTCGGCGCGGCCTTGAATTCGCGCCGCTGATCCCCATATCCGGGGCAAAGCCCTAACTATTTGATTCGAGGGACTTATTGATGGTCGATGCGGACAGTGGCACGCCGGCGGCGGCGGCGCCCGAGCCGGTGGCTGGGCGCGAACAGGATCTTCTCGCGCGCCTTGCGGAGGCCGAGGCGGCGGCCACCCGCGCCCAGGAACAGTATCTGCGCGCCGTCGCGGAGATGGACAACGTGCGCAAGCGTGCCCAGCGCGACATCGAGGCGGCCAACCGCTATGGCCTCGAGCGTTTTGCGCAGGAACTGCTGCCCGTGAAGGAGGGCCTCGACCTGGCGGTCGAGAATGCCGACAAGGCTGATCGCGAGAGTCTCGTGGCCGGCCAGGTGGCCAACCGCCAGCTGCTGGCGAGGGCGTTCGAGCGCCTCGGCATCGTCGAGCTGGACCCGGTCGGCGAGCCCTTCGACCCCGAACAGCACGAGGCGATGCTGGTGCAGCCCTCGGCCACCGCCGAGCCGGATTCGGTGCTCGCCGTCGTGCAGCGCGGATACTCGCTCAACGGACGCCTGCTGCGCCCGGCGCGGGTCATCGTCGCCAAACCGCTTGAATAGGACAGGGAGCAGCCCCATCTCGGGCTACAGGGTTTCAGTTAACGAGTTGCGGAGACATTCATGGGCAAGGTAATCGGCATCGACCTCGGCACGACCAACTCGTGCGTGGCGGTCATGGACGGCGGCAAGTCGCGCGTCATCGAGAACAGCGAGGGCGATCGCACGACCCCGTCGATCGTGGCGTTCACCAAGGACGACGAGGTGCTCGTCGGTCAGTCGGCCAAGCGCCAGGCGGTGACCAATCCGCACAACACTCTGTTTGCCGTCAAGCGGCTGATCGGCCGCAAGTTCGACGATGCCGTCGTCCAGAAGGACGTCGACATGGTCCCCTACCGTATCGTCAAGGCCGACAACGGCGACGCCTGGGTCGACATCAACGGCAAGAAGATGGCGCCGCCCGAAGTTTCCGCGCGCGTGCTGATGAAGATGAAGAAGACGGCCGAGGACTACCTCGGCGAAGAAGTCACCGAGGCGGTCATCACCGTACCCGCGTATTTCAACGACTCGCAGCGCCAGGCGACCAAGGACGCCGGCCGCATCGCCGGCCTCAACGTCAAGCGCATCATCAACGAGCCGACCGCGGCGGCGCTCGCCTACGGCCTCGACAAGGACGGCGGCGACCGCAAGATCGCCGTGTACGACCTGGGTGGCGGCACCTTCGACGTGTCGATCATCGAGATCGCCGCGGTAGACGGCGAGCGCCAGTTCGAAGTGCTCTCGACCAACGGCGACACCTTCCTCGGCGGCGAGGACTTCGACCTCAAGATCATCCATTTCCTCGCGGACGAGTTCCTGAAGGAGTCCGGCGTCGACGTGCGCAAGGACCCGCTCGCGATGCAGCGCCTGAAGGAAGCGGCCGAGAAGGCCAAGATCGAGCTGTCCTCGAGCCAGCAGACCGACGTCAACCTGCCGTACATCACGGCCGATGCGTCGGGGCCGAAGCACCTGAACATCAAGCTCACCCGCGCCAAGCTCGAGTCGCTCGTCGAGGATCTCGTCAGGCGCACCATCGATCCGTGCAAGGTCGCACTGAAGGATGCGGGCCTGTCGGCGAGTGAGGTGTCCGAGGTGATCCTGGTCGGCGGTCAGACCCGCATGCCGCTCGTGCAGAAGTACGTCAAGGACTTCTTCGGCAAGGATCCGCGCAAGGACGTCAACCCGGACGAGGCGGTCGCCGTTGGCGCCGCGATCCAGGCGGGCGTGCTCGCCGGCGAAGTGAAGGACGTGCTGCTGCTCGACGTCACCCCGCTGTCGCTCGGCATCGAGACGCTGGGCGGCGTGATGACCAAGCTCATCGAGAAGAACACCACGATCCCGACCAAGACCTCGCAGGTGTTCTCGACCGCGGACGACAACCAGACCGCGGTGACTATCCACGTGCTGCAGGGCGAGCGCGACCGCGCCGGCGACAACAAGTCGCTCGGCAAGTTCGACCTGTCCGACATTCCGCCGGCGCCGCGCGGCATGCCGCAGGTCGAGGTCACTTTCGACATCGACGCGAACGGCATCCTGCACGTGTCGGCGAAGGACAAGGCCACCGGCAAGGAACAGAAGATCGTAATCAAGGCCTCGAGCGGCCTCACCGAGGACGAGATCAAGCGCATGGTGCGCGACGCCGAGGCGCACGCCGAGGAGGACCGCAAGTTCCGCGAACTCGTCGAGGCACGCAACCGCGCCGAGCAGATGATCCACGCCGTCGAGAAGTCGCTCACGGACCTCGGCGAGAAGGTCGACGCGGGCGAGCGCGCCAAGGTCGAGTCGGCGCTGTCGGACCTGCGCAGCGCAGTCAAGGGCGACGACCAGGCCGCGATCGCCAAGAAGACCGAGGCGCTGACGCAGGCCTCCGCCGCGATCGCGCAGCAGGCATACGCGGCGGCGCAAGGTGGCGCGGCCACGGGTGACGCGGCCGGCGCCGGCGAGGCGCCGAAGGGCGCCGAGGGCGACGTGGTCGACGCGGAGTTCGAAGAGGTGGACGACAAGGGCCGCAGGGCGTCGTAACGCGCGGTCCCGGGCGGAGGCAGACAGGCTGCCGCGCACCGCAAGGGTGCGCGGCGGCTTTCACGTATCGACTGGAAACGCATGGCGAAGCGCGATTACTACCAGGTCCTCGGCGTGGCGAAGAACGCCAGCGAGGCCGACATCAAAAAGGCCTACCGCCGGCTCGCAATGAAGCTCCACCCGGACCGCAATCCGGGTGACAAGGAAGCCGAGGAGAAATTCAAGGAAGCGAAGGAAGCCTACGAGGTCCTCTCGGACGACCAGAAGCGGGCGACCTACGACCAGCTGGGCTACGCCGGCATCGAGGCCGCGCGTCAGGGCGGTGGCGCGGGAGGCTTCAACCCCGGCGATGCCTTCGGTGACATCTTCGGCGACGTGTTCGGTGACATCTTCGGCGGCGGTCGCCGTGGCGGCGGCCGCTCGCAGGTATTTCGCGGCGCCGACCTGCGCTACGAGCTCGAGCTCGACCTGCACGATGCAGTGTTCGGCAAGAGCGTCGAGATCGAGATCCCGAAGCTCACCGAGTGCGAGAGCTGCCACGGGAGCGGTGCGGCCAAGGGCTCCACGCCGGTCAACTGCGAAACCTGCAACGGCAGCGGCCAGGTGCGGATCTCGCAGGGATTCTTCCAGCTGCAGCAGACCTGTCCCAAGTGCCGCGGCAGCGGCAAGATCATCAGGAATCCGTGCGATACCTGCCTCGGGCAGGGGCGCGTGCGCCGCGTGAAGACACTGGCGGTCAAGGTGCCGGCGGGAGTCGACACGGGCGATCGCATCCGCCTCGGCGGCGAAGGCGAAGCGGGGCGCAACGGTGGACCGCCGGGCGACCTCTATGTCGAAGTGAGCGTCCGCGACCACCCGATCTTCGAACGCGACGGCGCGCACCTCAGCTGCGAGGTGCCGGTCAGCTTCGCGATCGCCGCGCTCGGCGGGGCGGTCGACGTGCCGACGCTCGACGGGCATGTTTCGCTGAAGGTGCCGGCCGAGACCCAGTCCGGACGCGTCTTTCGCCTGCGCGACAAGGGCGTAAAGCCGGTGCGTGGCGGGGCCCGGGGCGACCTGTTCTGCCGCGTCGTGGTCGAAACACCCGTGAACCTCACGACGGAGCAACGCGAACTCTTGTCGAAGCTCGATGAGTCCCTGCGCAAGGGCGGCAGCCGCCATGCGCCGCGCGAGAAGTCGTTCTTCGACGGCGTGAAGCGTTTCTTTATGGGGGAGGCGTGACCCGCGTCGCGATCCTCGGGGGCGTCGGACGCATGGGCCGCGCGCTCGTCGCCTGTGCCGAGGGGCTCGACATCGCGGTCACCGCCGTCGTCGCCTCCGCGCGCAGCGCCGCGCTCGGCCAGGACGCGGGTGAGGCGGCCGGCGTGCGCCGGCTGGGCGTCGCGATTACCTCGGACCTCGCCGCCGCGCTGCGCGGCGCGCAGGTCGTCGTCGATTTCTCGAGCCCGCATGCGGCGCGCGATCATGTCGCGCAGTGCGCCGAGGCGCGCGTGCCGCTGCTGCTGGGTACCACCGGGTTGCCTGATGGCATCGAGGCGGATTTCGCCCGCGCGGCCGAACGCATTCCGCTGCTCGTCGCTGCGAACACGAGTCTTGGCATCACGCTGCTGCTCGACCTGGTGCAGCGCGCGGCGCGCGCCTTGCCCGGCGGGTTCGACGTGTCGATCATCGAGGCGCATCACCGCGCCAAGCGCGATGCCCCGTCGGGGACCGCGCTCGCGCTCGGACGCGTCATCGAAACGGCGCGCGAGGGTGAGGTCGGCTATGCGGTCGTGCGTGGCGGTGACATCGTCGGGGAGCACGACGTGCAGTTCATCGGGGCCGGCGAGCGGCTGACCCTCGGTCACCAGGCGACCGACCGGGCGATTTTTGCCCGGGGGGCCCTCCAGGCGGCCGCCTGGTTGGTCGGGCAGGCGCCGGGTCGCTACAGCATGGCCGACGTACTGGGAATAAAATCAGCCTGTTAGACGGTAATCCGAAGGCATTTGTGAGCTTCGGTGGAGAACTTGCCCGGCCGTATTCACATGGACACCCCGGGCGGTGGACCTTAAACTTTGGGCGTAATCCGATTGTCGGGTTAGTCCGTGCAAGGCGGGAGGATGTTCGAAAGAACTCCTCCCGCTTTGTACATATGCCTCCGGCGATTTCACTCGGCGCAACCCGCTTGCGTCTCGAGGGGCGCGGAACGAAAGACAGGGGAAAGATTTGGTGAGCGTACCCGCAGTACTGGCGCTGGCGGATGGAACGATCTTCCGCGGCCAGTCCATCGGAGCCAAAGGCAACACCACCGGCGAAGTCGTTTTCAATACCGCCATGACGGGGTACCAGGAAATCCTCACCGACCCGTCGTATTCCCGTCAGATCGTCACTTTCACCTATCCCCATATCGGCAACACCGGCACGACGCCCGAGGACCTCGAGGCGCAGATCGTGCACGCTTCGGGCCTCGTGATCCGCGACCTGCCGCGGCTTGCATCGAACTGGCGCGCGGTCGGCTCGCTCGGTGAATTCCTCGAGCGCGCGAAGACGGTGGCGATCGCCGGCATCGACACGCGCCGCCTGACCCGCATCCTGCGCGAGCGTGGCGCGCAGGCCGGCTGCATCATGACGGGCGAGAAGATCGACCCGGCCGCCGCGGTGCGTGCGGCAGGCAAGTTCCCCGGGCTGAAGGGCATGGATCTCGCCAAGGTCGTCAGCGTGCGGCGGCCCTACCAGTGGAATGAAGGTTCACAGTGGGGCAACGGCGAGTCACAACGCGCGCTGCGCGCGCACCAGCGGCTGCACGTCGTCGCCTACGACTTCGGAGTGAAGCGCAACATCCTGCGCATGCTCGCCGACCATGGCTGCCGCATGACGGTGGTGCCGGCACAGACCAGCGCCGCGGAAGTGCTCGCGCTGCAGCCCGATGGCATCTTCCTGTCGAACGGTCCGGGAGACCCGGAACCCTGCGGTTACGCGATCGACGCGATCCGCGAATTCCTGCAGACCGACCTGCCGATGTTCGGCATCTGCCTCGGGCACCAGTTGCTCGGACTCGCCTGCGGTGCAGGCACCGTGAAGATGAAATTCGGCCATCGCGGCGCCAATCACCCGGTACAGGACCTCGCGACCGGGCGCGTGATGATCACCAGCCAGAACCACGGTTTCGCGGTCGACGAGGCGACGCTTCCGCCGCACGTCAAGGCGACCCATCGCTCGCTGTTCGACGGATCGCTGCAGGGCCTCGCGTGGATCGACCGGCCGGTGTTCGGCTTCCAGGGGCATCCCGAGGCGAGCCCCGGTCCGCACGACATGCGTCCGCTGTTCGAGTTGTTTTCCCAGTTGATGGTGCGCCGCCTGCAGAACCAGTTGCGCCAGCGCGCCTCCTGACCCCATGCCCAAACGTACCGACATCCAGAGCATCCTGATCATCGGCGCCGGACCGATCGTCATCGGCCAGGCCTGCGAGTTCGACTATTCCGGCGCCCAGGCCTGCAAGGCACTGCGCGAAGAGGGTTACCGGGTGATCCTCGTCAATTCGAATCCGGCGACGATCATGACCGACCCGGAGATGGCCGATGCCACCTACATCGAGCCGATCAACTGGCGCACGATCGCGCGCATCATCGCCAAGGAGCGCCCGGACGCGCTGCTGCCGACGATGGGCGGGCAGACGGCGCTCAATACCGCGCTCGACCTCGACCGCCAGGGCGTACTCGAGGAATACGGCGTCGAGCTGATTGCCGCCTCGCGGGCCGCGATCGACATGGCCGAAGACCGCGAACGCTTCAGGAATGCGATGCGCGAGATCGGCCTCGAGTCGCCGCGCTCGCACATCGCCAAGAGCCTCGAGGATGCGCTCGCCGTGGTGGCCGAGATCGGCTATCCGTGCGTGATCCGCCCCTCGTTCACGCTCGGCGGCTCGGGCGGCGGCATCGCCTACAACCGCGAGGAGCTCGAGGCGATCGTCACACGCGGCCTCGAGGCTTCGCCGACCAGCGAGGTGCTGATCGAAGAATCAGTCATCGGCTGGAAGGAATACGAGATGGAGGTGGTGCGTGACCGCAAGGACAACTGCATCATCATCTGCTCGATCGAGAATCTCGACCCGATGGGCGTGCACACCGGGGATTCGATCACGGTGGCGCCGGCGCAGACGCTGACCGACAAGGAGTACCAGCGCATGCGCGATGCCTCGATCGCGGTGTTGCGCAAGATCGGGGTCGACACCGGCGGCTCAAACGTGCAGTTCTCGGTCAATCCGGCCGACGGGCGCATGCTGATCATCGAGATGAACCCGCGCGTGTCGCGCTCCTCGGCGCTCGCCTCGAAGGCGACCGGCTTCCCGATCGCGAAGGTCGCCGCGAAGCTCGCGGTCGGCTACACGCTCG
>DAOQXO010000092.1:0-10271 GCA_035342635.1 Steroidobacteraceae bacterium
GGGAAAACCAGCGCTCATCAAGTGCCGCAAAGACTCTGCCGCCCAGACTCCTAGGACGCGGTGCCGCTGTCCGGTGCGGGACCGCCGCCGCCGCTGCCACCGCGGCCGCTCCCGCCGCCACGACCGCCGCGGCGCCGGCGGCGCCGCTTCGCGCCATCCGGTGCGCCGCCTCCGCCCGTGGCGGCCGACGGTGCATGGGAGCCGCCCTCGCTGCCGGCGGGCTGGGCGGGGGCCTCATGGCGCGTCGCTTCGTGGCGCTCGTCATGCCCGCCCGGGCGTCGGCCGTCCCCGGAGCGGCCACCGCCACCCGAGCGGCTGCCGCCGCCCGAGCGACCACCGCCTGAGCGACCACCGCCGCCTGAGCGGCCACCGCCGCCTGAGCGGCCGCCGCCGGAACGCCCGGAGCCCGGGCGCCCGCCACGGCGGGCGTCGGGCGGGCCGCGATGCCAGGTGCGTGGCGGCACGACGATGTCGGCCGCGAGCGTGCCGGGTGCGATCGCCTCCACCGGGATCTTGCGACCGATGTAGTCCTCGATGTCCGGCAGGGCGACGGCGTATTCCTCGCAGCCGAAGCTGATCGCGTCGCCCGCGGCGCCGGCCCGCGCGGTGCGGCCGATGCGGTGTACGTAATCGGCGGCATCCTGCGGCAGGTCGTAGTTGAAGACGTGGCTGACCTCGGGCACGTGCAGGCCGCGCGAGGCGACGTCGGTGGCGATCAGCACCGCGAGGTCGCCGTTGTGGAAATCGCGCAGGAACTGCAGGCGCTTCTTCTGCGGCACATCGCCCGAGATGGCCTGGGCGGAGAAGCCGTTCGCGATCAGCACCTGCTCGAGCCGCTCGGCCACGCGCTTGGTATTGACGAACACCATCGTGCGGCGCGCGTCGGCCTGGCGCAGCAGGCCGATCAGCAGCGGCATCTTCTCTTCCATCGCCGGGAAGTAGATCACCTGGCGCACGCGGTCGGTCGTCACCTTGTCGGGCTCGATGCGCACGAGCTCGGGCTCGTTCATGTGCTCGTAGGCGAGTTCGAGGACGCGGTGCGACAGCGTCGCCGAGAAGAGCATCGCCTGGCGCTCGTCCGGACTGGGCAGGCGACGCAGGATGAAACGGATGTCGGCGATGAAGCCGAGGTCGAACATGCGGTCGGCCTCGTCGAGGACGGCGACCTGGGCGAATCGCAGGTCGTACACGTGCTGCTTGAAGTAATCGATGATGCGCCCGGGCGTGCCGATCAGCACGTCGATCCCGTCGGCCAGCTGCTTGCGCTGCTTCTCGTAGTCCACGCCGCCGAACACCACCGCGAGCTTGAGCCCGGTGTGCTTGCCGAGGACGAGTGCGTCGTTGTGGATCTGCACCGCGAGTTCGCGGGTCGGCGCGACCACGATCGCACGGATCGAGGTCGGGCCGCGATTCGCCGCGGGCGGGTGGGTCAGCAGGCGCTGGAAGATCGCGACGAGGAATGCCGCGGTCTTGCCGGTGCCGGTCTGTGCCTGCCCGGCGACATCCTGGCCGCGCAGCGCGATCGGGAGTGTCTGGGCCTGGATCGGCGTGCAGCGGTCGAAGCCCGCGTCGCGGATGCCCTGCATGACGGACGGAGCGAGGTCGAGTTCACTGAAGCGCAGGTCTGAGAGGTGCTGATCGGTCATTTCGTCTTTTCTGAGGTTATAATGTCGTGGCCCTTGCAAAATGGCGCGGAAGGCGCAAAAATTTAAGCTAGATACAGCGGAACCTGATTCCGCGCCGTCTCGGCAATCAGCTCCTTCCAAGTTGCCCTAGTGTAACCGTTTGATGCCACCTCTTGGCACGGCCTTTCGTCCTGTGCCGCGAATAATCCACTCCATTCCCGGAGGAAAATCTGCGTGAGCAATCCGCACATCGTTCATACATCCGATTCGACGTTCAGCCAGGATGTGCTGAAATCCGACAAACCCGTCCTTCTCGATTTCTGGGCCGAATGGTGCGGACCATGCAAGATGATCGCGCCTATCCTCGACGAGCTCGCCGACGAGTACAAAGACAAGGTCCGGATCGCGAAGCTCAATATCGACGAGAACCCGCAGACACCGCCGAAGTTCGGCATCCGGGGCATTCCGACGCTGATCCTGTTCAAGAACGGGGCGGTCGAGGCCCAGAAGGTCGGCGCGGTGTCCAAGTCGCAGCTGGCCGCTTTCCTGGACAGCAACCTGTGAGAGGCTATCTCGGTAACCAGGGGCGCGGTGGCGGCCGGCAGGGCAAGCAGCGACGCGGCGGCGGCGGGGGCCACGGCAACCGCGACGGCAACCGCAGCATAGGCCGCGACGACGAGATGCGTGACCTCGAGCCGTTCGAGGTCGACGATTCCGAGATCATCAGCCCCGAGGAACTGACCCAGTCGCGGGCTTCGATGAGCCTCACCGAGCTCAAGTCGAAGCCGATCCACGAGCTGGTGAAGGTGGCCGAATCCGTCGGCCTCGAGAGCCTCGCGCGCTCGCGCAAGCAGGACATCATCTTCTCGATCCTCAAGGCGCACGCCAAGCAGGGCGAGAACATCTACGGCGACGGCGTGCTCGAGATCCTGCAGGACGGCTTCGGCTTCCTGCGCTCGGCCGACGGTTCCTATCTCGCCGGTCCGGACGACATCTACATCAGCCCGAGTCAGATTCGCCGCTTCAATCTGCGTACCGGCGACACGATCTCCGGCCTGATCCGTCCGCCGAAGGAAGGCGAGCGCTATTTCGCGCTGCTGAAGGTCGGCGAGATCAATTTCGATTCGCCCGAGAACTCGCGCAACAAGGTGCTGTTCGAGAACCTGACGCCGCTGCATCCGACCAAGCGGCTGAAGCTCGAGCGCGGCAACGGCTCGACCGAGGACCTCACCGCGCGCGTCATCGACCTCGTCTCGCCGATCGGCAAGGGCCAGCGCGGCCTGATCGTTTCGCCGCCGAAGGCCGGCAAGACGATGCTGCTGCAGAACATCGCGACTTCGATCACCTGGAATCACCCCGAGGTGTACCTGATCGTGTTGCTGATCGACGAGCGGCCCGAGGAAGTCACCGAGATGCAGCGCACGGTGAAGGGCGAGGTCGTCTCGTCGACTTTCGACGAGCCCGCCGCGCGCCACGTGCAGGTCGCGGAGATGGTGATCGAGAAGGCCAAGCGCCTGGTCGAGCACAAGAAGGACGTGGTGATCCTGCTCGATTCGATCACGCGCCTCGCGCGCGCCTACAACACCGTGGTGCCGAGCTCCGGCAAGGTGCTCACCGGTGGTGTCGACGCGAATGCGCTGCAGCGACCGAAGCGTTTCTTCGGCGCCGCGCGCAACATCGAGGAAGGCGGTTCGCTGACGATCCTCGCCACCGCGCTGATCGACACCGGCTCGAAGATGGACGACGTCATCTACGAGGAGTTCAAGGGCACGGGCAACAGCGAAATCCACCTCGACCGGCGCATCGCGGAGAAGCGCGTGTTCCCGGCCGTCAACATCAATCGCTCCGGCACCCGCAAGGAAGAGCTGATCACCGATCCGGGCGAACTCGCCAAGATCTGGATCCTGCGCAAGCTCCTGCACCCGATGGACGAACTCGCCGCGATCGAGTTCCTGCTCGACAAGATGAAGGACACCAAGACCAACGGGGAGTTCTTCGAGGCGATGAAGAGGTAAACGGAACGGTGCCGGAAACCCGGCACCGAAGTAGGAGCCCTGCATGCCGCGTATTGCCGCCGTCGCGACGGCGATCCTCGTTGCCTGTCCGCTGCTTGCCGGCGCGCAGGAGCCTGCGCGCGCCTCGGATACTCTGGCCCGCGCGCTGCCACCGCCCGCGAGCCCGATCACCGACCGGTTTGCGCTGCGCGCCACCTACTACCAGGGTGGTGTGGACACCAAGGTGCGCCTCGACCCCGATGCGCTCACGCTCGGCACCCTGGTCGATGGCGAGGAGACGCTCGGCCTCGACGACACGATCGATCAGGGCCGCATGGAGCTCTACCTGCGCATGGGCGAGCGGTTCCGCCTGCGCTTCGATTACTTCAAGCTGAACCGTTTCGCGGCAACCACGCTCGGGGAGGACGTCGTTTTCGGCGATGAGACCTTCCTCACCGGCGAGGCGATCGAATCGTCGCTCGACTATCGTTCGCTGTCGTTCACATTCCTGTACTCGATCCTGCGCCGCGAGAACATCGAACTTGCCGCCGGCCTCGGCGTGAACCTGCTCGAGGCGGAGGTCGCCGGGGAAGCCGTCGACCGCAATGTACGCGAGGACGAATCGGGGGTGGCGCCGCTGCCCACGATCGCGCTCGATGGCAGCTGGCAGTTCGCGCGACGCTGGTCCGTGAATGCGCGCGGGCAGTATTTCAGCGCGACTTACGATGACATCGACGGCACGCTGGGCGAATGGCACCTCGACGTTCAGTACCGCTGGAAACCCAACTTCGCGGTCGGGCTCGGCTACACGATCCTCGACATCGACGTGAGCGTCGCACCGAATGCCGACCATGATTTCCCGGGCATCTTCCGCATGAAGACCGACGGCCCCGAGCTGTTCATCCGCGCGAGTTTCTGACCAGGAAGTCGACGATCCTGGCAATCGTCGGCGGGTCGCGCAGCGCGCCGCTGTGCGCGAATCCGTCGGTCGTCACGAGTTCACCCCGCGCCAGAACCGGCAACAGCGCCTGCGCATGTGCGAAGGGCGCGACATCGTCCGCGCGGTCGTGCACGAGCAGCACGGGCATCGACAGCCGCCCGGCGACGGCGTGAGCGGAGAACGCGGCGGGCGGGCTCCCATAGCGATGCGTGAACGCCGCGACCAGCGCCGCCCGCGTGCGCGCGTCGAGCTCGAGCGCGCCGGCGAACGAATCCATCATGAACGCGACGTCGCGCGGCATGCCGACCAGCACGATGGCCTGCACCTCGGCAGGCGGCGACTCCGCCATCTGCCACACCGTCGCGCTGGCGCCCATCGAGTGCCCGACGATGCCGCGCACCGGGCCGCGCGCGCCGGCGACGGCGCCCAGCGCGGCGCGAAACAGCTCGAGCGTCGCCTGGCGTCCGGTGGACTTGCCGTGCGCCGGCGCATCGACGGCGAGCACGCGAAAGCCCGCGGCAAGCAGCGGATCGACGAAGGCGCCGAAGCGTGGCGCATGCGAGCCCCAGCCGTGCATCAGCAGAATCGCGTCCGCGTGCGTGCCCCATTCGTAGACCTGCAGCTCATGCGCTGCGAGCCGGATGCGCGACGCGCGGGCACGCGCCAGCACCGGTGCGTCGACGGCATCGAGCTGGCGGCGCGCCGGCAGCAGGAACAGTTCCAGCGCAAGGCGGCCGGCGAGCCGCGGGCTCACGCGCGAGGCGAGGCGGAATGCGCGCACGAGGCGCAGGCGCATGGCGGGCGAGAGACCGGGCGGCAGGCGGGGGGCGGGCGGCGTCAAGGCTGCGCGGCAGCGGACGTGCGGCCGTAGGCGGCGACAAACTCCGGCGGCATGCGCGTGGCGCGGCCGGTGTCGAGATTGAGGCACACGTAGATCGTGACCGCGCGGGCGAGGACGGCGCCATCGGCGGCGCGGCTGACCACGAAATGGCGCGTGCAGCGCAGCCTGCCGTCGCAATCCGCGATCCAGGTCGAGACGCGGATGCGATCGCCGGCGATCGCCGCGCGTTCGTAATCGATCTCGGTGCGCAGGGCCGCCATGCCCCGGCGCAGCGCGATGCAACGCTCGAGCGGCATGCCGAGCGCGGCCGAATGACTCCACGCGGCACGATCGAGCCAGGTGAGGTAGACCGCGTTGTTGACGTGCGAGTACTCGTCGATGTCGGCGGCCTGCACGTCGAGGTCGATCGAATGTGCAGACCCCGGCATCGTCATAGCGGGTAGACGAGGCAGGTGGTCGTGCCGTGCGCGATGCGCCGGCCGGACGCATCGACGATCTCGCCCTCGGCGAAGCCGCTGCGCCGCCCGACGTGCAGGGCGCGGCCGATCGCGCGCACAGCACCTGTGGTGTGCGTCATCGCGCGCAGGTAGCTCACCTTCAGCTCGAGGGTGACATAGCCCATGCCGGCCTCGACGTGGGTCATGACCGCGCAGCCCATGCACGAATCGAGCAGCGTCGCGGCGTAGCCGCCATGGATCAGGCCGAGCGGATTGTAGACATTGGCCCCGGGACGCCCCTCGAAGGTCACGACGCCACGCTCGACAGCCACGACATGGAAGTCGAGGGTGATCGCGATCGGCGGCGGTGGAAGCGCGCCTGCGACCATGCGCTGCATGAATTCGAGGCCGGAAAGCGACTTGAGGACTTCCGGAGGAGCGACGCCACTGCCCGGCGGGTAGAGTGGGTGGGCCATCCAAATAGTCTACCCGATCAGTGCGCAGCGCCCGCCTGCTCGCGCGCGATGGCGCGGTAGCCGATGTCGCGGCGGTACTGCATGCCGGGCCAGCGGATCGCCCCGACGAGCGCGTAGGCATCGCGCTGGGCGGCCGCGACGGTAGCGCCGAGGCCCACCGCGCACAGCACGCGCCCGCCGTTGGTCACGATCGCCTCGCCGCGGCGTTCGGTGCCCGCATGAAACACCTTGCCGGGCAACTGCGCCGCGCGCGCGAGGCCCTCGATCGGATCGCCTTTGCGGACCGCATCGGGATAGCCCTCGGCGGCGAGCACGACGCCCACCGCGGCGCGCGGATCCCATTCGGCGGTCACGCCGTCGAGGCGGCGCTCGAGCGCAGCGTCGCACAGGTCGACCAGGTCCGAGCGCAGGCGCGCGAGGATCGGCTGCGTCTCCGGGTCACCGAAGCGGCAGTTGAACTCGAGGACATTGGGCGTGCCATCGGGCGCGATCATGATGCCGGCGTACAGGAAGCCCGTGTAGGGCATGCCGTCGGCGGCCAGGCCGCGGATGGTCGGCTCGATCACCTCGCGCATGATGCGATCGTGGAGCGCCGGCGTGACGACCGGGGCAGGCGAATACGCGCCCATGCCGCCGGTATTCGGGCCGGTGTCGGCATCGCCCAGGCGCTTGTGGTCCTGCGAGGTGGCGAGCGGCAGGATGTGCTCGCCATCGGCCATCACGATGAAGCTCGCTTCCTCGCCCGCGAGGAATTCCTCGATCACGACCTCTTCACCCGCGGCGCCGAAGCGCCCGTCGAACATGGCCTGCGCGGTGGCGATCGCCTCATCCGCGCTCGCGGCGATCACGACGCCCTTGCCGGCGGCGAGCCCGCTCGCCTTGACGACGATCGGCGCGCGCTGCGCGCGCACCCAGGCCGGATCGAAACTGGCCTTCGTGAAGGTGGCGTAGGCGGCGGTCGGAATGCGGTGACGGCGCAGGAATTCCTTGGTGAAGGCCTTCGAGCCTTCGAGCTGCGCCGGCGCGCGGTGCGGCCCGAAACATCGCAGGCCCGCGGCGCTGAACGCATCGACGACGCCGAGCACGAGCGGCGCCTCGGGGCCGATGATGGTGAGAGCCACCTGTTCGCTGCGCGCGAGCGCGACCAGCGCTTCGATGTCGTCGGCGGCCACTGCGACATTGCGCAGCTTCGGCTCGAGTGCCGTGCCCGCATTGCCGGGCGCCACCAGCACCTGCGTGACGCGCGCGGACTGCGCGCATTTCCACGCGAGCGCGTGCTCGCGACCGCCCGAACCGACGACCAGGACTTTCATGGGCGGGCGCCCCGCATCAATGGCGGAAGTGGCGCATGCCGGTGAATACCATGGCAAGGCCGTGCTCGTCGGCCGCGGCGATGACCTCGCTGTCGCGCTTCGAGCCGCCCGGCTGGATCACCGCGGCGATGCCGTACTGCGCCGCGACGTCGATGCCGTCGCGAAACGGGAAGAAGGCGTCCGAGGCCATCACGGCGCCACGCACTTCGAGCTTCTCGTCCGCTGCCTTCATCGCGGCGACGCGGGTCGAATACACGCGGCTCATCTGCCCGGCGCCGACGCCGATCGTCATGTGGTCGCGGGCGAACACGATCGCGTTCGATTTCACGTGCTTGCAGACGACCCACGCGAACAGCAGGTCGGCGACCTGCGCCTCGGTCGGCTCGCGCTTCGTGACGACACGCAGGCCTGCGGCGGTAATGCTGCCCTGGTCGCGCGCCTGCACGAGCAGGCCACCGCCGACACTGCGGTATTCCAGATCGTTGCCGGGCGAGCGGCCGAGATCGCCCACCGCGAGTACGCGAATATTGGCCTTGGTGGCGAGCACGGCGAGGGCGGCGGGCGCAATGGCCGGCGCGGCGATGACTTCGACGAACTGACGCTCGACGATCGCCTGCGCCGTGGCGGCATCGAGTTCGCGGTTGAAGGCGATGATGCCGCCGAAGGCCGATGTCGGGTCGGTGCGATAGGCCTTGTCGTAGGCCGCCGCCGGGCCATCGGCGGTGGCGACGCCGCAGGGGTTCGCGTGCTTGACGATCACGCAGGCCGGCGGCGTGAACTGGCGTACGCACTCGATGGCGGTGTCGGCGTCAAGGATGTTGTTGTAGGACAGTTCCTTGCCCTGCACGAAGGTCGCGGTGGCGATCGAGGCGCCGCGCGCGGCCACTTCGCGGTAGAAGGCGCCGCCCTGGTGCGGGTTCTCGCCGTAGCGCAGGTCGCGCAGCTTGTCGTAGACGAGCGGCAGGGTGCCGGGGAAGCGCTCGGCCTGCTCGCGACGCAGCAGGTAGTTCGACACCATGGTGTCGTAGCGCGCGGTGTGCGCGAAAGCCTTGGCAGCGAACTGCGAGCGCGTATCGATGCTCGAGCTGCCGTCGTTTGCATCGAGCTCGGCGAGGAGGCCCGCGTAGTCGGCAGGGTCGACGACCACGGTGACCGAGTGATGATTCTTGGCGGCCGCCCGCAGCATCGCGGGGCCACCGATGTCGATGTTCTCGATCGCCTCGTCGTAGGTGCAACCCGGACGGGCGACGGTTTCGGCGAACGGATAGAGGTTGACGACCAGCAGGTCGATCGGCGGGATGTCGTGCAGCTGCATGACGGCGTCGTCGACGCCACGCCGCCCGAGCAGGCCGCCGTGGATGCGCGGGTGCAGCGTCTTGACGCGCCCGTCCATGATCTCGGGAAAGCCCGTGTAGGCCGACACTTCGGTCACCGTGACGCCGTGCTCGCGCAGCAGTCGTGCGGTGCCGCCGGTGGAGAGGATCTCGATGTCGCGGCGCGCCAACGCGCGGGCGAGGTCCACGAGCCCGGTCTTGTCCGAGACGGAAAGCAGCGCCCTGCGGATCTCAACGAGCATGATGCGGTTGCGGCCGGCTCAGGCCGACAGCCCGAACTGGCGCAGTTTCTTGCGCAGGGTGCCGCGGGTGATGCCGAGGATGCCGGCGGCGCGGCTCTGGTTGCCCTCCGCGTAGTCGAGCACGACCCGGAACAGCGGCTCCTCGACCTCGCGCAGCACCATGTCGTACAGGCGCGCCGGACGATGGCCGTTCAGCGTGGCGAAGTAATCGGACAACGCCTGTTCGGCATGGTCGCGCAGGGGCAAGCTCCTGCCGTTCGCGCGCGCGATGGGTTCGGCGCGCGGCCTCTGGGTTTTCTTCGCAGGCATCAGCAGTCCCCGACGCAGCAACTCGTTGTTGTGATCAGGCCGCGTTCGCGGTCCCGTCGACCCAGCGGTCGAGCCATGCACTCGCATATGCAAACTGTCTCGCGGAAGTTTCCTGGGACATCAACCCGCGCCGATCGTCCTGTGTGCCGAGCAGCCCTGCGAAATACCAGCCGAGGTGTTTGCGCGCGAAACGGACGCCGTCGACTTCCCCATAGAAGTGGTACAGATCCGTCAGGTGCGTGCGAATGATATCACGCACCTCGGCGCGCGCGAGCGCAGCGGGCAGTCTGCCGCTCGACATAAATTCGTTGACATCGCGAAAAATCCACGGCGCTCCGTGCGCCGCGCGGCCGAGCATTACGCCGTCCGCGCAGGTGAAATCAAGTACCTCGCGCGCCTTTTGCGCGCAATCAATATCGCCATTGGCGAACACCGGGATCGACACCGCCCGCTTGATATCGCGAATCGTTGCGTATTCCGCCGTGCCCGCGTAGTGGTCCGCGCGCGTGCGCCCGTGCACCGCGAGCGCGACGACGCCGCAGGCGGCCGCGATGCGCGCGATGGCGACGCCGTTGCGATGTCGCGGATCCACTCCGGTGCGGATCTTGAGCGTCACCGGCACGGTCACGGCAGCGACCACCGCCTCGAGGATGCGCGCGACCAGCGGCTCGTCGGCGAGCAGGGCCGAACCGCACTGGCGGTTGAAGACCTTCTTCGCCGGGCAGCCCATGTTGATGTCGATGACCTCGGCACCGAGATC
>DAOQXO010000093.1:0-10099 GCA_035342635.1 Steroidobacteraceae bacterium
ACAACAGCGTCATGCCCGCGCAATCTCATTTGAGCGACGCCGAGATCGCCGCTGCGGTCACCTACATCCTCAACAACTGGGGCAATGCCGGCGGCCGCGTCACGGCCGCCGAAGTGACCGCGCAACGTACGAAGCTGGCGGTGACCACCGACCCGGCCCAGGGCGAATTGCATCCGGGCACCAGCCAGGCTGCGGCCGCCTACGAAGGCGCGCCGGTCGCGGCCAGCGGTGCCGACGTGAAGCAGGTCCGCACGCCGGGCGCGCCCGACATGAGCGAAGCCGAATTCGCCAGCGCGAGCGAGATATTCTTCCAGCGCTGCGCCGGTTGCCATGGCGTGCTGCGCAAGGGCGCAACCGGCAAGCCGCTGACACCGGATCTGACCCAGGCGCGCGGCACCGAATACCTGAAGGCCCTGATCAAGTTCGGTTCGCCCGGCGGCATGCCCAATTTCGGCACCGGCGGCGTGCTGAGCGAGGACCAGGTGGGCCTGATGGCGCGGTTCCTGCAGCACACGCCCCCCAACCCGCCGGAATGGGGCATGAAGGAAATGCGCGACAGCTGGACGGTATTCATTCCGCCCGAGAAGCGCCCGACGCGCAAACTGAACAATTACAACCTCGACAACGTCTTCGCGGTGACGCTGCGCGACTCCGGCGAGATCGCGCTGATCGACGGCGACACGAAGAAGATCATCAATATCCTCAAGACCGGCTACGCGGTGCACATCTCGCGCGTCTCGCATTCGGGCCGCTACATCTACACGATCGGTCGCGACGGCAAGATCGATCTGGTGGACCTGTGGATGGAGGTTCCCGATCGCGTCGCCGAGATCAAGATCGGCCTCGAGGCGCGCTCGGTCGAGACATCCAAGTTCAAGGGCTTCGAGGACAAGCTGGCGATCGCCGGCGCCTACTGGCCGCCCCAGTACGTGATCATGGACGGGCCGACGCTCGAGCCGATGAAGGTCGTCTCCACCCGCGGCATGACCGTCGACACTCAGGAATATCACCCGGAGCCGCGCGTGGCCGCGATCGTCGCGAGCCACAATCACCCCGAGTTCATCGTCAACGTGAAGGAGACGGGGCGCATCCTGCTGGTCGACTACAGCGACATCGACAGCATGAAGGTCACCACGCTCGACGCCGCGCGCTTCCTGCATGACGGCGGCTGGGACAGCAGCAAGCGCTACTTCCTGACGGCCGCCAACCAGAGCGACAAGATCGCCGTGGTCGACTCGCTCGAGCAGAAGATGGTCGGCCTGATCGACGTGGACAAGATCCCGCACCCGGGCCGCGGCGCGAACTTCGTGCACCCGAAGTACGGCCCTGTCTGGGCGACCTCGGCGCTGGGCAACGAGAACATCACGCTGGTCGCCACCGATCCCGAGAAGCACCCGCAGTTCGCCTGGAAGGCGGTCGAGGTATTGAAGGGACAGGGCGGCGGCTCGCTGTTCGTCAAGACCCATCCGAAGTCGCGCCACCTGTGGGTCGACACCACGCTCAACCCCGATGCCAAGATCAGTCAGTCGATTGCGGTCTTCGACATCAACAATCTCGACAAGGGCTACAAGGTGCTGCCGATCGCCGAATGGGCGAAGCTCGGCGATGGACCGAAGCGCGTGGTGCAGCCGGAGTACAACAAGGACGGTACCGAAGTCTGGTTCTCGGTGTGGAACGGCAAGGAGCAGCGCTCGGCGATCGTGGTGGTCGACGATGCCACGCTCAAGCTCAAGGCGGTCATCGATGATCCGCGCCTGATCACGCCGACCGGCAAGTTCAACGTCTACAACACCGTCAACGACGTGTATTGAGCTGACCGGGCAATCGTCCGGAAACTCGCCGGCCGGGATCCAGTGGATCCCGGCCGGTTCGTTTCGGGCGCTAGAATGGCCTCCATGGGACAGGAGGTCACCCGACGGGATTTCCTCGACGGCGCCGCGCTCGCGATCATCGCCGGCCTTTCACCCCTCGAACTGCTGCGCGCCGCCGCCCCCATGCCCGGCGCGGACCACCCGCCCGCCCGCCACGGCTTGCGCGGCTCTGCGCCCGGCAGCTTCGACGTCGCGCACGCCCTCCGCGACGGCGCGGACTATC
Organism: Steroidobacteraceae bacterium; assembly: GCA_035342635.1. Lineage (GTDB taxonomy): Bacteria > Pseudomonadota > Gammaproteobacteria > Steroidobacterales > Steroidobacteraceae > CADEFQ01. The sequence goes on from DAOQXO010000093.1 coordinate 2,095, forward strand.
CCATCGGCGACGTCGCGATCGACGAGCAGTACGACCTCGTGGTCATCGGCGCTGGAATCAGCGGGCTGGCCGCCGCGTGGTTCTACCGCCGCCAGAAGCCGAACGCGCGCATCCTGCTGCTCGATGCCCATGACGACTTCGGCGGTCACGCACAGCGCAACGAGTTCGATGTCGATGGCCGCCGGCTGATCGCCTATGGCGGCAGCGAATCGCTGCAATCGCCACAATCGCTCTACAGCCGCGAAGCACTCGGACTGCTGCGCGCGCTGGGTGTCGACATCCACCGCTTCGAGACCGCCTTCGATCGCAGCCTCTATCCCGGGCTCGGCCTGTCGCGCGGCGTGCTCTTCAAGCGCGAGCGCTTCGGAGTCGACCGCCTGGTCACCGGCGACCCCCTGCGCATGGTCGCCGACGACATCCCGCCCGATCGGCTGAATGCTCGCCCGGTGGAGGCGTTCATCGCCGACTTCCCGGTCTCTGGCGATGCAAAGCGCGAGCTGATCGAGCTCTACACCTCGCGGCGCGACCCGCTCGCGGGCCGCTCGCGCGCGGACAAGGAGGCGCTGCTCGAACGCACGAGCTATCGCGACTGGATCACAAAAGTGTGGGGGTTTTCGGATGAAGTGGCGGGCACCTTTGCCGGCCGCCCGCTCGACTTCTTCGCCCTGGGCATCGACGCCCTGCCCGCTTCATGGGCGCGCGAGACGGGCTATCCCGGCTTCGCGGGCCTCGGCTTGCCGACCGATGACATCGAAGCCGAAATGAGCGATCCGTACATCCACCACTTCCCCGACGGCAACGCTTCGATCGCACGCCTGCTGGTGCGTTCGCTGATCGCGGGTGTCGCGCCGGGTCGCGACATGGAAGACATCGTGTTCGCGCCGTTCGACTACGCGCGGCTCGATTCCGCTGGTGCGCTCGTGCGCCTGCGCCTGCAGAGCACCGTCGTGCGCCTGCGCAATCGCGGCGATGGTGTCGATGCCTTCTACGTACGGAACGGACAGTTGCGCGGTGCACGCTCCCGCCACGCGATCTTCGCCGCCTACCATTCGATGGCGCCCTGGGTGCTGCCCGACCTTCCCGCCGCGCAGCGGCGCGCGCTTGCGCTCAATGTAAAGGCGCCGCTCGTCTATGTGAACGTCGCCGTGCGCAACTGGCGGCCATGGGTCAGGCGCGGCGTGCACGAAGTGACCAACACGACCGGCTTCTACTCGCGCATCAAGCTGGATTACCCGGTGAGCCTCGGCGGCTACCGCTGCCCACGATCACCCGATGAGCCAATGGTGCTGCATCTCGTGCACGTGCCGACCGTTCCGCTCTCCCCGGGGCACGACCTGCGGGCCGCACTGCGCGCCTCGCGCACCGGACTGCTCGCGATGCCTTTCGAGCGCTTCGAGGCCGAGGCGCGCGACGAGCTGACGCGCATCGTCGGCGCCGGCGGCTTCGATGCCGACCGCGACATCGCCGCGATCACCGTGAATCGCTGGGGCCACGGCTACTCGGGCGGCGACAACCCGTTGTTCGACGCGAAGCGCGACGGCGCTGCACCGAACGAGACCGCCCGCGCGCGCTTCGGCGCCATCGCGTTCGCGAACTCCGACTCGGCCTGGCAGGCCTACGCGCATGCCGCAATCGACGAGGCGCATCGCGCGGTCGTGGAGATCCTTGGCACGCCCGCCTGAGCGCGCTGCGCCAACCGCGATTGAATTTGCCCGCAGCAACCGTCCAACGGCTGCCATCGTCTGAATGGAGAGTTTGGTGCGGATCGCAACCCTCATCTTGACCCTGCTTGCAGCCGTGGGCACCGCCAGCGCCGACACGGCCGCGCAAGCTTCCGCTGCGGCCGCGCCGCGCTGGTCGGTGCTCGACGCCTACGCGGGGAAGGTCGTCCTCGTCGATTTCTGGGCCTCCTGGTGCACGCCCTGCCTGCGGTCCTTCCCGTGGATGAACGAGCTGCAGCAACAGCTCGGCAGCGAGGGACTGGTCGTCGTCGCCGTCAACCTCGACCAGGAGCGCGCGCTCGCCGACGCCTTTCTCGGCAAGAACCCGGCCAGGTTCCGCGTCGAGTTCGACGCCGCCGGGACGATCGCTCGCCAGTTCGGCGTCCAGGCCATGCCGACCAGCTTCCTGATCGACCGCAACGGCAAGCTGCGCGCCCGCCACACCGGCTTCAAGGAAAAGCTCCGCGCGAGCCGCGAACAACAGATCGTCCAGCTTCTGAAGGAACCCGCCACATGAGTTGCACACGCCAAATGAGCCCTTGCGCCGGATCGCGATCCAGTCGCAGCCTCGCCGCCGTCATGCTGGCGGCAGGCATCGCCTGCGCCGCTGCCCTGGCTGGCTGCGCCGGCGTCGAGCCCTGGGAGCGGGACCTCCATGCCCGTGCCGACATGAAGGCCGACGCCCACGACGCCGCCATCGACGACCACATCTATTTCAGCAAGGAGGCGAGCAGCGGCGGACGCAGCTTTGCGGGCGGAGGCTGCGGATGCAACTGAAGCGCAAACCGGTCGGAGCGACGCTCGCGGCCGCCACCTGCAGCCTCCTCGGCTCGCTGCCGGCGGTGGCGCAGGAGGCCAAGGCCTGGAGCGTCGACAGCTCGCTTCTCTACTACGGCGAGGACAACGGCCGCGTCAAGGATCTGAGCCTCATGGCGTCCATCCGCCGTGCGCTCGACGAGGACCGCAGCCTCAGCGCGACGCTCACCGTCGACTCGCTGACCGGCGCGACGCCGAACGGCGCAGTGCCGGCGGGCGTACCGCAGACCTTCACCGGCCCTTCCGGCGGCGGCAGCTACACGGTCGCACCGGGCGCGCAGCCCCTCGATACGACCTTTCTCGACACGCGTGTCGCGCTTGCGGCGAACTGGCAGCAGGCACTCGGCACCGCCATGCGCTGGAACGTCGGCCTCAGTGCCTCGCATGAGTATGATTACCTGCACCTCGGACTCAACGCGCGCCTCGAGCGCGACTTCAACCAGCGCAATACCACCGTCTTCCTCGGCGCCGCCTACGGCCAGGATGAGATCAAGCCGGTAGGCGGAGTGCCGGTCGGCCTCTCGCCGATGGCGGGCGAGATCGACGACGGCACGGATCGCGGCCGCGCCGGCGACGATACCAAAGACGTCGCGGATATCCTGATCGGCGTCACGCAGGTGCTCACGCGCCGCTCACTGCTCGAGGTCGCGTACTCCTACGGTCAGAGCGACGGCTACCTCACCGATCCCTACAAGATCCTCTCGGTAGTCGATCCCGTGAGCGGCGCGCCGGTCGCTTCGACGGAGGACGGCATCGACTTCCAGTACCTGTACGAACATCGCCCGGACTCGCGCACCAAGCAGAGCCTGTTCGCCGAGTGGCGCTACGCGTTCGACCGCGATTCCCTCGCGCTCAATGTGCGGCTCATGGACGATGACTGGGGCGTGCAATCGCAGACGGCGGAGGCGCGCTATCGCTGGAACATCAACGAGCGCTCCTACCTCGAGCCGCACCTGCGCTGGTACAGCCAGGGCGCCGCAGATTTCTACCGCACCGTGCTGTTCGAGGGTGACCCGTTGCCGGCGTTCGCCACCGCCGACTACCGGCTCGGCGACCTCGACGCGTACACGATCGGCGCGAAGTACGGCCGGCGTACCGCTCACGGCGAGTTCTCCGTGCGGCTCGAGTACTATCAGCAGTCGGCGACCGAGTCGCCCGGCGCGGCGGTGGGCGCGCTCGCGGGCTTCGACCTCACGCCCGACCTGAAGGCCGTGATCGTGCAATTTGGATACAAGTTCGACTTTTGACCTGACCCGCGTACAGCGGCTATGGCGCATCGGATTCAGCGCCATGGCGAGCCCCTGTGAGGTGCTCTGCGAGACGGAGGACCTCGCCTTTGCGCGCGCGCTCGGGAACTACGCGGCCGCCGAGGCGCGCCGCATCGACGAGAAATTCAGCCGCTACAAGGCGGGGAGCGTCGTCGCCGACATCCTCGCGAGCAGGGGCCGCTCGATCACCGTGGACGAGGAAACCTCAAGGCTCCTCGACTACGGCGAGATGCTCTGGCGCGTGAGCGAGGGCCGCTTCGACCTCACGTCCGGCATCCTGCGCCACGCCTGGCAGTTCGAGGAGGCGACCGACGCACCACGGCTGGAGCGCATCTCCGATCTGATGCGCCATGTCGGATGGCAGCGCCTGCAGTGGAAATCACCCCGGCTGACGCTGCCGGTCGGCATGGAGATCGACTTCGGCGGCATCGGCAAGGAATACGCGGTCGACCGCGTCGCCGACTGGGCCGCGCGCGAGTCGCGTGATCCGGTACTCGTCAACTTCGGCGGCGACCTGCGCGCGGCAGGCGCTGCGCCCGCGAGCGGCGCCTGGCAGGTGGGGATCGAATCGCTCGCGAAGCCCGGGCACGCGGCGCGGCGCCTCGCGCTCGAGTCGGGCGCGCTCGCGACCAGCGGCGACGCGCGCCGCGCGATCGTGATCGACGGCAAGCGCTACGGCCATATTCTCGACGCCCGCACCGGCTGGCCGGCCCCCGGTGCGCCGCGCTCCGTCACTGTCGCCGCGCCCACCTGCTCGCAGGCCGGCAGCTTCTCGACACTCGCCATGCTCCACGGTGCCGAAGCCGAAGAGTTGCTGCGAGCCGAGGGCTTGCGCTATTGGATACTTCGCTGACACCTCTTTGCCGCGTCGCATCCGGCCCGACTGCGCGCGGCGCTCCCGCTGCGCGGCGCTGCCTTCGCGAGGCGCTGCTCCCGGCCGGGCCGTTTGCGCGGAAACGGAGCCAGCGCGCTGAGTTGCAGCCATCCCGGGAACTGCCGGCACAGGCGCGGCGGTCCCAGCACGCGGACCCGCCGAGCCGCGATCTCCGCGCGCAGGTCGCGGATTCCCCGCCACGCCTCGATGAAAAGCCTGAGGTCCGACTCGACGCGCAGGTCGATCTCGAAGCCGGGATGCTTGAGGCACATCTCGACCCGGCCGTCGTCATTGACGAGCCAGAAGCGGCGGCAGTCCCGCGGCGCGCCCGTGAACTCGAACTCGAGCACGGTGCGGCCCGGCGGCATGCGGGCGGTGTCGAGCCGAACGTGCATGCTCCACACCAGGAACCCCGGGTCGAGGTCGTCGTGCGTCATGTCGCGGCTCCAGTTCTGGCCCCATACCGCGATCTGCATGATGATCGGCTCGAGCTCGCGTGCCGCCGCGGTCGGCGCATACCGGCGCGGGAGTCCTTTCCCCGCCGCCGGCTCGCGCACGATGATGCCGGCACGCTCGAGCCCGGCGAGCCGCTGCGAGAGAAGTGACGGGGAAATGCGCGGCACGCCGCGATGGATCTGGTTGAACTGCGTGCAGCCGTCGAGGATCCGGCTGACGATGAGGAGGGTCCAGCGCTCGCACAGGATCTCCGCCGCCAGCGCAAGCGGGCAGTACTGACCGTAGCCGCGCCTCATGCGGCAATTCTCCCAGCGATGCGCCCCCGAGTCACTACAGAAGTCGTAGTAGCCGGCGTCCTGCCGGACGACTAGATTGGCCCTGATCCCGAGGGCAGGACGCCTGCATGGAAGCGAACCGGATCTGCCTTGCGATTGTGGTCGCGGCGTTCGCCGGCAATCCGGCGGCGGCGGGCCCTGCCGCCGCGACTGCGGACGTCGTCTTAGCCTGGAACGCGCGGCTGCTCGCGGCCGCCGAGGCGGAGGACGGCTTCCTGACGCTCAAGGGCGTGCGCACCGCCGCGATGATGCATGTTGCGATGCATGACGCGCTCAACGCAATCACGCCGCGGTATGCGCCGTACGCGTACCACGGACACGCGCCGGATGCCGACCCGGTCGCCGCTGCGGCGCAGGCGGCATTTGCTGTGGCCTCGAGCCAGTACCCCGGCGAAGCGCCCCAACTGCGGGCCGAACTCGAGCGCTTTCTCGCGCAGGCCGCGGAAGGACCACCGAGGAGGCGCGGCATCTCGCTCGGCGAGTCCGTCGCGCACGCAATCCTCGCGCGGCGCGACGGTGACGGTTGGAACACCGAAGCGCAGTACGCCTGGCAGCCCATGGGGCCCGGCGTGTACGCGGAGTTCGATGAACACAGCGGCACGCCCAAGGGTTTTGTCTTCGGCGCCGGCTGGGCACAGGTGCGACCGTTCCTGATGCGCTCGCCCGATCAGTTCCGCTCACCCCCGCCGCCCGATGTCGCGAGCGACGCGTACGTCGCCGCCTATGACGAGGTCAGGGAAGTCGGACGTTTCCAAAGCCGGACGCGCACCGCCGATGAGACGCATCTCGCCCTGTGGTGGAAGGAGTTCGTCGAGGCCTCACACAACCGCCTCGCGCGCGATCTCGCCTCGATCTCCGGTCTCGATCCGTGGCAGGCGGCGCGGCTCTTTGCGCTGCTCAACATGGCGATCTTCGACGGCTATATCGCGTCCTTCGACGCCAAGTTCGCCCATAACCACTGGCGACCCTATACGGCGATCCGTTGGGCGGCGAACGACGGTAATCCGCGCACCGTACCGGAAGCTGACTGGAACAACCTGCACCGGCACACTTACGCGTTCCCGTCGTATCCGTCGGCCCACGGCACGGCGTGCGCGGCGGCGATGGGCGTGATGGCGAATGTGTTCGGTGCGCGGCGGGGCTTCACGATGCGGATCCCGCTCGTCGACTCTGCGGGTCCGGGGTCACCGAAGATCGCACCCGACCCACCGACCCGTTCGTTCGCGAACTTCGATGACGCCGCGATGGAGTGCGCGCTGTCGCGTGTCTACCTCGGCATCCACTTCCGCTACGACTCGATCCAGGGCAACCGGCTCGGGTCCACACTCGCCGGATACGGCCTCTCGCATCACCTCGTGCCGATCGGGCGCTAGCCGCCCTGTGCGGAGGTCAGGGCATCGCCGGCTGCAAGCCCACCATGACCGTCCGCGCCCGCACGCGGCCAGGCGCCGTCAGTGCGACGCACTCCGTTCGCGGCGGCGCCCGCGTCAGCCGTCGCGCCGCGCCACCCTCGACAGCAGGTCCGCGAATTCGCCCGGCATCGGGAAGACGATCGTCGATGTGCGCTCGTTCGCGATCTGCGTGAGTGTCTGCAGGTAACGGAGCTGGATGGCGGCCGGCTCGCGCACAAGCATCTCGGCCGCTTCGACGAGCGCCTGGGCCGCTTGTCGCTCGCCTTCGGCGTGGATGACCTTGGCACGCCGCTCGCGTTCGGCCTCGGCCTGGCGCGCGATCGCTCGCACCATGCTTTCATTGAGATCGACATGCTTGATCTCGACGTTCGCGACCTTGATGCCCCAGCCGTCGGTCTGCGAGTCGAGGATCTTCTGGATGTCGTGATTGAGCTTCTCGCGCTCGGACAGCATCGTGTCGAGATCGTGCTTGCCGAGCACGGCGCGCAGTGTCGTCTGCGCGAGCTGGCTCGTCGCCATGAGGAAATTCTCGACCTGGATGATCGCGCGCTGCGGATCGACGACACGGAAATAGATGACCGCGCTGACCTTGACCGAGACGTTGTCGCGAGAGATCACGTCCTGCGGCTGGACATCCATCGTGACGATGCGCAGGTCGACGCGCACCATCTGCTGGATGCCCGGCACGACGAGGATGAGACCCGGGCCTTTGACCTTCCAGAAGCGACCCAGCAGGAAGATGACGCCGCGCTCGTACTCGCGCAGGATCTTGATCGACGAAAATACGAGTATGAGGAGGACGACGATAATCGGCCCGTAGCCGGTCAGCAGATTGAGTGGCATGGTCAGCTCCCCTCTGAAGAATGGTTGAGGTCGTCCGCGGCCGGGCGCCCCGACGGGCTCGAGGCCGCGGGCTCGACGATCAGCGTGAGTCCCCGGAGTCCGACGACGTGCACGGTCATGCCTTCAGCCAGAGGCGCCGATGACTGGATCTGCCAGTTTTCGCCTTCGATCTGCGCCCAGGCGGATGTGGCGTCGACGCGGGTGACGATGCCGCTGCTGCGCAGGAGCTGCTCGCGCCCGCTCACGACCGGTCGCGCCCTGCTCCTTGCCGCAAAGGTGC
>DAOQXO010000094.1:0-9748 GCA_035342635.1 Steroidobacteraceae bacterium
ACGCCATCGATGTCGTCGACACAGACGGCTTCGAGATAGTCGCCGAGCGCGGTCTCGACCGCGCGCTCCCAGCCGCCGTCGACCGACAACTGGCCGGCAAGCCGACCGTGCCCCGCAAGTCCCGACGCGGCAATCCAGTCGCCGGCCTTGCCGCCGTCGCGCTCGAGCGCCGCTTTCTGCAGTGCCTCGAGCGACAGCATCGTGCCGCGCAGTCCCTCGCGCTCAGTACGCAGGGCCTCGAGGCGCGTTTCGCTCTGCAATTGCCGGGCACGCGCTTCCTGCACGCTGGCGAGCGCCGCCCCCAGCGCCTGCGCGAGCTGCTCGGCGGTGCCGCGCGCCACGGACTCGCGTTCGGCGAGATCGGAAATCTGTGCCTCCGACTCCTGTGCGAGCAGTGCGTCGCGCTCGACGGCGAGCCGGTCGGCCTGCCCGCCCAGCCGGCGCAACTGGTTTTCCAGCTGCTCGATGCGCGCTCGCTCGACCTGGGTCGCCTGGTCGGCGGCACCGAACTCCCGATTGAATTCCTCCCACCCGGCCTGCCAGGTGGCGAGCGCCGCCTCGACCTCGGCGAGGACGCCTTCGGCGCCATGCTCGGCGCGGGTGGCGGCCTCGAGCTCCGGCTCGAGCGCGGTGATTTCCTCGCGCAGCGCCGCGAGTTCGGCCGCGTCGCGATCGATCAGCAGCGCGACCTCGCCGAGCGAGCTGCGTGCGGTTGCGAGATCGGCGGTGCGCCGCTCACGCAGCTCGCGTGCGTGCTGGATCGCCTGTTCGGTACGGGAGACTTCGGCGCCGACCTCGTAGTAGCGGCCCTGTACGGCGGTGACCAGTTCCGACTGTTCATTGTGGAACGCGCGCTGCTGGTCGATCGCCGCCTCGGCCGCACGCTGGTCCGCGAGCGCCGCCTGCATCGTGAGGTCGCACTCGCGCATCGCACTGTCGTGCACGCCCGCGCCGCTGTCGAGGTCGCGCAGACGCAGCGCCAGCACCTCGGCGGTGAGCCTGCGCTCGTCCTCCTTCATCGCCTGGTAGCGGCGCGCCGTGGCCGCCTGGCGCTGCAGGTGGCGGATCTGCTTGTCGATCTCGTCGCGCAGGTCCTGCAGGCGATCGAGGTTCTCGCGGGTGTCGCCGATGCGGTTCTCGGTTTCGCGCCGCCGTTCCTTGTAGCGCGAGATGCCGGCGGCCTCCTCGACGAAGGCGCGCATGTCCTCGGCCTTGGACTCGATGACGCGCGAGATCATGCCCTGCTCGATGATCGCGTAGCTGCGCGAACCGAGGCCGGTGCCGAGGAACAGCTGGGTGATGTCGCGGCGGCGGCAGCGCGCGCCATTGATGAAATAGGTGGAGGTGCCGTCGCGCGAAACCTGGCGCTTCAGGGACACCTCGCTGTAGGCGGCGTACGGGCCGGAGATCTTGCCGTCCGAGTTGTCGAACACGAGTTCCACGTGCGCGGTGCCGACGGGCTTGCGCGCGCTCGAACCGTTGAAGATGACGTCGGTCATCGAGTCGCCGCGCAGGTGGCGCGCCGACAGCTCACCCATGACCCAGCGCACGGCGTCGATGACGTTCGACTTGCCGCAGCCGTTCGGCCCGACGACGCCCGTCAGGTTGTTCGGGAAGCTGACTGCAGTGGGATCGACGAAGGACTTGAAGCCGGCAAGCTTGATCTTGGTTAGTCGCATTTCGGCGGCTAGTGTAAATTAATCGCCATGCCTTCACAGCCCTCCACGACGCTCGAAACCTTCGCGAATCCGCAGCCGGATCGCGACTACACGATCCGCATGACGATCCCGGAATTCACCTGTCTGTGCCCGAAGACCGGCCAGCCCGACTTCGCGACGCTGGAGCTCGAATACGTCCCCGACAAACTCTGTGTCGAGTTGAAATCGCTCAAACTTTATATCTGGTCGTTCCGCGATCGCGGTGCGTTCCACGAGGCCGTCACCAACGAGATCGTCGATACCCTCGCCGCGGCGACGGCGCCGCGCTTCATGCGCCTTGCGGCGCGTTTCAACGTCAGGGGAGGCATTTACACGACGATCGTCGCAGAACGCCGACAGGCGGGCTGGGCACCGGCGGAGTCGGTCGTCCTGCCCTGAAAATCCAGCACTTACGCGGCCCTGTACATGCGCCGGGACGCCAGTATAATCGCGCGTCCGTTTTCGAGCCCGCGATTCCAAAGGAGCTCAGGATGCCTGCCAAGAAGGCGCCTGCGAAGAGCAGCAAGCCGAAGAAGACCGCCACCAGGTCTGCGACCCGTACCGCAGCGAAACCCGCAGCCCGCAAGACGGGCGCGCGTGCCAGGGTCGACGCCCCGAAGCCCGCGAAGAAATCGCCCGCCACGAAGAGCACCGTGAAACCGGTCGCACCGCTCGAGACGAGCTTCGTGCGCCATGCGCCCGAGCCCGCGGCGGAGCAGATCCGGGTCGCACCGCATTTCCCCGACTCGCCGGATGACGCCGACGCGCCCGACAACGGTGGCAATATCCTTGCCGGCCCGCGCAATGTGCAGCCGTATATCCCGCGTCGCGGCGAGCAGTACATGGGCAAGGCCCAGCTCGATCACTTCCGTGAGATCCTGCTCAGCTGGAAGCACGATCTGATGATGGAAGTCGATCGCACCGTCTCCCACATGAAGGATGAGGCCGCGAACTTCCCCGATCCGAACGATCGCGCCACGCAGGAAGAGGAATTCAGCCTCGAGCTGCGCACTCGCGATCGCGAGCGCAAGCTGATCCGCAAGATCGACGAGGCGCTGAAGCGCATCGAGGATGGCACCTACGGCTACTGCCTCGAAACCGGCGAGGAGATCGGCATCAAGCGCCTGGAAGCCCGTCCGGTCGCAACCCTGTCGATCGAGGCGCAGGAGCGTCGCGAGCGCCGCGAGCGCCAGTACGGCGATCGCGACGACCGCTATCGTTGACACCATGCGGGCGCTTCGCGCCCTCGCCCACCGGCGATCTGCACCTCGGTTCCCTGCTCGCCGCAGCGGGTAGCTACCTCGACGCGCGGCAGGCCGGCGGCCGCTGGCTGCTGCGCATCGAGGACCTCGATACACCCCGCATTGTCGCTGGCGCCGAGGCGCGCATCCTGCGCACGCTCGAGGCCTGCGGCTTCGAATGGGACGGCGCGATCCTTCACCAGGCCGACCGCCGCGATGCCTACCGTGCGGCTCTCGATACGCTGGCACGCAAAGGCGCGAGCTTCGAGTGCAGCTGCTCGCGCAAGGACCTCCTTGACGCCGGCGGCGCACGCGTCACGGGTGGCGGCGCCTATCCCGGCACCTGCCGGCAACGGCCCACGCGGCCCGGCCCGACCTCGACCCGCCTGCGCGTGCCTGACGGCAGCCTCTCGTTCGACGATCGCATCCAGGGCCCGCAGCACTTTGCCTGGAGCGCGCTCGGCGACGTGCTGATCCGCAGGCGCGACGACATTCCCGCCTATCAGCTCGCGGTGGTGGTCGACGATGCGGAGCAAGGCGTCACCGATGTCGTGCGGGGCGCCGACCTGCTCGACTCCACGCCCTGGCAGATCGCGATCGCACAGGCCCTGGGGCTTGCGCCGCCGAGGTATGCGCACCTGCCCGTCCTGGTCGAACCCGATGGCGCCAAACTGTCGAAATCGCGCCGTGCGGTCCCCGTCGATCCCGGCAGGGCCCGCCGGTTCCTGCACACCGCCCTGTCGCTCCTCGGGCTCGAACCGCCGGCAGACCTGGACGGTGCCCCGGTGGGCGATCTGTGGGCCTGGGCGCTGCCGCGCTGGGCACCCGAGCGCCTGCGCGGCGTGCGGACACTGCCCGCAAGCGAAATTCTTGGGGGTTGCAGCCCGGTTGGGCTATCGTAGTGCCGTACGACTGGGGGCGGACGAGGCGAGGACATGCCCATGAGCGAACCCAGAGTCATCAAGAAGTACCCCAATCGCCGGCTCTACGACACCGTCGAGAGTCGCTACATCACACTGGCGGACATCAGACGGCTCGTGACCGAGCGCGTGGATTTCGTCGTGATCGACAAGAAGTCGCAGACCGACATCACGCGGGCGATCCTGCTGCAGGTGATCGCCGAGCAGGAGCACGGCAGCGAGCCGGTGCTCAGCCGCGACTTCCTCTCGCAGGTGATCCGCAGCTATGGCGGGCAATTGCAGGGCGTCGTCGCCAGTTACCTCGAGCAGACCCTGCGCCTGTTCACGGCGCAACAGCGCGAGATGCGCGAGCGCATACGCCAGCTCGCCGGCCCCGAGGCCACCGAGGCTGTCTCACAGCTCGCGCAGAAGAACTACCAGCGCTGGCGCACGCTGCAGGACGAGATATTCCGCACGCTGTTCGGCAACCAGAACCGCGCGCGGGAACGTGACGACGAAGAACGAGTGCACGACCCTGGCCCGCGGCCCTGAGCCGCAGGCCCCCGGGCCAGCTGTTCAGGCATCGATGTTGCGCATCGACAGGCGCACGCGACCCTGGCGGTCCACCTCGAGCACCTTCACGCGCACGTTGTCGCCTTCCCTGAGCTTGTCCGAGACCCGCTCGACCCGCTCCTCGGAAATCTGCGAGATGTGCACGAGGCCGTCGCGACCCGGCAGGATCGTCACGAACGCGCCGAAATCCATCAGGCGCGCGACCTTGCCTTCGTAGACGCGGCCGACTTCGACGTCGGCGGTGATCAGCTCGATGCGGCGCTGGGCTTCGCGGCCCGCCTCGCCGTTGACCGAGGCGATCTTCACGGAACCGTCGTTCTCGATGTCGATCGTCGTGCCGGTCTCCTCGGTGATCTGGCGGATCACCGCACCGCCCTTGCCGATGACGTCGCGGATCTTCTCGGGGTCGATGCGGATCGTGATGATCGACGGCGCGTACTCCGACATCGTCGCGCGCGGCGCGGAGATCACCTTCGCCATCTCGCCGAGAATGTGGAGGCGGCCGGCGTGCGCCTGCGCCAGCGCGACCTTCATGATCTCGGGCGTCACGCCCTCGACCTTGATATCCATCTGCAGCGCGGTGACACCGTCCTTCGTGCCCGCGACCTTGAAATCCATGTCACCGAGATGGTCCTCGTCGCCGAGGATATCGGTGATGACCTTGTACTTGTCGCCCTCGAGCACGAGACCCATCGCGACGCCGGCCACCGGCGCCTTGATCGGCACGCCGGCGTCCATCAGCGAGAGGCTCGCGCCGCACACGCTCGCCATCGACGAGGAGCCGTTCGACTCGAGGATCTCGGAGACCACGCGGATCGTGTACGGGAAGGTCGTCATGTCGGGCATCACCGCCGCGACGCCGCGGCGCGCGAGGTTGCCGTGGCCGATCTCGCGGCGCTTCGGCGAGCCCATCATGCCGGTCTCGCCGACCGAGAACGGCGGGAAGTTGTAGTGGAACATGAACGGCTCGCGGCGTTCGCCCTCGAGCGCGTCGATGATCTGCGCGTCGCGCGTCGTACCGAGCGTCGTGACGACCATCGCCTGGGTCTCGCCGCGCGTGAACTGGCCCGATCCGTGGGTACGCGGCAGTACGCCGACCTTGGCGGTGATCGGGCGCACGGTCACGGCGTCGCGGCCGTCGATGCGCGGCTCGCCGGCGATGATGCGCTTCCTGACGATGTCGCTTTCGAGCTTGAACAGCAGGTCATCGACCTGGTCGGCGGTCCACTTCGGCGTCTCGCCGCCGGTCAGCGCCGCGGTGACTTCGGCCTTCACCTCACCGATGCGCGCATAACGCGACTGCTTCTCGGTGATCGTGTACGCCTCGCGCAGCTTCGCCTCGGCGGCATCCTTCACGAGCGCGGCGAGTTCGGCACTGTCGGTGGCTGGCTGCCAGTCCCAACGCGGCTTGCCGGCCTCCCTGACGAGTTCGTTGATCGCGTTGATCGCGACCTGCATCTCCGTGTGGCCGAATACCACCGCGCCGAGCATGACCTCTTCCGACAGGCAGTCCGCCTGCGACTCGACCATCAGCACCGCGTGCTGCGTGCCGGCGACGACGAGGTGCAGTTGCGAGCTGGCGAGTTCCTTCGCGGTCGGGTTCAGCAGGTACTTGCCGTCCCTGTAGCCGACGCGCGCGGCGCCGATCGGGCCCTTGAACGGCACGCCCGCGATCGCCAGCGCGGCGGAGGCACCGAGCAGCGACGGAATGTCCGCATCGATCTCGGGATCGAGCGACAGCACCATCGAGACGACCTGCACGTCGTTGTAGAAGCCGTCCGGGAACAGCGGACGAATCGGACGATCGATCAGGCGCGAGGTGAGCGTTTCCTTCTCGGAAGGTCGACCCTCGCGACGGAAGAAGCCGCCGGGGATGCGTCCCGCCGCGTAGGTCTTCTCCACGTAGTTGACGGTCAGCGGGAAGAAGTCGCGACCCTTGGCCGCTTCCTTCGCCGCAACGGCGGTGACCAGCACCTTCGTGTCGCCCATCGAGACGACGACGGCGCCGTTCGCCTGGCGAGCCAGCTCGCCGGTTTCCAGCGTCACGGTATGTGCGCCGAATACAAAAGATTTTTTGAAAGCGCTCACGCTTCAACCCTCGCGAAATGAGATGTGTGGGAAAGCAGAACGGCCGCGCAGCTGGACTGACGCGGCCATTCGGCGGGGTCCTTAGCGACGGAGCCCCAGGCGCTCGACGACCTCCTGATATTTCTCCGGCTTGGTCGCCTTGAGATAATCGAGGAGCTTGCGGCGCTGGTTCACGAGCTTGACGAGCCCGCGACGCGAGGAATGATCACGCTTGTGTGCGCTGAAGTGCTCGCCGAGGCCATTGATGCGTTCGGAAAGCAGCGCAACCTGCACTTCGGGCGATCCGGTGTCTTTCGGATCGCGGCGGAACTGCGCGAGGACTCCGCTCTTTTTTTCCGTGGATAGCGACATTACAGAGAAATCCTTGAAAATCTTGGCTTTGTACCGTTTTAGAGGCGCGGCATTCTAACCGCACGCCTGTCCGCTCACAAGTTGAAGATCCGCCGCGGCCGCAGCCCGCCGAACCCGTCCACTTCACCGAGGCCGAGGAGCCGGCCCGTGGGGTCGAGCATCCGCACCATCGCCCCGGGGGCGGCTGCGCCGCGCGGCAGGTCAGCCCGCCCGATCGCCTGCCCCTGTCGTGCGCGCGCCACGGCGGCCGCCGACAGTTCGATCGCGGGCCAGTCCGGCAAACCCCGATCGATGGGCAGTAACGGCACGGGCGCGCCGGCCGCACAAGCGGCCTCCACCGCCTCGAGCGCGTGCATCCTCTCGCCCTCGAAAGGTGCGACCCAGGCGCGATGCAGGCGGGTGACATGCCCGCAGGTCCCGAGGGCGCGCGCAACGTCCTCGGCAAGGGTGCGCACATAGGTGCCCTTCGAGCATTCGACCGCGAGATCGAGGGCGCCTTCCCGCAGGTCAACGAGCGCAAGGCGATGAATCGTGATGCCTCGCGCTGCGCGTTCGACCTCGATGCCGCGCCTCGCGAGCTCATAGAGCGGACGGCCGTCGCGTTTGAGTGCCGAGAACATGGGCGGTACCTGCTGCTGCTCGCCATGCAGGCTGGCGAGCACGCTCTCGACGCGCATGCTGTCGAGTGTCGGCACCGGCTGCGATTCGACCACTTCGCCTTCCACGTCACCGGTCGCCGTGCGCGTGCCGAGCGCGACCGTGAACTCGTAGCGCTTGGCGCCGGCCACGATCTCGCCGGCCACTTTGGTGGCTTCATCCAGGCAGATGGGCAGCATGCCGGTTGCGAGCGGATCGAGGCTGCCGACGTGTCCAGCCTTGGCGGCGCCATAGGCCCGTTTCACGCGCTGCAATGCGGCGTTCGACGACAGGCCCCGCGGCTTGTCGAGGAGCAGGATTCCGGAGGGCATCGGCGCTCAGCGGCTCGGATCGGCGGGTGATTCGGTCTCGGCGGGCGCGTCGGACCCGGCCCGGGTGCGATCCTCGTCGATCGCGCGGTCGATCAGTTCGGTGAGGTGCGAAGCCGCCTCCAGGTGGCGATCGATCACGAACTCGAGCCGCGGCGCATGACGCAGCGACAGCCGCCGGCCCACCTCGCCGCGCAGGAAACCCGCCGCGCTCGCCAGTCCCGCACGCACTTCTTCGGCCTCGTGGCGCCCGGCGAAAGGCAGGAAGAACACGCGCGCGACCGACAGGTCGGGCGCAAGCTGCACGGCGGTGATCGTCACGCTGCCGACACGCGGGTCCTTGACCTCGCGCGCCACCAGCGTCGAGAGCACACGCTGCACCTCGCCCTCGATGCGCTCGCGGCGTGCGTTACCGGCCATGGTTCACGCGCCCATCACGCGATGGTGCGCGCAACCTCCACCCTCGAGAAGCACTCGATCTGGTCGCCGACGCGCACGTCCTGGTAGTTCTTCACGCCGATGCCGCATTCCGTGCCGGCGCGCACTTCGCTCGCATCGTCCTTGAAGCGCTTCAGCGACTCGAGCGCACCCTCGAAGATCACCACGTTGTCGCGCAATACCCGGATCGGGTTGTTGCGCTTCACGAAGCCTTCCGTCACCAGGCAGCCGGCGACCACGCCGAACTTGCTCGAGCGGAATACCTCGCGCACCTCGGCCACGCCGACGATCTGTTCCTTGATCTCGGGCGCGAGCATGCCCGACATCATCTGCTTCACGTCGTCGATGGCCTCGTAGATGACGCTGTAGTAGCGCACATCGATACCGGTGTCCTTGAGCGCCTCGCGCGCGGCCGAGTCGGCACGCACGTTGAAGCCGATGATCAGCGCGCGCGACGCGGCCGCCAGCTGCACGTCGGACGCGGTAATGCCGCCGACGCCGCTCGCGACCACATTGACCTTCACCTCGTCGGTCGACAGCTTGGTCAGCGATTCCCGCAGCGCCTCGGCGCTGCCCTGCACGTCGGTCTTCAGCACCACGGCCACCGTGCCGGCCTTCTCCCCGCCCATCTGCGAGAATACGTCCTCGGCGCGCGTCGCCTGGCGGGCGAGCTTGACGTCGCGGAACTTGCCCTGGCGATAGAGCGCGACCTCGCGTGCCTTGCGCTCGCTCTCCACCGCGAGCACGTCGTCGCCCGCGTTCGGCGCGCCTGACAGGCCCAGCACGACCACCGGCATCGATGGACCGGCCTCCTGCACCTGCTTGCCGGTCTCATCGAGCATGGCGCGCACGCGGCCGAACTCCTGGCCCGCGATGATCGGATCACCGGTGCGCAGCGTGCCCTTCTTGACGAGCACGGTCGCGACCGCGCCGCGGCCCTTCTCGATCGCCGATTCGATGACCACGCCCGAGGCAAGGCCGGTCTGCGGCGCCTTGAGCTCCAGCACTTCGGCCTGCAGCAGGATCGCGTCGAGCAGCTGCTCGATGCCGGTGCCGGCGCGCGCCGACACATGCACGAACATGTTCTGGCCGCCCCAGTCCTCCGGAATCACCTCGTACTTGGACAGCTCGGTACGCACGCGGTCCGGATCCGCTTCGCTCTTGTCGATCTTGTTCACCGCCACGACGATCGGCACCTCGGCGGCACGCGCGTGCTGGATCGCCTCGATCGTCTGCGGCATGACGCCGTCGTCGGCGGCGACGACCAGCACCACGACGTCGGTCGCCTTCGCGCCGCGGGCGCGCATCGCGGTGAACGCCGCGTGGCCCGGGGTATCGAGGAAGGTGATCACGCCCTTGTCGGTCTCGACGTGGTACGCGCCGATGTGCTGGGTGATGCCGCCGGCCTCGCCCGCCACGACCTTGGTGCGGCGGATGTAATCGAGCAGCGAGGTCTTGCCGTGGTCGACGTGGCCCATGACGGTGACCACCGGCGG
>DAOQXO010000095.1:0-9586 GCA_035342635.1 Steroidobacteraceae bacterium
GCCGATTCTAACGCAGCGTGCGCATGCGCCACGGCGTGCTCACTGCGCCGGCTTGCTGCGCATCGGCTTGACTGTCGACTTGGCGGCCGGCTTGCCCGCGGCCGGCGCGGCCTTGACCGCCGGCGCCGGCTTGCCGCTGGCCCGATCGACCCGCAGCACTTCCCGATTGTCGTCGATGACCTTCTGGCCGATGCCAGCGACCAGCGCCAGTTCATCGACGCTCTTGAACGGGCCGTGCTGCATGCGATACGCGACGATCGCGGCGGCGCGCGAGGGCCCGATGCCCTTCAGCTCGCGATCGAGCGTGGCCGCATCGGCGGTGTTGATGTTGACCGGATCGGCGTACGCGCTGATCGGCAGCGCAAGACACAGCAGCAGACAGGCAATGATGGAACGCATGGCTCTCCCCTCCGGATGTGTGGCGGCCGACGGCCGCATGGGGAGAGGCTAGTGCGGTGGACACGCGCAGCCGAGCGTCGAAAGTGCGGCAAACGCGCCGCTTCAGGGCTTGACCGCAGCGGGCGGGAGCTCAGTCCCGGATCGGCTTGTCCGCGCCGTCATTGACGCGCTCGCGCAGGTCCTTGCCCGGCTTGAAATGCGGCACGTACTTGCCGGCGAGCGCCACTGCCTCGCCGGTCTTCGGATTGCGCCCCTGGCGGGGCGGACGGAAATGCAGCGAGAAGCTGCCGAAACCGCGGATCTCGATGCGATCGCCGGTCGCAAGCGCATCGCTCATGATCTCGAGGATCTGCTTCAGCGCCAGCTCGACATCCTTCGCCGGAAGATGCTTCTGCTTCGCAGTGATGATTTCGATGAGTTCCGATTTCGTCATGCGCTGCTGTTACCCCCGGCGCGTGGGCGCCCGGACTTGCGGTCCGGGCGCCTCGCCCTTGTCGTTTCTTGTCAGCGTATCAGGATCGGTCCGACGAACCGATCTGCTCCTTCAGCAGGTCGCCGAGCGACGTTCCCGACGAAGCAGCGCCCTGGTCGGACCGGTAGCTCGACACGGCTTCGGCCTCTTCATGGGCCTCCTTGGCCTTGATCGACAGCGAGATCGTGCGCGTCTTGCGATCGACGCCCGTGAACTTCGCCTCGATCTCCTCGCCTTCCTTCAGCACGGTGCGCGCGTCCTCGACGCGATCGCGGCCGAGTTCCGAGGCGCGCAGCTGGCCCTCGATGCCGTTGCCGAGGTCGATCACCGCGCCGCGCGCATCGACTTCACGGACCACGCCCCGCACGATCGTGCCGCGCGGATTCTCGGCGATGTAGGCCGAGAACGGATCCTTGGCGAGTTGCTTGATACCGAGCGAAATGCGTTCGCGCTCCGGGTCGATCGACAGCACCATCGCCTCGATCAGCTGGCCCTTCTGGTAGCTGCGCACGGCTTCCTCGCCGGGCACATCCCAGGAGATGTCCGAGAGGTGCACGAGGCCGTCGATCCCGCCGGGCAGGCCGATGAAGATGCCGAAGTCGGTGATCGACTTGATCTGCCCCGAGACCTTTTCGCCGCGGTTGCTGTTCTCGGCGAATTCCTTCCACGGGTTCGCCTGGCATTGCTTGAGGCCGAGCGAGATGCGGCGACGCTCCTCGTCGACGTCGAGCACCATGACCTCGACTTCCTGGCCGGTCTGCACGACCTTTGCCGGATTGACGTTCTTGTTGGTCCAGTCCATTTCGGACACGTGCACGAGGCCCTCGACGCCATCCTCGATCTCGACGAACGCGCCGTAGTCGGCGATGTTCGTGACCTTGCCGAACACGCGCGTGTTGGGCGGATAGCGGCGCGCGATGTTCTCCCAAGGATCTGCGCCCAGCTGCTTGAGGCCGAGCGAGACACGCGAGCGCTCGCGGTCGAACTTCAGGATGCGCACGTCGATCTCGTCGCCCACCTTGACGACTTCCGACGGATGCTTGACGCGCTTCCACGCCATGTCGGTGATGTGCAGCAGGCCGTCGATGCCGCCGAGGTCGACGAACGCGCCGTAGTCGGTCAGGTTCTTGACCGCACCCTTGACGACCGCGCCTTCCTGCAGGTTGTCCATCAGCGCGCTGCGCTCGGCGGAGAATTCCTGCTCCACGACCGCGCGGCGCGAGACCACCACGTTGTTGCGCTTCTGGTCGAGCTTGATGACCTTGAACTCGAGCGGCTTGCCCTCGAGGTAGGAAGTGTCACGCACCGGGCGCACGTCGACCAGCGAACCCGGCAGGAACGCCCGCACGGTCTCGATCTCGACGGTGAAGCCACCCTTGACGCGACCGGTGATCACGCCGGTGACGATTTCGCTCGCCTCGAACGCCTTCTCGAGGCGGGTCCAGGTGCGGGCGCGCTTGGCCTTCTCGCGCGACAGGCGGGTCTCGCCGTTGCCGTCCTCGACGGCATCGAGCGCGACTTCCACTTCGTCGCCGACTGCGACCTCGATCTCGCCGCGCTCGTTCTTGAACTGATCGATGCCGATCACGGCCTCGGACTTGAGGCCCACGTTCACGATGACGATGTCGTCGGTGAGCCCGACGACGAGTCCGGTGAGGATCATTCCCGGACGGATGCGCTGGTTGGCGAGACTCTGCTCGAATAGCTGAGCGAAACTTTCAGTCATGTTGGTTGATGTCCTGCATGCGCGGCCTTGCCGCGCTGTAACACCCCGGCCCGTTCCTTGAGCCCTGGGGAAACCCGAAAAAAGCGCTGCATCCCGCAGCGCCACGTCCAATTCCTCGCGCGTTCAGCTCCACAGGCCGAGACTGCGTCCCTGCGACAGCACCGCCGCGACGACCTGAGCCACGCTCATGCCGGTCGAATCGATGATGCGGGCGTCGGGCGCAGGCACCAGCGGTGCGACCGCGCGGGTCGAATCTCGCTGGTCCCGTTCGGCTATCTCACGCGAAAGGGCGGCGAGGTTAGCACCAGACCCCTTTTCTTTCAACTGCTTATAGCGCCTCAGGGCGCGCTCTTCCGCCGTGGCGACGAGGTAGATCTTGAGGCGGGCGGCCGGGAAGACCACGGTGCCCATGTCCCGCCCGTCGGCAACCAGGCCCGGGGGGCGGGCGAAGGCGCGCTGGCGATCGAGCAGTGCATCCCGCACGGCGGGCCAGGCAGCCACCCTGGAGGCCCCCTGCCCGGCCTCTTCCGAGCGGATCTCGCGCGTGACATCGACGCCGTCGACCCGCACCCGCTCGCCACCCTGCCCGTCGCTGCCGAATACGACGTCCATCGAACGGGCAAGCGCCGCATGGCCTTCGACGTCCTCGGCGGAGAGCCCCCTGCGGGCGCCCAGCAGGCCGACGATGCGGTACAGGGCGCCGCTGTCGAGCAGGTGCCAACCCACCACTCGGGCGACCTCACGGCTGACCGTACCCTTGCCTGAGCCGCTCGGGCCGTCGATCGCGACTACGGGAACGGCGTCCATGCCTGCATCCTACGTAATGAGGAGTCCCGCGGCGCGCGCCAGTGGCACGAAGCCGGGAAAGGAGGTGGCGACATTGGCCACGTCCAGGATCTCGAGCGGCCCCGATGCCCGCAGGCTCGCGACCGCAAAGGCCATGGCGATGCGGTGGTCACCGTGGCTGTCGACAGTGCCACCGGACATCGGCCCGCCTTCGATGCGGATGCCGTCGGGCAGCAGTTCGTGCACCACGCCGAGCCGCCCGAGGCCCTCGGCCATTACCGCGAGCCGGTCGGTCTCCTTCACGCGCAGCTCCCCGGCGCCACGCAGCTCGGTGACACCCTCGGCCGCAGCGGCCGCGATGAACAGCACCGGAAACTCATCGATGGCGAGCGGCACCAGCGCCTCGGGAATAGCGACACCCCGCAGCGGTGCGGCCTTGATGCGCAGGTCGGCGCTCGGTTCACCGCCGCTCACGCGGGCGCCCTCCACGCTGATATCCGCGCCCATCAGACGCAGGATGTCGATCACGCCCGTGCGGGTGGGATTCATGCCGACACTCCGCAGCAGGAGGCCTTCATGCGCGGCGAGACAGCCGGCAACGATGAAAAAGGCCGCCGAGGAGATGTCGGCCGGCACGTCGACCCGCGTGGCGGTGAGCCGCTGTCCGCCCTCGATGGCAACGGTGGCGCCGTCACGTTGCACGCGCACGCCGAAGCCCTGCAGCATCCGCTCGGTGTGGTCGCGGGTCGGCGCCGGCTCGGTGACGCGGGTGGTGCCCGCAGCCTGCAGGCCCGCGAGCAGGATCGCGGACTTCACCTGCGCGCTCGGCACCGGCAGGTCGTAATCGATAGCGTGCAGTCTGCGCCCGCCGGTGATGCGCACCGGTGGTCTGCCATCGTGTGTCTCGATGGCGGCACCCATCTCGCGTAGCGGTCTCGCGACGCGCTCCATCGGCCGCGTCATCAGCGAGGCATCGCCGGTCAGCGTGGTATCGAACGCCTGCCCCGCGAGCAGCCCCATGAAAAGTCGCATCGCCGTGCCGGAGTTGCCGACATCGAGTACCTGACCTGGTGCGGACAGGCCGCGCACGCCGGCGCCGTGCACGCAGACCCGGGTCGGCTCCGTCCGGTCGACCGTGACGCCCATGGCCTGCAGCGCGGCGAGCGTGGCGAGGCAGTCCTCGCTCGGCAGGAAACCGTGTATCTCGGTGCGACCATCGGCAATGCCGCCAAGCATCAGCGCACGATGCGAAATGGACTTGTCACCCGGGACTGTGAGTTCGCCGCCGACGCGTTCGCCGGGCTGCACGAGGTAGCGGACCTGCCGGTTCAACGCGCGCCGTCCCCCGGCCAGGCATCGATGAGTTCGAGCAGGCGCGCATTCTCCTGCGGGCGTCCGATCGTGATGCGCAGGTATTCGGCCAGGCCGTAGTTGCCGACCGGGCGCACGATGACGCCACCGCGCAGCAGGTGATCGTTGAGCGCCGCGGCGCGCGGCGCGCTGCCGATGTGCGCGAGCAGGAAGTTGCCGGCCGATGGCAGCACCGTGAAGCCTCGCGAGGCGAGTTCGCGCGCAAGGCGCGGACGCTCCGCCTGCACCAGCGCCACCGAGCGCACAAGGTGCTCGTCGTCGGCGAGCGCCGCACGCGCGCCCTCGAGCGCAATCGAATTCACGTTGAAGGGCTGGCGGATGCGGTTCAGCACGTCGGCGACCTCGGGATGGCTCGCCGCATAGCCCACGCGCAGCCCCGCGAGACCATATGCCTTGGAGAAGGTACGCACAACGACGAGCCGCGGGTGGCGCGCGAGCCAGGCGATGCCGTCGCCGCAATCCTCGGCGCGCGCATATTCGAAATACGCCTCGTCGAGCACGACGAGGGTGC
The DNA here is from genome assembly GCA_035342635.1 of Steroidobacteraceae bacterium. Taxonomy (GTDB): domain Bacteria; phylum Pseudomonadota; class Gammaproteobacteria; order Steroidobacterales; family Steroidobacteraceae; genus CADEFQ01. The sequence goes on from DAOQXO010000095.1 coordinate 5,266, forward strand.
TCGACGGCAGGCCCGCGACGAAAGCCTCGAGCGCCGCCGCCCCGACCCAGGTGCCGGTGGGGTTGTTGGGGTTCGCGACGAACACCAGGCGTGTTTGCGCCGTGACCGCCGCGCGCATCGCATCGAGGTCGTGGCCGAGGGGCATTCGCGGGTGATCCGCCGGCAGCGCCGGCACCACGATCGCACGCGCGCCGGTCGCCTGCACGGCGAGCGGATAGACCGCGAAACAGTATTGCGAGAATACCGCATCGGTGCCGGGGGTGAGGAACGCCTCGGCGAGCAGCACGAGCACGTCATTAGAACCATTGCCGAGCGTGAGCTGCGCCGGCGCGACGCCGAGCCGCGCGGCAAGCGCCTGCTTCAGCGCGTGGCCGCTGCCATCGGGATAGGCGGCCGACTCCGCGAGCGCCGCCTGCATTGCGGCCATCGCCGCGGGGCCCGCACCGAGCGGATTCTCGTTCGATGCGAGCTTGATGATGTCGGTGAGCCCGAGCTCGCGCGCAACTTCGCTGACCGGCTTGCCGGGCGTGTACGGTGCGATCTGCCGCACGCACTCGCTCGCCAGCCGGGCGGGATGCTCGGTGCTCACAGGATCGCCCGCGGGTAGGCGCCGAGCACGCGGAACAGCGAGGCGCGCTTCTTCAGACTGGCGAGCGCCTTGGCGATGGCCGGGTCGTCCGCGTGCCCCTCGATGTCGAGAAAGAACACGTAGTCCCACTTGCGGCGCCCCGACGGGCGCGACTCGATGCGCGTGACGTTGATGCGATGCCTCGCGAGCGGCTCGAGCAGCCGGTAGAGCGCGCCCGGTGCATCGGTATGCCCGCCCGAGACGATGAAGGTGGTGCGATCGACGCCGCTCGGGGCGAACAGCTTGCGGCCGATCACCAGGAAGCGGGTCGTATTGTCGGGCCGGTCCTCGATCTGCGCCGCGAGGATGTTGAGTCCGTACACTTCGGCCGCCGTGTCGCCGGCGATCGCCGCGGTACCCTGCTCGTCGCGCGCCCGGCGCGCGCCCTCGGCATTGCTCGCCACCGGCACGAGTTCGATGTCCGGGAGATTCTCGCGCAGCCAGTCGCGGCACTGCGCCAGCGACTGCGGATGCGAGCAGATGCGCTTGACCTTGCGCAGGCTGTCCATGCGCCCCATCAGGAAATGGTGGATGCGCAGCTCCACCTCACCGCAGATGTGCAGCGGCGATGAGAGGAATCGGTCGAGCGTGTAGTTGACGGTGCCCTCGCTCGAGTTCTCGATCGGCACGACGCCGAAGTCGGCACTGGCCGCCTCCACCTCGTGGAACACCTCCTCGATCGAAGCGAGCGCGAGCGCGCGCACCGAATGCCCGAAGTGCTTGAGGACGGCAGCCTGCGTGAACGTGCCCTCGGGACCGAGGAAGGCGACCTTGAGCGGCTCCTGCTGCGCGAGGCACGCCGACATGATCTCCCGGAACAGCCGCAGCACTTCCTCGTCGCGCAGCGGCCCCTTGTTGCGCTCGAGCGCGAGGCGCAGGACCTGCGCTTCGCGCTCCGGCCGGTAGAAATCGACGGTGTGGCCGTCTTTGTGCTTCGAGATGCCAACCTGCTGCGCGAGCGCGGCGCGCTCGTTCAGCAGGTCATGGATGCGCGCATCGACGTCGTCTATGCGCCGGCGCACGTCATCGAGCGCCACCCTGCCGGGCGCACTCCGCTTCGCCTTCCCCTTCGCCCTCGCCATCGGCTTCGGCTTCGGCTTCGGCTTCGCTGTTGCCTTGCGTCCCGCCATGGCGGCCTGCCGCGCGTCACACGACGCGAGCGGACAGCACCCCGTGGATGGCGCGGAGCCGCTCGACGACACCTGCCGGCACCTCGCCGTCGGCATCGATCAGCGTGTACGCATACTCGCCGCGCGACTTGTTGAGCAGGTCGGCAATGTTGAGCTTGGCCTCGGCGAGGCAGTTCGAGATCTGGCCGATCATGGTCGGCACGTTGCTGTTGGCGATCGCAATACGCGAGGTGCCCGGCACACGCGACAGCACCGCTTCGGGGAAATTGACGCAGTTGCGCAGGTTGCCGTTCTCGAGGAAATCGCGCACGGTCTCGGCGACCATCACCGCGCAGTTCTCCTCGGCTTCGCCGGTCGAGGCGCCGAGGTGCGGCAGCGTGACGATGCGCGGATGGTCCTTGAGGGCGTTCTTCGGGAAATCGCACACGTAGGCGCGCAGGTGCCCGGCATCCAGCGAGGCGATGATCGCCTTGTCGTCGACGATCGGCGCGCGCGCGAAATTGAGGACCACGCCACCCTTGCGCATCAGCGCGAGACGGGCCTCGTTGACCAGGCCCCGGGTCTGGTCATTGAGCGGCACATGCACCGTCACGATATCGGCGCGTGAGAACAGGTCGTCGAGCGACAGCGCCTGCTCGACATTCGAGGAGAGCTGCCAGGCGCGTTGCACGGTGATCTGCGGGTCAAAGCCCAGCACCTTCATGCCGAGAGCGAGCGAGGAGTTCGCCACCTCGACGCCGATGGCACCAAGGCCCACGACGCCGAGGGTGCGCCCCGGCAGTTCGAAACCGACGAAGTTCTTCTTGCCCTTTTCGACCGCGACGTCGATTTCCTTGTCGTCGCCGGTCACGCTGCGTGCGAAGTCCCAGGCGGCGCACACATTGCGCGCCGCGATCAGCATGCCGGCAATCACCAGTTCCTTGACCGCGTTGGCATTGGCGCCCGGCGCGTTGAACACCGGCACACCGCGCTGCGACAGCGCCGCCACCGGGATGTTGTTGACGCCCGCGCCGGCGCGCCCCACGGCGAGCAGGCTGTCGGGGAGCTGCAGCGCGTGCATGTCGGCCGAGCGCACGAGGATGGCATCGGGCCTGGCGATATCCGAGGCGATTTCGTAGCGCTCGCGCGGCAGCCGCTCGAGGCCTTTGACACTGATGTTGTTGAGAGTCTGGATCCTGAAAGTCATGGTCGATGGCAGCGCCGGCGTTCAGCCGTGGCGCCGCTGGAACTCCTTCATGAATGCAATGAGCGCGTCGACGCCTTCGATCGGCATCGCGTTGTAGATCGACGCCCGGAAGCCGCCGACCGAACGGTGGCCCTCGAGGTTGGTGAGTCCCGCGCTGGCCGCCTCGGCGAGAAAGGTCTTCTCGAGGCCGGTATCCGGGATCGTGAACGGCACGTTCATCCACGAACGCGCCTCCTTCGCGACCGGGTTGCGGTAGTAGCCGGAGCCATCGATCGCCTCGTAGAGGCGCTCGGCCTTGGCGCGGTTGACCTTGGCGATCGCCGCGAGCCCGCCCTGGCGCTTGAGCCACTTGAACACGAGGCCCGCGAAGTACCAGCCGAAGGTCGGCGGCGTATTGAGCATCGATTCGTTGTCGGCCATGGCCTTGTAGTCGAACACGGTGGGCGTGCCGGGCCGCGCCTTGCCGATCAGGTCATCGCGCACGATCACGACGACGAGACCGGAAGGTCCGATGTTCTTCTGCGCTCCGGCGTAGAGCAGGCCGAACTTCGACACGTCGATCGGGCGCGACAGGAGGGTCGAGGAGAAATCCGCGACCAGCGGCACCTCGCCGGTGGCAGGCACGTATGGGAACTCGACGCCCCCGATGGTCTCGTTCGGCGTGTAATGTACGTAGGCCGCGCCGCGGGTGAGCTTCAGCGCCGACTGCGCAGGCACGGTGCTGTAGTTGCCCGCCGACTCGTCGGCGGCGACGTTCACGGTCGCGTAGCGTTTGGCCTCGCCGATCGCCTTCTTCGACCAGGTGCCGGTGTTGACGTAGTCGACGGTGGAGTCCTGCGTGGCGAGATTCAGCGGGATCGCCGAGAACTGCCCGGTGGCGCCGCCCTGCAGGAACAGCACTTTGTAGTTGGCGGGAATGGCGAGCAGTTCGCGCAGGTCGGCTTCGGCCTCCTGCGCCACGGCGATGAACGCCTTGCTGCGATGGCTGATCTCCATGACCGACATGCCGCTGGAATGCCAGTCGGTCATTTCGGCCTGGGCCTGTTCCAGGACTTCGAGGGGCAGCGTTGCCGGCCCCGCGGCGAAATTGAATACGCGCACGAGCTTGCTTTCGGGGGTTCGGGGTGGTCGAAAGGGTCCCCGCGATTTTATCAAGGTGGCGCGGGGCCGTCAGAACTTTCCGTGCTTTCGTCCTCGGCCGCAGGCTGGCCGTCGTCGTCCAGGCTCTCGATGCGCTCGACGCCCACCAGGCGCTCGCCCTCGTCGAGGCGGATCAGGCGCACGCCCTGTGTGTTGCGCCCGACCACCGACACGTCGGCCACCGGCGTACGCACCAGCGTGCCGTTCGAGCTGATCAGCATCAGCTCCTGCGACTCC
>DAOQXO010000096.1:0-9409 GCA_035342635.1 Steroidobacteraceae bacterium
ACCTGGGCACGGCGGATATCGAGCCTGTCGATGATGCCCATCAGGCTGCGCATCGTCTTGGGCGGCGCGGTGATCACGAGCGCGTTGTTCTCCGGGTCAGCCCAGATCGTCGAATTGCGCTCGGCCTGGGCCGCCGCGCCGCCGGCCGTGGCGCCGGCCGCGCCACCGGCAGCGGCCGCCACTCCCGTGATCTGCTCCTTCAGTTTGCTGGCGACCTTCTCGGCATCGGAGTAGCGCAGGTAGCGCACCTGCGTGTCGCCGCCGGATTCGAGCGGCGTGTCGAGATGCGCGATCAGCGCCTTGACGCGCAGGCGGGCGGCCTGCTCGCCGCTGATCAGCACGCTGTTCGAGCGATCGTCCGCGACCAGCTTGAGCGAGGCGCCGACGCCGGCACCGCCTTCGGCGCTCGCCGCCCCCTGCACGAGCTGGGTCACGACGCGCACCACTTCGGTGGCCGACGCATTCTGCATCGGGATCACCTCGATTTCGGCGTCGCCCGCCTGGTCGATGCGCCGGATGATGCGCACGATGCGGTTCACGTTGTTCGCGCGGTCCGAAATGATCAGCATGTTCGAGGCGGGATACGCCGCGAGATGCCCGTACTGCGGGATCAGCGGCCGCAGGATCGGCACGAGCTGCGCCGCGCTCACGTTCCTCACCGCGATCACCTGGGTGACGATCTCGTCCGAGGTCGAGCTGACGCGGTCGGGCAGGTCGTTCGACGGGAACTGGCGGGCGTTGGCGTCGGGGATGATCTTGATGATGTCGCCGGTCTGCATCGCGACGAAGCCGTGCACCTGCAGGATCGACAGGAACGCCTGGTAAAACGCTTCCGGTGTCATCGGCGTGGTGGACAGCATGGTGACCTGCTGGCGGCCGACGCGCGGATCGATGATGAAGTTCTTGCCCGTCGCCGCGCTCACCGCCTCGACGATCTGCGTGATGTCGGCGTCCTTGAAGTTCGGCGTGATGCGCGGGCCCTGCTGCTGCGCGCTCGCGGCGCCGGCGAGGGTGAGGAGTGCCGCAAACGCGGCAACGCGCGCGCGCTGGAGTACTGCAGGTGTCATGGCAGGCTTAGTCTCCACGGTTTTCGGTCGGTGGGCTGACCGGCTGCTCTTCGAGTTGGGATTCGTCGGCAATCTCGACGCCGCCGTCGAGCGCGGCCTGGGCCGCATCGGGCAGCGGCGGAGGGCTGCCGAGCTGCTCGGCTTCGGCTGCGATCTGGGCCATGTCGAGCGTCAGCTCCTGTTCGCGCCCGCTGCGCATCACCGTCACGCGCGCCTGGGCCGAACTGCCGAGGGTGTTGAAGATCTCCCCGCCGCGGGCGGGATCATCGAGCGGCGTGCCGTTGATCGCGGTGACGAGATCGCCCGGCCGCAGGCCGAGGCGCGAAAAGGCTGCGCGGTTGCGCCCAGGATAGACCCGGTAACCACGCTGCTTACCCTCGGCGAACACCGGCTGCGGGCGCATCACGTCGCCGATCAGCCCGGGGTCGGTCTCGATCATTCTGCGCATGCGATCGAGGATCTGCACGTCGGCGGTTGTGGGCCGCTGGGTGGGCATCGGCGCCGGCGCAACGGACGCCATGCCGGCGGCGTGCTGCTGGGGCAGCAGCAGCGATTCGAGCGCGCCGGCGCGCTCGAGCACCACGCGGTCCGGGAACACCGAATCGAGCCTGGCACCGCCCGGCACAGTGTCGCCCACCATGATCACCTTGGCGGTGGCGGCGCTCTCGCCGAGGATTGCGATGCCGGTCTTCGGATCGGTATTGGCGATCACGCCGGTGAGCACGAGCGCCATGCTGGTCGGCGGCGCGTCGGCGGCATTGCCGGTGCCGGGTGACACCTCGGCCTGGCCGAAAAGCTGGGCGCCGACCAGTGCCGCGACGTCGAACCGGGCCGGCACAGGCATCGGTTCGATGTCGATCGGGGCGGCGGGATCGGATCCGGCGATGTCGGTCACCAGCACCGCGCCCTGTACGCCGAGCCCGAGCGCGAGCGCCCAGGTCGCGATCCGTGGCCCGTGCGCGATCAGCAGCCCTTTCAAGGCATCTGGCGAGGGCACGCCCTGCAGCACGGTCGTGGTCATCCGCCTAATCATACGGGGGTGTCGATAGCGCTCACAAGCGACTGTTTCCGCAAGAAATCGTGACCCCCTGTATCCCGCCCTTGTGTTGCCATCCGGCGACCCATATAAAAGGTCAAATGGCTGACATCGAGCCCACACGGCCGGACGGCGGCGTACTCGTCGAGGAAGCGACCCCCAAGCTGAAACGACCGCCGCTGTTCCAGGTCATATTACTGAACGATGATTACACGCCGATGGAATTCGTCGTCGACGTGCTGGAGCGGTTCTTCGGCATGAATCGCCCGCAGGCGACGAGGGTGATGCTGGAGGTGCACATGAAGGGCAAGGGCGTTTGCGGCGTCTTCAGCTACGAAATCGCCGAAACCAAGGTGGCGCAGGTCACCACCTACGCGCGGGACAACCAGCACCCGCTGATGTGCACGCTGGAGGAGGCCTGATGCTGTCGTCCGAACTCGAATATTGCCTGAATGATGCCTTTCGCGAAGCGCGCGACTCGAGGCATGAGTTCCTGACGGTCGAGCACCTGCTCTACAGCATCGTCGAGACCACCCGCGTGCGCGAGATCCTGCGCGCCTGCGGCGCCGACATCGCGAAGCTGAAGCCGGAGCTGCACGCCCACATCCAGGAGACGACCCCGCGGCTGCCCGAGGGCGACGATCGCGAGGTGCAGCCGACGCTCGGCTTCCAGCGCGTGCTGCAGCGGGCGGTGTTCCACGTGCAGTCGAGCGGCGGCAAGGAGGTCGGCGTTGGCAATGCGCTGGTCGCGATCTTCAGCGAGAAGCAGTCGCACGCGGTCTACCTGCTCGAGAAGCAGGGCGTCACGCGCCTCGATGTCGTCAATTACGTCTCGCATGGGCTTTCCAAGGTCGCCGAGGAGAAGCCGGAGGTGGGGGGCGAGCAGGGCGATGGCGAGGGCGAGGGCGGTGGAGCGCTCGAGAAGTACACGGTGAACCTGAACCGCGAAGCCCAAGCGGGCCGTATCGATCCGCTGATCGGCCGTCAGCTCGAGGTCGAACGCACCATCGAGATCCTGTGCCGCCGCCGCAAGAACAACCCGCTGTACGTCGGCGAGGCCGGCGTCGGCAAGACCGCCATCGCCGAGGGGCTCGCGCGGTTGATCGTCGAGGGCAAGGTGCCCGACGTGCTCGCCGAGAGCACGATCTACGCGCTCGACATGGGCGCGCTGGTCGCCGGCACCAAGTACCGCGGCGATTTCGAGAAGCGCCTGAAGGGCGTGATCACCGAGCTGAAGAAGCATCCGGGCGCGATTCTGTTCATCGACGAGATCCACACCGTGATCGGCGCGGGCGCCGCGTCGGGCGGCGTAATGGACGCGTCCAACCTCATCAAACCAGTGCTGACGAGCGGCGAGATCCGCTGCATCGGCTCGACCACCTACCAGGAATTCCGCGGCATCTTCGAGAAGGACCACGCGCTCGCGCGCCGCTTCCAGAAGATCGATGTCGTCGAGCCGAGCGTGGCCGAGACGATCGACATCCTGCGGGGGCTCAGGTCGCGCTTCGAGGAACATCACGCCATCACCTATACCGACGAGGCGCTGCGGGCCGCGGCGGAACTGGCATCGCGCCACATCAACGACCGCCACCTGCCCGACAAGGCGATCGACGTGGTCGACGAGGCCGGCGCGCGCCTGCGGCTGAAGCCTGCCGGGGAGCGCGAGCTCGTGGTCGACGTGCCGCAGATCGAGGACGTGGTGGCGCGCATCGCGCGCATCCCGGCCAAGAGCGTCTCCACCAGCGATCGCGAGGTGCTGCGCAATCTCGAGCGCAACCTCAAGCTGGTGATCTTCGGGCAGGACAATGCGATCGAGACGCTGGCGGCGGCCATCAAGATGGCCCGCTCGGGACTCGGCGACCAGCGCAAGCCGACCGGCAGCTTCCTGTTCGCGGGCCCGACCGGTGTCGGCAAGACCGAGGTCACGCGCCAGCTCGCGCTTGCGCTCGGCGTCGAGTTCATCCGCTTCGACATGTCCGAATACATGGAGCGCCACACCGTGTCGCGGCTGATCGGTGCGCCGCCCGGCTACGTCGGCTTCGATCAGGGCGGACTGCTGACCGAGGCGATCAGCAAGCACCCGCACTGCGTGCTGCTGCTCGACGAAATCGAGAAGGCCCACCCGGACGTGTTCAACCTGCTGCTGCAGGTCATGGACCACGGCACGCTGACCGACAACAACGGCCGCAAGGCGGACTTCCGCCACGTCACCATCGTGATGACGACCAATGCCGGTGCGCAGGAGATGAGCCGGCCGTCGATCGGCTTCACGCAGCAGGACAACGCCAGTGACGGCATGGAAGCGGTGCGGCGGCTGTTCTCACCCGAGTTCCGCAACCGGCTCGACGCGATCATCCAGTTCGCGCCGCTCGATGCCGCCACGATCGAGCGCGTGGTCGAGAAGCTGCTGGTCGAGGTCGAAGCGCAGCTCGAGCAGAAGCGTGTGATGCTCACGATCGACGAGGCGGCGCGCCGCTGGATCGCGCAGAAGGGCTACGACCCGAAGATGGGTGCACGGCCGATGGCGCGGCTGATCCAGGACCACATCAAGCGCCCGCTCGCCGAGGAACTGCTGTTCGGCAGACTGGTGAACGGCGGACAGGTGCGCGTCTCGCTGGCGGCCGACGGCGACGGACTGTCGCTCGAGAGCGCGCCACTCGAGGAGCCGGTGCCGGCCTGAGGCGGCGGAGGCGCGCGGCTCAGCGGCCGCGATAGACGATTCGGCCCTTGCTGAGATCGTAGGGCGTGAGTTCGACCGTGACCTGGTCGCCGGTGAGGATGCGGATGTAGTTCTTGCGCATCTTTCCCGAGATATGCGCAGTGACGACGTGTCCGTTCTTCAGCTGGACCCGGAAGGTCGTGTTCGGCAAAGTCTCGATGACTTCGCCCTCCATCTGTATGGCGTCTTCTTTGGACATGCAGTTTCCGTTGAAAGGCGCGCGGATTCTGCATAAAGCGGCCCCTCAGGTCCAGTGTTGCGGCTTTTCCCCCACAATGAGGCGCGCGAGCAGCGCCGAGAATTCCGCCCTCGGCAGCGGGCGGCTTCCCAGGCTGCGCAAGTGCGTCGAGGCGAGCTGGCAGTCGATCAGCTCGATGCCGCGCGCCGGACAGGATTCGACCAGCGCGGCCAGCGCGGTCTTTGAGGCATCGCGTTCGCGCGAGAACATCGATTCGCCGAAGAACACGCTCCCGAGCGCAACGCCGTAGAGGCCGCCGACGAGTCGCCCCTCGCGCCAGGTTTCGATGCTGTGCGCGTAGCCGAGGCCGGCGAGCGTCACGTAGGCGGCACGCATCTCGGGCGTGATCCAGCTGCCGCGCTCGCGCTCGCGGTCGCGCGGCGCGGCGCAGGAGTCGACCACGGCCTCGAAATCACGATTGAATGTAGTCGTAAAGCCTCGGTTTCTAATGACTTTATCGAGGCTCCTGCGGCGGCGAAACTCGCCGGGAAAGAGCACCTCGCGGGGATCGGGTGCCCACCAGAGAATCGGCTGGCCCGGCGAGTACCAGGGAAAGATGCCGCGCCGGTAGGCCGCCAGCAGCCGGCGCGGACCGAGGTCGCCGCCCGCCGCCAACAGGCCGGCGGGTTCGTCGAGTGCCTGCTCGAGAGCGGGAAACCACTCGGGCTCGTCTGCGGGCGACAGCCAGGTGATGCGCTTCATCGCCCTGGGCCGCGCAGCGCCTGGCGGAACGGGAGGTGCATGGCGACTTCGGCGGCGTACTGGTCTACGGCGCGACCCTCGCGCTCGAGGTGCGCGCCGATCGCCGCCCGGAACTGCGCATCGACGATGAAGTGCGCGGAGCGGGTCAGCGCAGGCTCGAAGCCGCGGGCGACCTTGTGCTCGCCCTGAGTGCCGGGTTCGAAGTGGGCGAGGCCCTGTTCGATGCAGTACTCGATGCCCTGGTGGTAGCAGGTCTCGAAGTGCAGGCTGTGGAAGTCCGCGGCGGCACCCCAGTAGCGCCCGTACAGCGTGGCGTTCGAGCGAAAGAAAATCGCGCATGCGACCAGTCTGTCACGCCACATCGCGGCCTTGACCATCAGCGCCTCGCCGAGGCGCTGCGCGGCATGGGTGAAGAACTCGCGCGTCAGGTAGGGCAGGTGTCCGTGGCGCAGGAAGGTATCTCGGTGCAGGGCGTAGATCGCATCGAGTCGCGGGGCATCGAGTGCGCCGGCGCTCCAGGTTTCGAAGCTGATGCCCATTTCGGCGACACGGCGTCGCTCGCGTCGGGCCTTCTTGCGCTTCTCGGCCGTGAAGCTCTCGAGGTAATGGTCGAACGAGGTATAGCCATGGTTGTACCAGTGGAACTGGCAGTCGCGCCGTGCGAGCCAGCCGGCGGCGTCGAGCACTGCGCAGTCCCGCGATGCCGGGAACAGCACGTGCACGGAGGAGGCGTTGCGCTCGCCCGCCAGTGCTTCGAGCCGCCCGATCAGCCGCCGTGCGGTGGCGGCGTAATCGAGATCGGCGCGCACCAGCAAACGCGGCCCGGTAGCCGGGGTGAAGGGAACCGCGACTACCAGCTTCGGGTAGTATTCGAGCCCGCTGCGGGCATAGGCCTGCGCCCAGGCGAAATCGAACACGAACTCGCCGTAGGAATGATCCTTGAGGTAGGCGGGCGCCGCGGCGGCCAGCCCGCGCGCATCGGTGAGCAGTACGTGCGTGCTTGCCCAGCCCGTGTCCGCGCCGACGCAACCCGTGGTTTCGAGTCCCCGGAGAAATGCGTGGCGCAGGAACGGCGTGCCGTCCGGTACCAGCGCGTCCCAGTCAGGCGGCGCGATTTCCCCGAGGCCGGCGACGACTCGGCTCTGCATTGTCCCGTTCAGTCGCCCTGTGCGTCGTGGCGCTCGAGGTATTTGTCGGCATCGAGCGCGGCCATGCAGCCCGAGCCGGCCGAGGTGATGGCCTGCCGATAGACGCGATCGGCGACATCGCCCGCGGCAAACACGCCAGGCACGCTGGTTGCCGTGGCGTTGCCCTCCGCGCCGCCCTGCACCCGGATGTAACCATCGTGCATGTCGAGCTGGCCCGTGAACAGCGACGTATTCGGCGTATGGCCGATAGCGATGAAGGCCCCCGTGACATCGAGCCTGCGCTGGCTGCCATCCGTGGTCGAGGCAAGCTGCAGGCCGGTGACGCCCTGCGCATCGCCGAGCACGGCCTCGACGGCGTGGTTCCAGACGATTTCGACCTTGCCGGCACGCTCGCGCTCGAACAGGCGGTCCTGGAGGATCTTCTCGGCGCGCAACCTGTCGCGACGATGCACCAGCGTCACGTGCTCCGCGAGATTGGCGAGATACAGGGCTTCCTCGACCGCGGTGTTGCCGCCGCCGATCACCGCCACACGCTGTCCGCGGAAGAAGAAGCCGTCGCAGGTTGCACAGGCCGATACGCCGCGACCGCGGAATTCCTCCTCCGAAGGCAGGCCGAGGTAACGCGCCGAGGCGCCCGTGGCGATGATCAGCGCATCGCAGGTGTATCGACCCGAATCGCCGTGGAGCACGAACGGCCGTTCAGCGAGGTCGACGGTGTGGATGTGATCGCCCACGATTTCAGTCGAGAAGCGCTCGGCGTGCTTGCGCATGCGCTCCATCAGTTCCGGGCCCTGCAGTCCCTCGACATCGCCCGGCCAGTTGTCGACGTCGGTCGTCGTCATCAGCTGTCCGCCTTGCTCCACGCCGGTGATGAGCATGGGCGCGCGGTTGGCCCGCGCGGCATAGACCGCTGCGCTGTAACCGGCAGGTCCGGAACCGAGGATGATCAGGCGGCGATGCTTCGGTGTCGTCATGTATAATTTGCGGGTCGTAAAGTGGGCAGCGGAGTGTACAGTATCCGCATTGCAGCCCGAATATCTTCCATTTAAAATCAAAAGATTGTCGATGATCATTCATCAGGATTCTTGATTTGGCCGACGCCCGTTCCTCCCGCCCGCCCGCCCGTTTCTCCGCCGCCGTCTCGCGTGGCATGCGCGAAAGCGCGGTGATCATCGTCGCGGCACTCGCGATCGTGCTGCTGACCGCGCTCGCGAGTTACAGCCCCACCGATCCCGGTTTTTCCTTCACCGGCAGTTCCGAGGTCGTACAGAACCGCATCGGCCCGCTCGGCGCCTGGCTCGCCGACATCCTGTTCTTCCTGTTCGGTCGGCCGGCATTCCTTTTTCCGTTGATGCTCGGCGCCGCGAGTGTCGCCATCCACCGCGGTGCGCGCGGCGAGGAATCGGCCTCGCGCGCCAACTCGGCCGTGCGCGTGTGCGGATTCCTGCTGGTGCTGCTGACGAGCTGCGCGCTCGCGACGCTGCATTGGGCGCCAGGGTCGCTGCCGCAGTCGGCGGGCGGCGTGGTCGGCAGCCTGGTCGGCGGCGGTCTCGATGCCGGTCTCGGCCTGCTCGGCGGCACGCTCGCGCTGCTGGCGGCGTTCATGGCCGGCGTGTCGCTCGCCTTCGGCGTCTCCTGGTTCACGATCATGGACCGTATCGGCGCGGCGACCTGGAATGCGATCGGCTGGGTGCGGGCGCGCGCGTCCGCCGCACGCGATGCAGCCGAGGGCCGCGAGCGCCGGCTCGCGCGCAAGGAAGTGACCGTGGCCGACCAGAAGAAGGCTGCGACGCGCGTCAAGCCGCGCATCGAGCAGCCTGCGCCGCGTGTCGAGAAGAGCGAACGCGTCGAGAAGGAGCGGCAGGTGCCGCTGTTCGAGTCGGGCCAGGCGGGCGAGCTGCCGGCGCTGAAGCTGCTCGACGATCCGCCGGTCCAGGAGCAGTCGTACTCGCCCGAGGCGCTCGAGGCGATGTCGCGCCTCGTCGAGCTCAAGCTGAAGGATTTCGGCGTCGAGGTCGAGGTCGTGGCCGTGCAGCCGGGGCCGGTCGTCACGCGCTTCGAACTGCGGCCGGCGCCGGGCGTCAAGGTGAGCCAGATTTCGAGCCTCGCGAAGGACCTCGCGCGCGCACTGTCGGCGATCAGCGTGCGTATCGTCGAGGTGATCCCGGGCAAGCCGGTCATGGGCCTCGAGATCCCGAACGAGAAGCGCGAGCTGGTCACGCTCGGCGAGATCATCAAGTCCAGGGCTTATGACGAACTCGCCTCTCCGCTCGCGCTGGCGCTCGGCAAGGATATCGGCGGGCAGCCCGTGGTCGCCGACCTCGCGCGCATGCCGCACCTGCTGATCGCCGGCACGACCGGCTCGGGCAAGTCGGTGGCGATCAACGCGATGGTGCTGTCGCTGCTGTACAAGTCCACGGCCGAGCACGTGCGGCTCGTGATGATCGACCCGAAGATGCTCGAGCTGTCGGTCTACGAGGGCATCCCGCACCTGCTCGC
>DAOQXO010000097.1:0-9245 GCA_035342635.1 Steroidobacteraceae bacterium
GACCGCGATCGACCAGCACCCGCGCTACATGCGGGCGACCGACGGTTCCTTCGCCGGCGCGCTCCAGCACGTCTTAGACCTCGATCGGAATTCCGGCCGCGTTCAGATTCCAAACGATTCGCCCGATTCGTTCCCGGCGCGAGATCGGCGAGCGCGCCGACCGTCACCGCCCGCGCGATGTCGGTCACGGCCCCTTCCCGCGCCGGATCGATGCCTCGCAAAGCGACCGGCAGCATCTCCGGCGAGCGCAGCGCGAGCGCCTGCACTTCGACATAGGGCGCCGCGCCGGTAACGCCCGGCACCTCGCTCGCGGCGGCGGCGAGCGCCTCGAGGTCGGCGGGTTCCTCCCCGACGGGCAGGAGCCGCGCGTGGGCGGACAGCGCGAGCAGGCGATCGCGCAACTCGCCTTCGAAACCGTTCATCACTGAGAGAATCACGATCAGCGCCGCGACACCGACGCAGACCCCCATCACCGAGACCCAGGTGATGAAGGACACGAAGAACTTGTGGCTGCGCGCGCGCACGTAGCGCAGGCCGACGAACAGGGACAGGGGATGGAACATGCTGCGCGGCATTATGACGCAGTTCACATAAATGGCGGGTCCCGGCGCGCCGCGGCTGCCCTGCCGGGGTGCGGTGTTATAGTCACGCTGCTTGCTCCTGGGAGGTGTCGCATGTCCTCACGCGCTGTGCCCTGGCTCGTGGCCGGGCTGCTCTTCGGCGGCGTTGCCGCAGCGGAAACGATCGTGGTCGACGGCCAGGTGGCGGTGCGCCAGACCAGCGTCGAGCGGCCGAGCCGCGGCTCCACGATGAGTACGGTGGAGCAGCGCTTTGGCGCCCCGAACGCCAAGCACGCCGCGGTCGGCCAGCCGCCGATCACCCGCTGGGATTACGCGGGCTTCTCGGTATTCTTCGAGCACGATCGCGTAATCCACGCCGTCGTCGTCGGCGGCTGATCGCTCCCCATTCCGGCACGATGCAGGTAAGCTGCCGCGCTCCGTGGCGGCGCGTCGCCGTTCGCGGCGACGATGAACATCCTTGAACCGCTGATTCCCGACGGGTCGTGCCGGCATGTCCGCTGGCACCAGCTCTACGGCGGCGCGCCATCGCTGGCGCTGGCCGAGGCTGCGGCGCGCGCGCGCGGCCTGCTGGTGGTGGTCTGCGCCAGTGCGCGCGAGCTCGAACGTCGCGCCGCCGAGATCGGCTTCTACAGCGACGGGCGGCTGCCGATACTCGCCCTCCTCGACTGGGAGGTGCTGCCCTACGACCGCTTCTCGCCGCATCCCGACATCACCTCGGAACGCCTGGCGACACTCGCCGACCTGCGGGATGCGCGCCATGGCGTGCTGCTCGTGGCCGCCGATACGCTGCTCGGTCGCCTGCCGCCCGCGCAGTACATCATCGGACGCAGCTTCCGGCTGGCCCGTGGCGAGCGCCTCGCGCTCGTGCCGCTGCGCACGCGCCTCGTCGAATCCGGCTACGCGGCGGTCAGCCAGGTGACGGGTCCGGGCGAGTTCGCGCTGCGTGGGTCGCTGCTCGACGTGTTCCCGATGGGCTCGTCGCACCCGCTGCGCATCGACCTGTTCGACGATGAGATCGAGGCGATACGCCGCTTCGACCCCGACACGCAGCGTTCGCTCGACGCCCTCGAATCGGTGCGCCTGCTGCCGGCGCGCGAAACGCCGCTGGATCCCGACGCCGTGCGCGCCTTCAGGCGCCGCTACCGTACGCGTTTCGAGGGCGACCCGACACGCTCGGAGATCTACCGCGGGGTCAGCGAGGGAATCGCCCCACCGGGCATCGAGTTCTACCTGCCGCTGTTCCACGACACGACGGCAACGCTTACTGATTACCTGCCGCCGGGCGCCCTGCTCGCGACCGGTGCCGGTCTCGAAGCCGACCTCGAGCGCGCGTGGCAGGAGATCGAGGCGCGCCACGAGGCGCATCGCCACGACATCGAGCGGCCGCTGCTCGCGCCGGCCGAGCTCTATGTGCCACCGAACGAGCTGCTCGCGCAGCTCGACGCCCTTCCGCGCATCACGATCGATCCGTTCAAGGCAGAGATCGGCGGCGAATCCGACCCGGGCGTGCGCAACTTCCCGACCGCCGCGCCGCGCGAGATGCGGCTCGACGTGCGCGCCGACCAGCCGCTCGCGCCACTCGATGCCTTCATGGCAGGTTACCAGGGCCGCGTACTCATTGCGGCCGACTCCGCCGGGCGCCGCGAGGTGCTCGTCGAGATGCTGCGCGGGCATCACACGCCGGTCACGCCGGTCGATGGCTGGGGCGCGTTCGTGCGCGGCGAGGCGCGCTTCGCACTCACCGTCGCGCCGGAGATCGATGGCCTGACGCTCATCGACCCGCCGATCGCCCTGCTGGCCGAGTCGCAGCTCTTCGGTGCGCGTGCGCGCCAGGAGCGCCGCAGGCGCCGGGCGGCGAGCGACCCGCAGGCGATCCTGCGCGACCTGCGCGACCTGTCCCCCGGCGCGCCGGTGGTGCATGAGGAGTACGGCGTCGGCCGCTATGTCGGCCTCACGGCCATGGACGTCGCCGACCAGCCCGGCGAGTTCCTGGTCCTCGAATACCAGGACGGCGATCGCGTCTACGTGCCGGTGCATTCGCTGCACCTCGTCAGCCGCTACACGGGATCCACGCCCGAAACCGCGCCGCTGCATAAGCTCGGCACCGACCAGTGGGCCCGCGCGAGGAAGAAGGCCGCTGCGCAGGTACGCGACGTCGCCGCCGAACTGCTCGATCTCTACGCGCGCCGCCAGGCCCGTCGCGGCCTCGCGCTGCCGCTGCGCGAGCTCGAGTACCAGAGCTTCGCGAACGCGTTCCCGTTCGAGGAGACGCCCGAGCAGGCCGACGCGATCGCCAAAGTCATCGAGGACCTCGCGAGCGATCGGCCGATGGATCGCATCGTCTGCGGCGACGTCGGCTTCGGCAAGACCGAGGTGGCGATGCGCGCGGCTTTCGTGGCAGTGCAGGCCGGCAGGCAGGTCGTGGTGCTGGTGCCGACGACGCTGCTCGCCGAGCAGCACGTGGCGAACTTTCGCGACCGCTTCGCCGACTGGCCGGTGCGCATCGAGGGCCTGTCGCGTTTTCGCAGCGCGAAGGAATCGAACGCGGTGATTGACGGACTCGCCGCCGGCACTGTGGACATCGTGGTGGCCACCCACCGGCTGCTGCATGCCAACGTGCGCCTGAAGGACCTCGGCCTCATCATCATCGACGAGGAGCACCGCTTCGGCGTGCGCGACAAGGAGCGGCTGAAGACACTGCGCGCCGAAGTCCATGTCCTGACCCTGACCGCGACGCCCATTCCGCGCACACTCAACATGGCGATCGGCGGACTGCGCGACCTGTCCCTGATCACGACGCCGCCCGCCGAACGGCTCGCGATCAAGACCTTCGTGACCGAATGGCAGGACACGGCGCTGCGCGAGGCGATCCTGCGCGAGCTGCGGCGCGGCGGCCAGGTCTACTTCGTGCACAACGAGGTGCGCGACATCGACAAGATCGCTGCGAGCATCGCGCAGCTCGTGCCCGAGGCCGACGTGCGGATCGGCCACGGCCAGATGCGCGAGCGTGACCTCGAACAGTTGATGGTCGACTTCTACCATCGCCGCTTCAACGTGCTCGTCTGCACGACGATCATCGAGAGCGGCATCGACGTGCCGACGGCCAACACGATCATCATCGACCGGGCCGACCGCATGGGCCTTGCCCAGCTGCACCAGTTGCGCGGCCGTGTCGGGCGCTCGCACCATCGCGCGTACGCCTACCTGCTCGCCCCGCCCCGCAAGGCGCTGTCGCAGGACGCGGCGAGGCGTCTCGAGGCGATCGAGTCCATGGAGGAACTCGGGGCCGGCTTCGTGCTCGCGACCCACGACCTCGAGATCCGCGGCGCCGGCGAGCTGCTCGGCGAATCGCAGAGCGGCGAGTTGACCGAGGTCGGCCTGTCGCTGTTCCTCGACATGCTCGAGCATGCGGTCAAGGCGCTGCGCGAAGGCCGCGAGCCGCAGCTCGACCGGCCGCTCGGCGCGCCGACCGAAATCGAGCTGCGGCTGCCCGCACTGTTGCCCGAGAGCTATGTCGGCGACGTGCACGTGCGCCTCGCTCTCTACAAGCGCATCGCCGCGGCCGCGGACGAGACCGCGCTCGATGACCTCACCGCCGAACTGGTCGATCGCTTCGGCCCGCTGCCGGGCCCCGCGATCGCCCTGCTGCGCCTCGCGCGCCTCAAGCTCGCGGCGCGCGCGCTCGGCGTGCGCAAGCTCGACCTCGGCCCGCAGGGCGGGTACGTGCTGTTCGAGGAGGAGAACGCCGTCGACCCGCGCGCCGTGATCCGGCTCGTGCA
Organism: Steroidobacteraceae bacterium; assembly: GCA_035342635.1. Taxonomy (GTDB): domain Bacteria; phylum Pseudomonadota; class Gammaproteobacteria; order Steroidobacterales; family Steroidobacteraceae; genus CADEFQ01. Next base: position 4,361 of record DAOQXO010000097.1, read on the forward strand.
GGACAGGTCGCGGGAATACCGGCTCGACGGCCCGCTCAAATTGCGCGTGGCGCGCGACCTGGACGAAGAGGACGAGCGCTTCGACTTTGCGGCCACCCTGCTGTCGAAGCTGCGCGCGGCGTGAAGGCGGGTACGCGGTCGCGGTACACTCTCTCCATGCGCCTCCCACGACCCCTGCTCGCGCTGCTCGCCGCACTGGTGGCGATGCCCGCCATGCCCCAGGCGAGCGACCCCGTCTACCACATCGAGATCATCGTGTTCCGCACGGGCGGCAGCTCGGGCAATGCAGGCGGCCTCGGCCTCGGCATCGACTCGCAGTCGAGCGGCGACGACAGCGGCGGTGGCGGCATCGCGCGCCTCATTGGCCCGCTGGCGGCTTCCAGCCTGCAGCTCGGTGACATCGCGGCGCGTCTGCGCGCGAGCGGCGCCTATCGGCCGATCGCGCACGCGGGTTGGGCACAGACGCCGAGTCGCTGGGGATCGCGCAGCGGCTTCAGCCTCGGGCGCGTCGGCGTCAACGCTGAAGGCCTTGCCGGTACCGCCTACCTGGAGCGCGGCCAGTACCTGCACCTCGGATTCTCGATCAACCTGGGTGGCGCCACCATCAACGAGATCCGCCGGATACGCCTCGGCGAGAAGAACTACTTCGACAACCCCGAATTCGGTGTCATCGCCATGGTGACCGCCGCCCGCTGATACGCCGGCCGCGGCTCACGCCACGTAATCGCCCTTTTCAGCCACCGCGACCTGATTGCGGCCCGCCGTCTTGGCGCGTGCGAGTGCCGCCTCGGCCGCGCCCACCAGCAGCGACACCGGCTGATCGCGCATGGGCATGCAGCACGCGACGCCCACGCTCACGGTCACGAACTTCGCCGCAGAGCGCGGGTGATGCACCTGCTGGTCGCGCACGCGCTGCGCGATCAGGCGGGCGTAGGCGACGAGCTTCTCCTGGTCGTGGCCCGGCGAGAGCACGATCACGCCGCCGCCGTCCCAGCGCCCGAGCAGGTCACTGCCACGGCGGAACGAAGCGGCGATCAGATGCGCCGTACGGCGCACGCAGGCATCCCCGCCCGCGCGACCGTAGGTGTCGTTGTAGGCACCGAGGCTGTCGATATCGAAGATGGCGAGGCCGAGCTGGCGCATCTCGCGCTGCGCGAGCGCCCAGTCGCGCTTCAGCAGCTCCTCGAAATAGGGGCGCGTCGCGAGCCCCGAGAGCCGGTCCTCGCGCATCCAGCTCGGCATGCCGGCCAGCGCGCGCACGGCGGTGCGTGGTCTGTCGCTCGCATCGCGGTGATAGCCGATGAAGTGGGTGACCCGCCCGGACGCATCGCGCACCGGCTGCATGTGGATGTCGACCCAGTACACGCCGCCGCTCTTGCGGTAGTTGCGCAGCATCACCTGGCACGAATCGCCGCGCTCGATCGCCTGCTGCATTCGGTAGCGGGCCTCCTGTTCGCGGTCGGTACCCTGAAGGTGGCGGAGGTTGCGCCCGACCAGATCGGCCGCATCATGCCCCGTCAGGTATTCGAACGCCGCGTTCACGTAGACCACCGGCTGGTCTTCGCCCGCTTCGCAGATCACGATGCCCTCGGGTGCCGCATCAAGCACGCTGCGCAGGAATCCCGCCGACCAATCCTTCATGCCCGCCCCGCTTCCAGTTCCAGTGCCGGTGCCTCTGCGCAGTGCGCCAGTGCCCGCTGGCTCTGTCGCCACGCATCGGAGGCGAGCAGCGCCGAGTGACTCAATCCTTCTCGCCCGCGCAGTCGCGCGAGCCGCAGGTGCATTGCCGGGTCGGGCTCCACATGCAGCGTATCGAGCAGTGTCGCCACCGCGGTCTGGTCGTTGCACACCGCGAGCACGTCGCAACCCGCCGCCAGCGCCGCGCGCGAGCGCGTGACGATATCGCCGCCGGCCGCAGCCCCCCGCATCGACAGGTCGTCGCTGAACACGACCCCGCTGAATCCCAGCTCCTCGCGCAGCAGCTGGCGGATCCAGCGAGCCGACAGGCTGGCCGGCGGATCGTCGACGGCCGGAAACGCCACGTGTGCGACCATCACGCCGGGCAGTCCGTTCGCAATCAGCCGCCGATAGGGCGCGAGGTCGTCGTCCATGTCGACGAGATCGCGACGATCGACCGGCAGCGCGTGGTGGGAATCGGCGACCACCGCGCCGTGTCCCGGGAAATGCTTGGCGGTTGCCCCCATGCCGGCATCGCGCATGCCGTGCATGTAGGCCACGGCGAGGTCGGCGACGGCCGATGCGCGCGCATGGAACGCGCGATCTCCGATCACCTCGCTCACGCCGTAGTCGAGATCGACGCAGGGCGCGAAGGAGATGTCGACACCGCAGGCGCGCAACTCGGCTGCCATCAGCCAGCCGAGTGAGCGCGCCAGTTCGAGCCCGCGCCGCTGGTCGAGGTCGTATTCCTGGCCGATGCGCCGCAGCGGCGGCAGACGCGAGAAGCCCTGACGGAAGCGCTGCACGCGACCGCCCTCCTGGTCGACGGCGATCACCAGCGCCGGTTGGCGTACCGCATGGATCGCCGCCGTCAGGTAGCCGAGCTGCTCTGGATCGACGAAGTTGCGCGCGAAGAGGATCACGCTGCCGACGAGCGGATGGGCGAGCATCTCGCGCTCGAGCGGCTCGAGTTCCGTGCCCTTCAGGTCGACCATCAGCGGGCCGAGTGTCATGGCGCACAAGTATCCGGTATTGGCGCCGCAGGCGCCACGGTCATGCGCGCGCGAGCACAGCCATCGATTCGACGTGCGTCGTGTGCGGGAACATGTCGAGCACGCCCGCGGCCTGCAGCAGGTAGCCGTGCTCGTGCACCAGTTCGCCGAGATCGCGCGCGAGCGTGCCCGGATGGCAGGACACGTAGACGATGCGCCGTGGCGCAAGACGCGCGACGGCCGGCAGCACTTCGCGGGCGCCGGCCCGTGGCGGATCGAGCAGTACCTGAGTGAAGCCACCCGCCCACCAGCGGCTCTGGTCGACGTCCTCGGCGGCGAGGTTGGCCACATGGAAGGTCGCATTGTCGATGCCGTTGCCCACGGCATTGGCGCGCGCGCGCCCGATCAGGCCCGCATCCCCCTCGACGCCGACCACCTCGCCTGCACGACGGGCGAGCGCCAGCGTGAAATTGCCGAGCCCGCAGAAGAGATCGAGTACGCGGTCCGCGGGACCCGGATCCAGCCACTCCACCGCCCGCGACACCAGCGCGCGGTTGATCGCGGCGTTCACCTGGACGAAATCGACCGGTTCGAACGCGAGTCGCAGACCGAAGTCCGGCAGCTCATAGTCGAGTTGCGCCGGCACGCCGTCGAGCGGCGCCACGGTGTCGAGGCCGCCCGACTGCAGGTAGATCGTGACATCGTGGGCGGCGCCGAATGCCCGCATCGCCGCGAGGTCGTCGGCCGACGGCGTCGACAGCACACGCAGGATCACTGCGTTGGCACGCTCGCCGGAGGCGATTTCGACCTGCGGCACGCGTTCGCGGATCGTGAGCCCGGTGAGCAGCGCAGAGAGCGGCGATACCAACTGATCGAACGGCGGCGCAAGCACGCGGCAGGAGTCGATCTCGGCGACATAGGGCGCCGAGCGCTCGCGAAAGCCGACCAGCGAGCGCCCCTTCTTGTGCACGTAGCGCGCCGAGAGCCGTGCGCGACGGCGGTAGTTCCAGACCGGGCCTTCGAGCGGAGCCAGCCATGTGCGCGGCTCGACGCGCCCGATGCGCGCGAGACTGTCCGCGAGTTCGGCGGCCTTGGCGGCGAGCTGCGCAGCCGGCGCGAGATGCTGCAGGGCGCAGCCGCCGCAGGTGCCGAAGTGCGGGCATTGCGGCTCGACCCGGTCCGCGGCGGGCACCAGCACTTCGACGAGCTGCGCCTCATCGTGCTGGCGGTGACGGCGTGTGCGGCGAAAGCGCACGGTTTCCCCCGGCAGCACACCCGGCACGAACGCCGTCTTGCCGCTCTTCACGATGCCGTCGCCGTCGTGGTTGAGCGCGGTGACTACGCCCGCTTCGATGTCGTCCATGCGGCCAGGAATTCGGCGTGGTGCGGCTCGCCTGAGGCCTCGAGCAGCGCGCGCAGCTGCTCGACCTCGGCCGCGTACTGCTCGCGCGAGAAATGGCCGCGCAGCAGTTCGAAGCGCAGATAGACGAGGTAGGTGTTCAGCACGTCGGTCTCGCAATAGCGGCGGATCGCGTCGATCTCGCCGTCGAGATACGCATCCCAGACCATCGCACCCGAGAAACCGAGCTTGCCCGGCAGACCGAGCAGGTGCGCCATGTCCTCGAGGGAGGCGCGCGCCCGCGCCTGCATGCCGGACAAGACGTCCATCAGGTCGAGATGGCGCCAGTGATAGCGGCTCAGATAGTTGTTGTAACGGAACGAGGTATTGCCGTCGCCGGTCTCCCAGTAGGTCGGTGCCTGGATGCCGGCGGCGAGCGCGCGATAGTTGAGGACCGGCAGGTCGAAACCGCCGCCATTCCACGAAACGAGGTCCGGCGTGAAACGCTCGATGCCCTCGTAGAATCGCCCGACGATGTCGGCCTCGTTCGAGTCCCGGTCACCCAGGCTCCACACGCGCAGCGTATCGCGCGTGCGCAGCGCGCAGGAGATCGCGACGACGCGATGCTGCTCATGCGGCAGGAAGTCGTGGCCCGTGGCCTGCCGCTGGCGCGTGAACATGGCCTTGGCCACTTCGGCATCGGCAAGGCCCTCGAGCCCGTAGGCGCGCCGCCCGAGTTCGACATCGGGCACCGTCTCGATGTCGAACACGAGCACGTTCACCGGCCGCCCTCCACCGCACGCTCGAGCACCGCCACGGCGACGATGTGGCCCGCCTCGTCGGTCAGGGTCACGTGGCCATCGCCGACCCCAAGCGC
>DAOQXO010000098.1:0-9007 GCA_035342635.1 Steroidobacteraceae bacterium
GGGCCGGCATGGACCAGGAAAAAATCAGGGTGGCGACGCCGGACGACGCTGCCGCCGTCGGCGAGCTGCTGGCGTCGTCCTATCCGGTGCTCATGGCGTCCGCCTACGAGGAGAAGGCGCTCGCGCCGGCCCTCGAGCTGATGACGCGGGCCAACCCTGTTCTGCTGAGCTCGGGCAGGTTCTACGTCGCCGCGACGCCGGCGGGTTTGTTGGTCGGCTGCGGCGGCTGGTCGCTCGAGCAGCCCGGAACCGGGACGCTCGAGCCTGGCGTGGGGCATCTGCGGCATTTCGCGACTCGTCCGGCGTGGGTCGGGCGCGGCCTCGGGCGGGCCATTTATCGCTCGTGCGAAGTGGCGGCTCTGTCGGCCGGCGTCCTGGCCCTGGAGTGCTATTCGAGCTTGAATGCGGTGCCGTTCTACGCGGCGCTGGGCTTCGGGCGCGTTCGCGATGTCGCGGTGGAGCTGCGGCCGGGAGTCGTCTTGCCCTCGGTCGTGATGCGTCGCGAGTTCCGCGCCGTCTGACGACACCTTTACACTGCACACATGACCCCGGATGAATTCCGCCGCGCAGGCCACGAGTTGATCGACTGGATCGCCGATTACCGCGCCCGCGTGGCGGGCGGTGCGACGCCCGTGCTGGCGCAGGTGCGCCCGGGCGAGCTGCGGGCCGCGCTGCCCGCTGCGCCGCCGCTCGCGGCCGAACCGATGGAGGCGATCCGTCGCGATCTCGATGCGCTGCTGCTGCCGGCCTGCACCCACTGGCAGAGCCCGAATTTCTTCGGCTATTTTCCCTCCAACAGCGCGCTCGCGGCCGTGCTCGGCGATCTCGTGAGCACGGGGCTCGCGCAGCTCGGGCTCAACTGGCAGTCGAGTCCGGCGCTCACCGAACTGGAGGAGCTCACCACCGACTGGCTGCGCCAGATGCTCGCGCTGCCGGCCGAGTTTCGCGGCGTGATCCAGGGTACGGCGTCCGATGCGACGCTCGTCGCGCTCATCTGCGCGCGCGAGCGCGCCACCGGGTACGCGGCGGCGCACGGCGGGCTCGCCTCGGTCGCCCGGCCGCTCACCGTCTATGCCTCGGCGCACAGCCACAGTTCGGTCGAGAAGGCTGCGCTGCTCGCCGGCTTCGGTCGCGATCACCTGCGGCTGGTGCCGGTCGACGAGGATTTCGCGATGCGCGCCGATGCGCTCGCGGACCTGGTCGCCGAGGATCTGGCGCGCGGGGCGCTGCCGTGCGCGGTGGTCGCGACGGTCGGCACCACGGGTACGACTGCGATCGATCCGGTGGGCGAGATCGCCGCGGTGGCCGCAAGTCATGGCCTGTGGCTGCACGTCGATGGGGCGATGGGCGGCTCGGCAATGATCCTGCCCGAATGCCGCGCGCTCTGGGCGGGCATCGAGGGCGCCGATTCGATCGTCGTCAACCCGCACAAGTGGCTCGGTGCCTCGATGGACTGTTCGGTGTATTTCGTGCGCGACCCGCAGCATCTCGTGCGCGTGATGTCGACGAATCCCAGTTACCTGCGCACGGCCGCCGACGATGCGACCACCAATTATCGCGACTGGGGCGTGCCGCTCGGGCGGCGCATGCGTGCGCTGAAGCTCTGGTTCCTGATCCGCGAGCAGGGCGTCGCGGGCCTGCAGGTGCGTCTGCGGCGCGACCTGACCCATGCGCGCTGGTTCGCCTCCCGCATCGATGCGGCCGAGCACTGGCGGCGCCTTGCGCCGGTGCCGCTGCAAACCGTGTGCGTGCGCCACGAACCGCCGGGCGTTGCGGGCGAGGCGCTCGATGCCCACACGCTCGCGTGGGTGGGCCGCCTGAACGCTTCGGGCAAGGCCTACCTCACGCCCTCGCAGCTCGAGGGGCGCTGGATGGTACGCGTGTCGTTCGGCGTCGAGAGTACCGAGCGCGAGCATGTCGAGGCGCTGTGGCGGCTGATGCAGCGGGTCGCGCAGGGAGGCGAGGCGTGAAGCGCCTGATCCTCTACGGTTCGGAACGCTATGTGATCGCGATCCTGCGGCCCATCGCCGAGGCGGCCCGCCGGCAGGGCGATACCGTGGCCTGGTATCTCGGCGGGCCGGGAGCCGAGCTGCTGGGCGCGGACGACGAGCGGCTTGCGGACATGGCGGCGGTGCGGCGCTGGCGCTCCGATGCCGTGATCACCTGTAACGATCTCGTGCCTTATTTCGCCAGCGGCGTGAAGGTGCAGGTGTTCCACGGGTTCGACGCCGGCAAGCCGCGCCACATCCATGTGCGCGGCCTGTTCGACCTCTACTGCACCACCGGGCCGGCGGACACCGCCGCTTTCGAGGCGCTCGCGGCCAGGCTGGGGTATTTCACCGTGGCGCAGACCGGCTGGCCGAAGCTCGATCCGTTCTTTCGCGCGCTGGCGTCGCAGGGCGCGGGCGCGCATGCGCGTCCCCGCATCCTCTATCACTCCACGTTCTCGCCGTCATGGAGCGCCGCGGAGCTGCTGTACGACACCGTGGCCGCGCTGGCGCGCACCGGCCGCTGGGACTGGACGGTGACCCTGCATCCGAAGATGAATCCGGCCACGGTCGCGAAGTACCGCGCGCTCGCCGGCCCGAACCTCAGGTTCGCGGACAACGACAATATCCTCGAGCTGTTCCCCGACGCCGATGTGATGGTCTCGGATACGTCCTCGGCGCTGCACGAGTTCCTGCTCACGCTGCGTCCCGTGGTCACCTGCCGCAACCTGCGGCCGGGCCCTTACCTGATCGATATCCGGGAATCCGGCGAGCTCGAGGCGGCGATCGAGCGTGCGCTGTCGCCGCCGCCATCGCTGCTGGAGGCGATCCGCGCGCATGCGCAGGCCCTGCATCCCGAGCGTGACGGCCGCTCCGCCGAGCGCGTGCTCGCGGCGGTCGACAGGCTGCTCGCGGGCGCCGGCGCGCGGCGCGCGAAGCCGCTCAACCTGCTGCGCAAGTGGCGCATCCGTCGCCGGCTCGCGCACTGGGAACGCACCGGCGAGGGGCGCACCAAAGCCGCCCCGCTGCGTGGTCGCCGATGAACGCCAGCTTCGAGCGCTGGCGCGCGAACACCCTCGGGCCCTTTCAGGTGCGCATTTTCGCGGCCATCTGGATCGCGACGCTCATCTCGACCTTCGGCAGCCTGATCCAGGGCGTCGGCGCCTCCTGGCTGATGCTGTCCATCGCGCCGTCGGCCGACATGGTGGCGCTGGTGCAGACGTCGACCACGCTGCCGATCATGCTGCTGTCGCTGGTCGCGGGGTCGATCTCGGACATCTGGGACCGCCGTCGCCTGATGCTGGTCGCGCTGGGCATCATGGTCGCGGTGTCGGTCGCACTCGCGATCGTATCCTGGCTTGGTCATATCACGCCGTGGATGCTGCTCGGCTTCACGTTCATCCTCGGCTGCGGCGCGGCGCTCTACGGGCCGGCCTGGCAGTCGTCGGTCGGTGAGCAGGTGCCGCGCGAGCTGGTGCCGGATGCCGTGGCGCTCAACAGCCTCGGCTTCAATATCGCGCGCACCGTCGGACCGGCGATCGGCGGCGCGATCGTCGCGGCGTTCGGCGCCACGTTCGCGTTCGCGATCAATGCGGTCTCGTATGTCGGGCTCATCGTCGTGCTCGCCTCATGGAAGCGGCCGGCGCCACGGCGTACGCTGCCGCCCGAGAGCCTCGGCGTCGCGATGATCGCGGGCCTGCGCTATGCGCGCCTGTCGCCCGCGCTGGTGGCCATCTTCGTCCGCGCCCTGGTGTTCGGCTTCCTGGGCAGCGCGGTGTGGGCCTTGCTGCCGCTCGTCGCGCGTGACCTGGTCGCCGGCGGCGCGATCACCTACGGCGTGCTGCTCGGCGCGTTCGGCGGTGGTGCGGTCGTCGGTGCGCTGACGGTCGCCCAGCTGCGCCAGCGCATGTCGAACGAGACCCTGGTGCGCGTTGCCAGCGTGATGTTCGGGCTGGGCACGATTGCGGTCGCGATGAGTCCCTGGCTCGCCACGACGATTCTGGCGCTGGTCGCGGCCGGCGCCGCCTGGGTGATCACTCTCTCGACGCTCAATACCTCGGTGCAGGTGTCCTCGCCGCGATGGGTCGTCGGGCGCTCGGTGGCGATCTACCAGATGGTGACCTTTGGTGGCCTCGCGATCGGCAGCTGGGCGTGGGGCGAGATCGCGCATACCTCGGGCCTGCGCTACAGCCTGATCGGCGCGGGCTGCGGCATGCTTGCCTCGATCGCGCTCGGGCGCTGGTTGCGTACGCCCCAGGCCGAGAGCCTCGACCTCGAATCGCTGCGTGTCGACATACCGGCGACGCCGCCCAAGGTCGATATCGTGCCGCAGAGCGGGCCGGTCGTGATCAATGTCGAGTACCGGGTCGCGGCGGAGGACCGGCTCGCGTTCGAGGCAGCGATGATAGAGCTGCAGCGCGTGCGGCGCCGCGACGGGGCCCGCGGCTGGACGCTGCTGCGGAACATGGACGACCCGGAGGTGTGGATCGAACGCTTCCACAGTCCCACCTGGGTGGCGCACCTGCGCCGGCGCCTGCGCCTGACGAAGGCGGATCGCGACATCGAAGAGCGCGTTCGCCGTTATCATCGCGGTGACGGCGCGCCGCGGGTGATCCGCTATCTCGAGCGCCCGCCGACTGCCATGGCCACGCTGGCCAAGTCGGAGGCCGAGCGCATCGGTGAGCGTACCGCCAGGACCGATCCGACGATTTCGTAAAGGAGCATCGAAATGCTGAAGTTCGTATTTGCACTGCTGCCGGCCCTTGCCTGTGCGGGCTGTCTCCAGGGCGATGGCAATGAGCGCATCAACGGGCCGGTCAACGTGGCTGCAGGGCAGCCCGCCGCGGACGCATCGACCGTGAACGGTTCGATCAAGGTGGCGCCCGGCGCGGCGGTGCTCGCCGCCGGGACGGTCAATGGCTCGATTTCACTCGGCGAGGGCGCGAGCGCCAGCCAGCTGGGCACGGTCAATGGTTCGATCGCGCTCGGCGAGCAGGCGCGCGTGGCCGGCGACGTGTCGACGGTCAATGGCGACATCAAGCTGGCCCGGGGCGCGGATGTCACCGGCTCGCTCCGCAATGTCAACGGTCTGTTCACGATCGACGCCGCGCACGTCGGCGGCGACATCAAGACCGTGGCCGGCAACATCCATGTCGGCACCGATTCGCGCATCGACGGCGGCATCCGTATCGAGCACTCGACCGGCATGACCGTCACGATAGGCGAAAAGATTCCGGTCATCGTCATAGCGCCCGGCGCAGTGGTCGCGGGTCCGCTCAAGTTCGACCGCGAAGTGAAGCTCTATGTGAGCGACCGCGCGACGATCGGCGAGGTCATCGGAGCCACGCCGGTGATGTTCAGCGGCGATCAGCCGCCGACCGAGACCTGAGGCTAGTCGTCGCGCCCGACGCGGGCGCGCAGGCGCTTGGTGCGCTGGGCGCGCGCCTTGGATTCGAGCCGGCGTTCCTTCGAGGCGCGGGTCGGTCTGGTGGGGCGGCGCTGCTTCGGTTCGATCAGCGCGCGGCGCACGAGGTCCGCGAGCCGCTCCTCGGCGTCGCGGCGGTTGCCGGCCTGGCTGCGATGGGACCTGGCCTGGATCAGGATCGCGCCGTCGTCCGTCAGGCGCTGGCCGGCGAGCGCGCGCAGCCTCTCCTTGACGCGCGGCGCGAGCACCGTGGTGCCGGCGAGGTCGAAGCGCAGCTGCACGGCCGAGGCGACCTTGTTGACGTTCTGCCCGCCGGGACCCGACGCGCGGATGAACGTCACCGACAGGTCGCTGTCAGGTATCTCGAGCTGGCGCGAGATCTGGATGGTCATTGTCGAGTGCGGGCAACATGCGCAGCTCGCGCTGGGCCACCGGAATCGTGATGCCCGCCTCGCGGAAGAGGCGGACGATCGCGCGGTTCACGTCGGAACGCACGTTGTTCACGCCGTTCATCGGATCGGCGATCCAGAAGCGCACCTCGAGGCGCATGCCGTAGTCCTCGAACGACATCAGGCGCGTGACCGGCCCGGGCTCGCGCAGGATGCGCGGATGATCGGCGGCCGCGTGTTGCAGCAGCAGCAGCGCCTTCTCGGGGTCGTCCCGGTAGCTGATCATGACCGGCAGGCGCAGGCGCACGCGGGCGTCCGAGTAGCTCCAGTTGATCACCGAATTGGTGATCACGAACTGGTTGGGCACCAGGGTCTCGATGCCATCGCGGTCGCGCACGACGATGTAGCGGCCGCGCAGTTCCTGTACCCAGCCGAAGTTGTCGGCGGTGAAGCCGCCGGAGGTGGGTCCCGCGGCGCTGGTGAAGCTGATCACGTCGCCGGGCTTGATCGATTTGTCCATCAGCAGCACGAAGCCGGAGAGGAAATTGCTGGCGATCGCCTGCAAGCCGAAGCCGAGGCCGACGCCGATCGCGCCGGTGAGCAGCGTGAGCGCGGTGAAGTCGACGCCCGCCGCATTGAAGCCGAGCAGCAGGCCGAGGGTGATCAGGAAGAAGTAGGAAAATTTCGAGATGCCGAGGCGCGTCGACATCGCGAGTGCGGTCATCTTCATCACGCGCCGCTCGATGGTGCGCGCGATCAGCGACGTGGCCATCACGATGATCGAGATGATCACCAGGGTCTTCAGCAGCTCCCAGACCGTGAAGGTTTCCTTGCCGGGCAGCAGGTCGATGTTGTTCATCGCCCCTTCGACGCGCTCGAACCAGCCGAGCAGCTCGAAGGCGACCGCAAGCCAGACGACGAACGTGAACTGGTTCTGCCAGCCCTTGAGCCAGGAGTCCTCGCCGAGCAGCTGGCGCAGCAGGTAGACGCCGAAGCGCACCACCAGCAGCGCGGCGGTGAGCTGCATGGCGCGATTCAGCAGGCCGGTCCCGAGGCCTTTGGCCGCGAACGCGACGTAGACGGCGAACAGCACGCCGAGCGTCAGCAGGATGGGCAGCACGATCACCGTGGCATCGAGGACCCGTGCCGAGAAGCCGCTGCGGTGCGCGCTGCCGTAGCCCCTGCGGTACCACGCGCGCAGGAACCCGGCCAGGGCGATCGCGACCAGGGCCGAGATCAGGATGGCGAACAGCTCGAGCAGTATCGTGGGATCGGTCAGCGTGGCGAAGAATGCCTGCACGGCGCCGTCGTTCTTGTTCATCGCGCCTCGCGCACTGCGGTTTCCGGGCTAGGCATTGAGATCGGGAATCAGTTCGCTCTCGAGGCGGGTGATCTGGTCCTTGAGGCCGAGTTTGCGGCGCTTCAGCCGCTTCAGCTGCAGTTCGTCGACGTGGATGTCCATCGACAGGCGCTCGATCACCTGGTCGAGGTCGCGATGCTCGATGCGCAGCTGCCGCAGCTTCTCGATGTTGCGGAACAGCTCGCGATCGACGTTATCTTCGATTTCGATCATCACGAATCGGCGATGCGCTCGGTTACCGGGGCGATGCCGTCGGGTAGCTTAGCGAAGCGGCCCAGCGGATTCCACGGCACCGCCGGATCGTGGAAATCGGAGCCGGCGGAGCCCGCGAGCGCGTGCCTGCGCGCGAGGCTCGCGAGCCGATCGTGATCGCCGGGGCTCATGCCCGCCATGCTCACCTCGAGGGCGCTGCCGCCGCCCGCCGTGAAGTCCGTGACCAGCTGGCGCAACGCGCCGCCGGAGAGGCGATAGCGATGCGGGTGCGCGAGCACCGTGGCCCGGCAGGATTCGACGAGGCGCGGCAATGCGGTATCGAGCTCGGGCCACTCGACCGGCACATGCCCCGGCCGGTCGCGATTCAGCCAGCGATCGAAGGCGTGCTGGGTGTCGTCGGCGTAGCCCAGTGCGACGAGGCTGCGCGCGAGGTGCATGCGCGTCGGCACGCCCCCGCCTTCGAGAGCGCGCGCGGCGATGTCGCGTCCCGGAAGGCGGCTGCGGGTGGCGAGGCGCTCGCCGATCGCGAGCACGCGCTCGCGGCGCCGCCGCGTGACATCGTCGATCTGCGCCGCGATGCCGGTTGCGACGGCATCGACGCCGAGGCCGACGACATGTATCGCCTGGCCGCGCCAGCGCGTCGAGATCTCGATGCCGGGCACGAAACGGATCCCGAAGCCCACGCAGGCCGCCTGCGCCTCGGCGCAGCCGTCGACGGTGTCGTGGTCGGTGAGCGCGAGCAGCGTGACGCCGCGCTCCGCGGCACGTGCGACCAGCGCGCCGGGGCCGAGCACGCCGTCCGAGCGGTTGCTATGGGTGTGCAGGTCGATCAATCCGGGCATCGTGCAGGTATCATAGGCCACCCCATGCATAACGCCCGCGTTGATCTCGCCTCGATCGACACCGCGCTGTTCGATCTGGACGGCACGCTGCTCGACCTCGCATACGACAACTACCTGTGGCTCGAGCGGATCCCGCACGACTGGGCGTCGCAAAACGGCGTCGCCCGCGATGCGGCGCTGCGCAGCCTCGCGCCGCGCTTCACGGCGGTCGAGGGCACGCTCGACTGGTACGACATCGAGTACTGGTCGCGCGAACTCGGCATCGATATCGCGGCGCTGCACCGCGAAGAGGCGGCGCGCATCGCCTGGCTGCCCGGCGCGCGCGAGCTGCTGATCGCGCTGCGCGGGCTCGGCAAGCGCCTCGTGCTGCTCACCAATTCCCATCCCGTGACCCTGGCGATCAAGGACGACGCCACGTCGGTACGGGACTATTTCGACGCCGCGTGGAGTTCGCAGGCCTTCGGGGCGCCGAAGGAAGACCCGCGCTTCTGGCAGGGCGTGCGTGCCGCCCTGCATTTCGATCCGGCCCGCACGCTGTTCATCGACGACAGCCTGCCGGTGCTGCGCGCCGCGCGTGCCGCGGGCATCGCGCAGGTCATTGCGGTGAGGCGCCCCGACAGCTCGCGCGAGCGGCGCAAGCATGAGGAATTCCCGGCGGTGGACCATGCCGCCGACCTGCTGGACGGCGGGGCAGGCTAGCCGGGCGCGCGCACGGCCTCTGGCCGGCTCGCGCGCGGCCTAGGAGTCTGGGCGGCAGAACCTACTGACGAGTGGAGTGAGGTGAGGTAGTT
>DAOQXO010000099.1:0-8880 GCA_035342635.1 Steroidobacteraceae bacterium
ACCGCGAACATCACCGTGAACATCGAGCGCGGAATGCCGAGCGCGCTGTAGATGATGCCCGAGTAGAAATCCACGTTCGGGTAGAGCCTGCGCGAGATGAAGTAATCGTCCTGCAGCGCGATTTCCTCGAGTCGCTCGCCGAGCTCGAGCAGCGGGTTGTCGGCGCGGCCCATCTTCGCGAGCACCTTGTGGCACATCTCGCGGATGATCTTCGCGCGCGGATCGAAGTTCTTGTAGACGCGGTGGCCGAAGCCCATCAGGCGAACGTTGGAGCTCTTGTCCTTCACCTTGGCGAGGAACTTCGGGATGTTGTCGGCCGTGCCGATCGACTCCAGCATCTCGAGCACCGCTTCGTTCGCCCCGCCATGCGCGGGGCCCCACAGCGCCGACACACCGGCCGAGATCGCCGCGTAGGGGTTGGCGCCGGTCGAGCCCGCGAGGCGCACGGTCGACGTGCTCGCGTTCTGCTCGTGGTCGGCGTGCAGGATCAGCAGCAGGTCGAGCGCCTGCGCGGCGAGCGGATCGACATCGTACGGCTCGCACGGCACCGCGTAGAACATGTGCAGCAGGTTGGCGCAGTAATCGAGGTCGTTGCGCGGATAGACGAACGGCTGACCGAGCGAATGCTTGTAGGCAGCCGCCGAGATCGTCGGCAGCTTGGCGATGATCCGGTGCGCGAAGATCTCGCGGTGACGCGGATTATTGATGTCCATCGAGTCGTGGTAGAAGGCCGACATCGACGCGACGATGCCCGACACCATGGCCATCGGATGTGCGTTGTAGTGGAAGCCGTTGAACATGCGCAGCAACGACTCGTTGATCATCGTGTGCCGCGAGATGTTCGCCGTGAACTCGGCCAGCTGTTTCTGGTCCGGCAGCTCACCATTCAACAGCAGGTAGGCGACCTCGATGAACGAGCTCTTCTCGGCGAGCTGCTCGATCGGGTAGCCGCGATACAGCAGGATGCCCTTGTCGCCGTCGATGTAGGTGATGCGACTCTCGGTACTGGCGGTCGCCATGAAGCCCGGGTCGAAGGTGAAGGCCCCGTGGTTCCTGGTCAGCGAGCTGATGTCGAGCACATCGGGACCGATGGTGCCGGAACGGACGGGAAGATCGGACTTGGTGCCGGTGCTGTTATCGACGAGTTCGAATTTTTTGCTGGGCATGCAGACGAAGTTCCAGGATACGGCCGCGGCGCGCGACGCCAAGAGGGATTGCGAGGATTCCATGGCAAGCCGCCGGAATCAAGGCGGGCTGACCGCAAACGCCGCTCAGCGGCGCGCGGGCGCTACTGCACGACTTTGAGAAGCTGGCCGAAATCCGGCTGCCGGTTCGGATACAGGCCGTTCATCAGCTGCAGCTCCTCGAGCTTGTAGCGCTCGACCGGCAGCTCGGCCGCATGCTGCGCGAGCGTGGTGCGGCCGTCGTACGGCACGACGGCGATGCGGTACGGCTCGGCGAGCGGGAACTCCGCGGGCCTGAGCCCGCGCGTCGTCTGCGCGACCGACAGCACGACGCCGTCGGCCTCGGGACGCGAATTGAGCGACGTGCGGCTCGCGCCGGCGAACACGAACGCGCCGCCAGCGTTGTTGTACAGCGTGACCCAGCGCACCGGACCCTTGCCGCCATCGAGCGGCGAGCCGTTGCGCGTGACGACGGTATAGCCCTGCATGCCGTTCGACTCGATAGCCTCGCCGTGTGCGACCGAGGCGCCCTTCAGGCGCGTCAGCAGGAACTCTCGCGGCGCCTGCGCCGGTGGATGCGGCTCGAGCGTCACCTGCACGATGCTGTCGCGGTTGCGCGTGAAGGCGATGATGCGGTCACGCATGTTCTCGACGTTCCAGCCGCGCGGGAAGGCCATCGTGATGCCCATGGTCGCGTGGTAGAAGCGGTTGTCGCGCACGATGCCCTGCACGCGGCTCGACCCGTAGGGCATGCCGTCGAGGTTGCGCAGGAAGATCTGCCGATTGTCGATCCAGCCGCCCTCGGGCTCGGTCGTGATGCGCGCAGCGGCCTTGGCGGCCTGCACGGTGCGCGCGTCGGGCGCCGGGTGCGAGGAGAAGACGCCGTGGTAGACGCGTGGCTCGCGGCCCTCGGAGCGGGCGCGCTCCATCTCGAAACGCTCCTGGTCCTTGAAGACCCTGAACACCTCGGCCATCGCCTCGGGGCGGTAGCCGGCCTTGGTCGAGAATTTCAGGCCGAGGCGGTCGGCTTCCATCTCGTTCTCGCGGCCGTAACCCTGCACCCAGGCGCCGGCGCCCATATTCGCGAGCTGGCCGAGCGCCCCGGAACCGGTCGCGAGGGTCGCGCCGATCGCGAGGATATTCGCCAGCAGGCCCTGCGCACGCCGCTTCTGCGGGTGCTTGGCCGTGACGTGCGCAATCTCGTGGCCCAACACGGTGGCGAGTTCCGCCTCGCTCTCGAGATAGGTCATCAGGCCGCGATGTATGTACACATAGCAGCAGCCGGTCGTGAATGCGTTGATCGAATCGTCGTCGAGGACGAAGAATTTGAACTCGGCATTGGGCCAGTCGCTGCTGCGCGCGACGCGCGTGCCCACCTCGTTGATGTAGTCCTGCATGGCCTGGTCTTCGTACAGGCCATAGAACTTGAGGATTTCCGGATGCGCCTTGCGCGAGGTTTCGCTTTCCCGATGCTCTTCGGCCGCGAGCACGGGCAGCACCGCTGCAGCGGCAGTCAGCGCGAGAATGGCAAGAGGTCGGAACATGCGCGGCACACCTCAGGCAGGAGTTCGAGCCATATAGCTACGATCCCGCTCCGCCGCAACAGTTCCGGTGCGCGCGCCCCGTGCGCGCGCCTCTCAGCGGGTGGCGGCGGTCGCGTACTTCTTGCGGAATTTGTCGACGCGGCCGGCGGTGTCGACGATCTTCTGCTTGCCCGTGTAGAACGGGTGGCAGGCCGAGCACACTTCGACCTGAAGGTCGTGGCCGAGCGTCGAGCGCGTCTTGAACGAGTTCCCGCAGGTGCAGGTCACGTTGATTTCCGTGTAGTTCGGGTGCGTTTCGGCTTTCATGATGCTGCTCGGTTGGGGGGTAAGGCCGGCCCAAAAGGGCGCGCAGTTTAGCGGGCGGAGACGGGTGTCTCAAGTGGCGCGACCAGGGCGGCGCCGAAGGCCCGCCGTTATCCACAGAATGTGTGGATAACTTTGTGGGTATCGCCCATTGCGGTTTCGCAAATGCGCAGTCAAATTGGCTATCCGTCGTCTTGGTCAAAAAATGACCAGGCTGTTTAGCCCTGTATAATCATAGGCTTACGTCAATCACATTCAGCTGTTTGGCCACAATGAGACGTAATGCGCTCATTTGCGTGGCCTGCCCCCGGCTGTGAATAAAACCTGCGGCCACATGGCGGCAACGCGCCTAACCTGCTGCCGTGGCTCGCGATTCCGGAAGGAACTCGACCAGCACCTCGTTGAGGAAATCGAGGCCCCGGGCCGTCGGGCGGCAGGCCGATGCGTCCACTTCGAGCAGGCCGCGGGCGGCCAGTCGCTGGATTGCCGGCTCGATCCCTGCCCAGGCCAGGCCGGTTCGCGCGCTGAACATCGCGCGCGTGAAGCCCTCGGCCAGGCGCAGCGCGTTCATCATGAACTCGAACGGGATCTCCTCGCGCGCCACGGCACGCGCTGGCGGCGGATCGCCTGCGGCCGCCATGTAGCGGCGCGGCTCGCGCGGCTGTGTCGTGCGCGTGATCCGCCACAGCCCCTCCTCCGGTGCGTCGTCATCGGGCGTCGTGAGCTTGCCGTGTGCGCCGGCGCCGATGCCGAGGTAATCGCCGAACTGCCAGTAGTTGAGGTTGTGGCGGCAGCGGCGGCCCGTACGGGCATACGCCGATACCTCGTAACGGGCGAAGCCGTGCGCGCCGAGGCGCTCGAGGCAGGCCTGCAGCATCGCATGCGCTGTGTCGTCGTCGGGCAGCGGCGGCGGGCGGGCCGCGAATACGGTGCCGGGCTCGAGTGTCAGCTGGTAGTGCGACAGGTGCGCGGGCGCGAGCGCGAGCGCCGCGTCCACATCGAGGAGCGCCGCGGCGATCGACTGCGAGGGCAGTGCATACATCAGGTCGAGGTTGAAGTTTTCGAGCCCCGCCGCGTGCAGTTCGGCGGCGGCTGCACGCGTCTCGTCGGGCGAGTGGATGCGCCCGAGGACCTTCAGCGTCGCCGGATCGAAACTCTGCGCACCGAGCGACGCGCGGTTGACGCCGGCATCGCGGTATCCGGCAAAGCGCCCGCGCTCGATCGTGCCGGGGTTCGCCTCAAGCGTGATCTCGGCGTCGGGCACGAAGGCGAGATGGCGGCGCGCCGTCGCGAGCACCCGGGCGATGGCCTCCGGCGGAAACAGGCTCGGTGTGCCGCCACCGAAGAAGACACTCACGATCTCCCGGCCCGCGGCGCGTGGCGCCTGCACCGCGAGGTCGGCCTCGAGCGCGGCGAGGTAGCGCTCCGCGGGCACCCCGCCCTGCACGGCGTGCGAATTGAAATCGCAGTACGGGCACTTGCTCACGCACCACGGGAAGTGCACGTAGAGCGCGAGCGGCGGCGGCATGGGCGCCGCACTCATCGCGGCCACTGCGCCATGAGCGCGCGCAGCGCAGCGGCACGATGGCTGCGCGAATTCTTCTCCGCTGGCGTGAGTTCGGCCGCCGTGCAGGCGCTGCCGGCGGGAATGAACAGCGGGTCGTAACCGAAGCCGCCTCGACCGCGGGGCGCGGTGGCGATATGGCCTTCCCAGCCGCCCTCGCCGACGAGCGGCGCGGGGTCGTCTGGGTCTCTAACGAGCACAATCAGCGCTCGATATCGGGCCGAGCGTTTCTCTTCTGGAACATTGGCGAGTGCTGCCAGCAGCTTCGCATTGTTGGCTACATCGTCGGCATCTTCGCCCGCGAAGCGCGCGGAGTACACGCCCGGCGCGCCATCCAGCGCATCGACTTCGAGCCCGGAGTCGTCGGCGATCGCGGGCAACCCCGCGATCCGTGCCGCGTGGCGCGCCTTGATGAGCGCGTTGTCGAGAAAGGTGGCGCCGGTCTCGGGCGGCGGCGCGATACCGAACACGGACTGCGCGAGCGTCTCGACGCCGAGCGGCGCAAGCAGCGCCGCGAGCTCACCGAGCTTGCCCCGGTTCGCGGTCGCGACCACGACTCGCATGCGCGCTCCCGGTCAGTGGGCCGCGAGCGCCTGCGCCTGCAGCGCAAACAGCGTCGCGGTGCCGCCCACGGCGAGGTCGAGCAGCTGGTCGAGTTCGTGGCGGCGAAACGCATGGCCCTCGGCGGTGCCCTGCACCTCGACGAAGCCGCCCCCGCTCTGCATGACGACGTTCATGTCGGTCTCGGCGCTCGAATCCTCGCGATAGTCGAGGTCGAGCACCGGCGTGCCGTCGACGATGCCGACGGACACCGCGGCGACCTGCCCGTGCAGCGGCGGGGCGGCCAGCGCGCCGCGTTTCACCAGCGTCTGGCAGGCATCCGCCAGCGCCACGAAACCGCCAGTGATCGCCGCCGTGCGCGTGCCGCCGTCGGCCTGCAGCACGTCGCAGTCGAGCGTGACGGTGCGCTCGCCGAGCGCCGCGAGGTCGATCACCGCGCGCAGGCTGCGGCCGATGAGGCGCTGGATCTCCTGCGTGCGTCCGGTCTGCTTGCCGCGCGCGGCCTCGCGCGCGCTGCGCGTGTGGGTCGAGCGCGGCAGCATGCCGTACTCGGCCGTGACCCAGCCCTGGCCCTTGCCGCGCAGAAACCCCGGCACGCCATCTTCGATGCTCGCCGTGCACAGCACCTGCGTGGCGCCGAATTCGACCAGCACGGATCCCTCGGCGTAGCGCGTGAAATGGCGCGTGAAGCGCACCGCGCGCAGCGCATCGGGTGCGCGGCCATCGGCGCGAGCGTTCACTTGGCGCCCATCCAGCGCAGTGCCGCCGCCGTGGTGTTGTCGCTCGCCCCGCCACCGATCAGCACGGCGCGCTCGGCGAGCTTGCCGAGGTTCTCACGCAGGCTGCCGCCGCCGTTCGGCAGGCCCTCGGCGATATCGGCGTCGGTGAGATTGCCCCAGAAACCGTCGGTGCACACGAGCAGCACGTCGCCAGGCAGCAACCGCCGCCGCCCGGTGATCGTCATCTCCGGCAGGATCGAATCGCCGCCCACGCAGGACTCGACGAAGTTGCGCATCGGATGGCTGAGCACCTGCTCGGCCGTGATCACACCCTCGCGCAGCAGGAACTCGACGTGGCTGTGGTCGCGCGTGCGCGCGGCGATTGCCTGGCCGCGCAGGTGATAGACGCGGCTGTCGCCGATATGGGCCCAGTAGGCCGAATCGCCCTGCACGATGCAGACCGCACAGGTCGCGCGGGGGCGATGCTCGAGCGGCAGTGCCGCGCCGAGCTTCACCACCTCTTCGTGCGCGCGCCCGAGGGTGAGATGCAGGAAGCCGATGGGATCGAACAGCGGCTGGGGAGTGTGCCAGAACGACTCCATCAGCACTTTGAGGGCGGTCTCCGCCGCGCGCTCTCCATCGGCGTGTCCGCCCATGCCGTCGACGGCGACCAGCATCGCGGCGTCCTCCGAAACGCCCGCCCCGACGCGGTCCTGGTTGTCTTCGCGGGCTCCGACGAGGCTGAGTTCGGCGTAATCAATGCGCAAGCGGCAACCTTCGTCGTTGGCTAAACTGGGCGGCGCTTTATAACACTACGCCAGTCAATGATCACCAGCATGACAGGCTTCGCCCGCGGCGAGGCCACCGGACCCTGGGGCAGCCTCACCTGCGAGCTGCGCAGCGTCAACCACCGCTTCCTCGAGTCGCAGTTCCGCCTGCCGGAGGAGCTGCGCGGCTGCGAGTCGGACCTGCGCCAGGCACTTGCCCGCGAGGTCAAGCGCGGCAAGGTGGACTGCACCGTGCACCTGCGGGCGGCCGAGGGCGCCGCCCGCGCCCTCGACATCGATGAGGCGGCGCTCGCGCGGCTCGTCACGCGCCTCAATGAGGTCATGCGCGCCCTGCCCGAAGGCCACACCGTGGACGCGCTCGACGTGCTGCGCTGGCCGGGCGTGATCCGCGAAGTGCAGGTCGACACGGAAGGGCTGCGAGCCGCGCTGAACGAGCTGTTCGCCGCGACTGCGCGCGATCTCGTCGCCGCGCGCACCCGCGAGGGCGAGCGGCTGCGCGACCTGATCGGCGAGCGCTGCACGGCGCTCGAGGCGCTCGTCGCGCAGGTGCGCGCCCGCCTGCCCGAGGTGCACACGCGGGTGCGCAGCCGGCTCGAGGAGCGTATCGCCGAGCTGCAGGGCCAGGTCGACCAGGACCGCGTCGAACAGGAAATCGTGATGCTGCTGCAGCGGCTCGATGTCGCCGAGGAGCTCGACCGCCTGGCGGGCCACATCGACGAGACGCGACGGATCATCATGAGCGGCGAACCGGCGGGCCGGCGCCTCGACTTCCTGATGCAGGAGTTCAATCGCGAGGCCAACACGCTCTCGTCCAAGTCGCAGGACCTCGACACCACGCGCCTCGCGGTCGACATGAAGGTGCTGATCGAGCAGATGCGCGAGCAGGTGCAGAACGTCGAGTAGGTTCCGGGGGCGTCTGCAGACTTCCGCGAAAGATGCGTTAAGCCCCTGAGTTTCAGCGATTTTTGACCAGATTCGTCCACTGGCGTCCATTCTCGTCTGAGCCAATCTTGTAGCTGGATCGGTAGCTGGGACTCGACGAGCAAGGGGACGAAATGGCACGCGCGAAACTCACGGCGCTCCCGGCCGAACGGGCACAGAGGTCCGGCAAGTCGGTGCTGCTCAGCGATGGCGATGGGCTGTACTTGCGCAAGCAGACGCGTGATGGCGCTTCGTGAACGCTGCGCAATAGATTCGCAGGTAAAGTGCACTGGCTCACGCTCGGCAACTATCCCGACATGTCGCTGGCGCTGGCCCGCTTCCAGGCACGCCAGGCGCGGGTGCTAGAAGACCGGCAGCAGAATCCCCTTAGCGTGCTGCGCGCAGCGATGGAGGATGAACGGCAGAAAGGTTCCTTCAAGGCGCTTTGCGAAGACTGGTATCGCGTCGAGGTCCAGGCGCGCGGGCTCAAGCATCCGGGAGTGCCGCGGAGGTATCTCGACAAGTACCTGGTACCGAAACTCGGCCGCCTCGCGGCGAGAGATATCACGCCTGCGGACGTTGCCCGGATGCTCGATGATCTCAAGGGGCGTGCGCCGACTGCGGCGAATAATCTGCTGCGATTCACACAGCGCATCTTCGCGTTTGGCGTGCGGCGTCGCATCGCGCCGAGCAATCCGGCTGCTGATTTCCCCCCACGCCTCGATGCGGACGAAACGGAGAGGGCGCGAAGCCGCGCCCTCGGCACGGATGAACTCCCCCAATTGCTTGAGAAGATGCGGGAGACCGCGAACTTCAGTCTCGCACCTCCACCGAATTCGGCTTCTGTTCACGCAGCTCGGGGTACTTCCCCAAGAGCAGCAAGAGACTGCCACCTACAACAAAAAGGCTGGCAGCCACAACAAGGATTGGCGTGTACGTGTGAAATCGATCATAGACACTACCGAACACTGCCGGAGCGAAACCGGATCCGACAGCAAAGAATACGAATACAGCACCATATATCGCCCCGTAATGGCGGAGCCCGAAGTATCGGCTTACCAGGAACGCGATCAGATCCAATTCCGCCCCGGCCGCTAACCCAACAATCAGCGCTGCGATCGCGAGCCACACATCGGATTGAAGACCTACGGAAAGTAACAGACACGAAACGGCCGGCGCAGACAAGAAGGCAAACGCAATCCCCGGCGCCCACAGCTTGTCAATCAAGAAACCCGTAACCAACCGCCCCGCGATAACCGACACCCCCACGAAGCCCGCATACTCTGCTGCAGAACC